>JBCCPK010000005.1:0-300000 GCA_039024915.1 Pseudomonadota bacterium
CGACCCGGTGATCACCGAAGGCACAGGCGGCACGACGCAGGCGGTGTTTGAGGTGTCGCTGTCGCGAGCGTCCACCAGCGACCTGACCTTCAACTTCGCCACCGCTGACGGCACAGCCATCGCCGGACAGGACTATGTCGCTAAGAACGGCTCAATCGCCTTCGCTGCGGGGCAAACCATCACATCGGTAGCCATCGATATCATTGGCGAATTAGACTTTGAGGTGGACGAGACGTTCTTCCTCGATGTGACGCTAAACGCCTCCGTTGCGAATCCAGGTGACAATAGGGGTGTCGGGACTATCCTTAATGATGATGTCGAACCAATTTTGGGCAACGACCAGGCGAACAATTTGTCGGGTACCAATGGTAACGATGTAATCAGGGCACTCGAAGGTAACGATACTGTAGAGGGCGGCCCCGGAGCCGACAATCTTGATGGGGGACCGGGCAATGACACGCTTAGCTATGCCAACAGTGTAGCCGCTGTTTCAATCAACCTGTTGAATAGTTCGGCTTCTGGTGGTGATGCGACTGGCGACACCTTCTCAGAGTTCGAAAACATTTTTGGAAGCGGCCTGGCCGACATTCTTGCCGGAGATGGTTCGGACAACATCATTCTCGGGAATAATGGAGCCGATACACTCTTTGGCTCTGGTGGGAACGATACCCTCAATGGCAATATCGGCAATGATACGCTCAATGGCGATAACGGCAACGATACCCTACGCGGTCAGAATGGGACCGATGAGCTGAATGGTGGTGAGGGCAACGACACACTTGAAGGTGGGGCCGGAACCGACACCCTCAACGGCGACGTCGGGGAAGACACCCTGAACGGCGGCGGCGGGCGCGATACCCTCAACGGCGGGGCGGATGATGACCTTCTACTGGGTAGTGCAGGCAACGACACGTTGAATGGCGGCGATGGCAATGATCGGCTCTTCGGCGGTGCGGACTTCGATACTCTGAACGGTGAGGTCGGCAACGATACCCTTGATGGCGGAGCATCGAACGACATCCTTGCCGGTGGCGCTGGAAATGATTCTCTCATTGGCGGCGACGGAAATGACAATCTGAACGGCGGCGGGGGTATCGACGTGCTGTCGGGGAATGCCGGTAATGACGTTATGGCCGGTGGCGCCGATAATGATACCCTGAACGGTGGTGGTGGTAATGACCGGCTCTTCGGCGGAGCCGGAAATGACATCTCCCGCGGTCAGGCGGGCAATGACTTCATCTCGTCGGGCTCCGGGGACGATACCCTTGAAGGGGGAAACGACAATGACAGCCTGTTCGGCGGATTCGGCGAAGACACCTTGCTCGGTGAAGCTGGCAACGATTTTCTGCAAGCGGGCGCCAGCAACGATAGCCTGTTCGGTGGTTCAGGCAACGACACGCTGGAAGGGCGAGAGGGGTCTGACCTGCTGAATGGAGGCTCCGGCGTTGATACGCTGATAGGCGGCACGGGCGCTGATACCTTCGTTTTCGCATCGGGCTTCGGCGACGACACAGTTACAGACTTCCAGGACAACATCGACGAACTGGATCTGACGGCGTTCAACTTCGCCAGCGTCGGCGGCGCGCTGTCGTTCGCAAGCGACGTGGCAGGAGATGTGGTCTTCACCTTCGGTCCCAATACCTTCACGATCGAGAACACCACCCAAGCGCAGCTTGCCGATGACATTTTGATCTGATGCCGCGTCCGGAAGGTCGTCACCTATTCCCGCGCCGAGGTCGCGCGGCATGATCAGCCGCGCCTAACGTTCACCGATCAACCGGAACGCCTTTCGGCGGTGACGGTCAAAACCTTATTCTCTTCCTGCGCAGCCCGCCGCAAACGCAACAGTAGCCGCCTGCGTTTGCGCCCAAAGTTCGAACGTTCCGTAACGTAGATCACAGCAATGGCGGTGGACCTGCAAGGTTTAGTCTGCAACGCTCCTGTGCCAGGGATTTGGGTACACGTCGACGGACGGCCGCAGCCGTTATGGCGAGTTAAGGGGCGAAAAACATGGCAACCATCACGTCACCGGTCGGAAGCGTAACGCCGTTCAGCACCTTCCGCTGGGGCCTCACTGATAATTCTGGCGCAGTGATCGGTTCGATCACGTCGAGCACGGTCGGAACTTTTGCCTGGACAAGCAGCAATGGCGACTTGGGCGTCACGCTGATCGGTACGTTCGTCTATGGCAATGGAACGAGCGCGCCCCCAACCGCCGGCTCGGTGCAGCGCGCAGACTTCGATACGGGCGTTGATGGCAGCATCGATATGGTCATCGACTACGGTTCAAGCCCGCTTGCGGTGAACCCCGATCTCTTCATCGACTCCTTCTCCAGGATCACCTCGGCCTATCTGAACCAGTCCGACATGATCACCCTTGCGGGCGATCAGGATGGTTTTGCTGCCGATGGCGTCGGGAACAGCATTGCCCCCTCGCCGGACACGATACTGTTCACAGGGTTTGGGACGTTCTCCGGTGATTTTTCTGGCGGCCTTTTTTCAGGCCAAGCAAGCGCCAGCGACACCATCACCATCAACACGCCCGATCTTGGCCAACCGTTTGGCAGCGTGCGGGTCACGCGAGCGATTGGCGATACCCAGGATGAGACGATAAGCGGAACCGTGGTCACGGTTTTTGCAGGGGATACGATCACCGATATCTCACCTGACGTCCCGGGCAGTCCGTCCTTTGCGCGCAT
Source organism: Pseudomonadota bacterium (assembly GCA_039024915.1). Classification (NCBI taxonomy): domain Bacteria; kingdom Pseudomonadati; phylum Pseudomonadota; species Pseudomonadota bacterium. The sequence continues at coordinate 2,700 of JBCCPK010000005.1, forward strand.
CCAGATCATCGGAGACGTGGAGGAGCTAGAAGGCAGCAGCGGAACCGCCAACTTCGGCAACGACACCCTCACCGGCGGGGTGGGACGCAACACAATTACTGGCGACGTTCTGTTCACCAGAAATGCCGGAACCCTGACGCTCAACGGCGGGGCCGACATCATCGATGGCGGCGGCGGTGATGACCGGCTTTACGGCGACGTGGCGACGCTTGACGGCAGCGCCCAGCTTTTTGGCGGGAATGATATTATCGACGGCGGAACCGGCGATGATCTCATCGTGGGAGATGCCAATCGCGTGGAGGATAACTCAGTTGTCACGGGCGGCGATGATCGTCTGGACGGCGAAGAGGGCGATGATGTCATCTACGGCGAGTTTCAGCCCTTCACTCTCGCCAATCCTGGCACCGTCGGACCTGGTGGAGATGACCGGATTTACGGCGGCACCGGGGACGATCAGCTTTTCGGCCAGATGGGCGATGACACGATCGATGGCGGCGAGGGCAACGACTTTATCGATGGTGGCGAAGGCGAGGATACGCTGGAGGGCGGGGCTGGCGATGATGTGCTGGTCGCTTTGCTGGGCGACGATACGGTGGATGGCGGCACCCATGACACCGTTGGCGACACTGTCTCCTACAAAGATGCCCAGGGCTTTGTTTTTGTCGACCTGACCCTTCAAGGGTCTGGGCAGCAAACGCAAGCAGGCGGGTTCGACACGCTGATCAATATCGAGAACCTGATCGGCTCCGACTTCAACGATGCTCTCACCGGCGATACGGGCGCCAATACGATTGAGGGAGGCGACGGCAACGATTTGCTCGACGGCGGCGGCGGCGAGGATACGGTTTCGTACGCCAATGCGAGCCAGGCCGTACTCGTCGATCTTGCACAAACCGCGCAGCAGAACACCGGGGGCGCGGGCCTCGACATGCTAAGCGGTTTTGAAAACATCATCGGTTCCGCTTTCAGCGATGTTCTGTTTGGCGATTCCGGCAACAACGAGATTTTTGGCGGCGATGGGGCAGATACAATCCTGCTTCTCAGCGGAACCGGTAACGGTTTTCCCGCTCCCGGCACCGATCGGATCTTCGGCGAAGATGGCGACGATACCATCGGCTACGGCATCATCGGTGTTGGTCAGGCTGGCATCGGAACGGTGGGACGGGTCCTGACGCTGTTCGACGGTGGCGACGGTACGGACACCTTTGCCTTTGAGACATTCTCAAGTGGATTTCGGGTTGACCTCGAAACCGAGGTCTTCGTTCCTTCCGGCCTGTTCGCTCTTCAGGTTGCGACCATACGGGATTTTGAGAACGTCAGCGCCGGAAGCGGTGGCGATACGGTCCGCGGAAATGACGATGCGAACGATCTCGACGGGCGCGATGGCGACGACGTGATCGAAGGCCGAGGCGGTGCCGATGATCTGGACGGCGGTTTGCACGGAGTGATTGGCGATACCGTCAGCTATTCCAGCTCCCCCAGCGGAGTAACGGTCGATCTGTCGGCTGGCACAGGTCAAGGAGGTGACGCTGAAGGTGACGTACTATCCGCTTTTGAAAATATCTCCGGTACCGACCACGACGACAGTTTGAGCGGGGACGCAAACGACAACATCCTTTCTGGTGAAGACGGCGATGACACGCTGGCAGGCGGCGGTGGCGCAGATACCCTCGAGGGTGGGGACGGAACGGATGTTGCGGACTATTCCCAATCAAGTGCGGGTGTTCAGGTCTTTCTCGACGGCACACCAGGCGTAGGCGGAGACGCGCAAGGCGACACGCTTAGCGAGGTTGAAGTCGTTATAGGTTCAGCCTTCGCGGACATCTTGGTTGGTGATGGCGAGACCAATGTGCTCAGCGCTGGCGACGGCACGGACACGCTGAACGGTGATGCTGGTAACGACACGCTCAATGGCAATGTCGGCAATGACACCCTTGATGGTGGCGAAGGCGATGACACGCTGCGCGGTCAGTCCGGTACCGATGGGTTGAGCGGTGGCAATGGCAATGACACCCTCGATGGCGGTGGCGGGACGGATACGCTTGACGGCGATGCCGGTGAGGACACCCTCAATGGCGGCGGTGGTCGCGATACGCTGAACGGTGGCGACGACAATGATCTGCTTATCGGCGGTGCGGGCAACGATACCCTCAATGGCGGTGATGGCGATGACCGGCTGTTTGGGGGTGCGGACTTCGACAATCTCAACGGCGAACTGGGTAACGACACCCTTGATGGCGGAGCCTCCAACGACATCCTCACCGGCGGTGGCGGCAATGACGCGCTCATCGGCGGCGACGGCAATGACAATCTCAATGGCGGCGGCGGCATCGATGTGCTGTCGGGCAATGCCGGCAATGACGTCATGGCGGGTGGGGCGGACAATGACACGCTGAACGGCGGTGGCGACAATGATCGCCTGTTCGGTGGCGCGGGGGACGACACGTCCCGCGGTCAGGCGGGCAACGACTTCATCTCGTCAGGCTCGGGCGATGATCTGCTCGAGGGCGGGATCGGCGACGACTTCCTGTTCGGCGGCTTCGGCGAGGACACCCTGTTGGGAGAGGACGGCAACGACTTCATCCAGGCCGGTGCGAGCAATGATCAGCTGTCGGGCGGTGCCGGTGACGACACGCTGCAGGGCCGCGAGGATGATGACACCCTTGATGGCGGTACCGGCACCGACACGCTGACGGGCGGCACGGGGGTCGACACGTTCATCTTCGCGCCAGCCTATGGCAATGACACCGTCACGGACTTCGAGGATGATATCGACCAGCTTGATCTGACCGCCTTCGGTTTCGCGAGCGTCAACGGCGCGCTGTCCTTCGCCGCCGATGTCGCGGGCGACGTCGTCTTCACCTTCGGACCCAACACATTCACCATCGAGAACACCACACGCGCCGATCTGGCAAACGATATCCTGATTTGATGGGCACAAGCCTTTAGACCGTCAGGCCACGTCGTCAGCTGTTCATAGCAAGGGGCCAATGCCGGTTAGGCGCTATCCAATCTGCGTATAAACTCCCCGCTGCCAACCGGCTGATCGCATTGATCTAGATGGTCCGAGCTGCCCAGCGTACCATGTTGGCGAAGAGCCTCTGATACCCCGCCCATTCCACAAACGGCGTCGGCAACCAATGTTCGCTCATGTCCGACGTCCAGGCAACACTGCGCCCTTCGCCATATATCCACGCGACGAGCAACGGCAGGCCATTCTGCTCTTTAGGCAGGCTGAGGATAGGGCTGGTGCTCTCTTTTGGTGCGACCTCATTGATCCCCAGAAGGTAGGGCCAGTCGCTTGGCACACCATTAAGAATAGGATGGTTAGCCTGATCCACGACCGGCGTTGTTCCCTCTGGAATTTCAAGCCGATCGTCAGATGACAAACAGGTCACGGGCAGGGCGGTCTCGACGGGCGTTTTGTGCCAGCGGGCACGTCCATCGATGCCTTGAAAGGAAAAGTAGCCCCCGATCATAATCAAGCCGCCGCCCTTGCGGGTCCACTGTTCCAACAGCCTGACGCGGTTCGGCACGCGCTGACCGCGAAGCCAGACATCGGGATGCAGCAAAAGGGTGTTTGCGCCAATGTCGGACAGCATGATCACGTCATAGGCCTCAAGGCCTTCCATTGTCAGCGGAAAGTCTTCGGCGGCGTCATGCGCCGTCATGTGCGTCACGTCGATACCCTCGGCCGCCATCGCCTTCAGGAATGGTTTGGAGCCCGTGTGGAACGTCACGCTTCCGAATTGATCGAACCCCTTGAAGTGGGTTGCGGCGCTGACCCAGCTCTCTCCGACAAGAAGGACTTTGGGCATCGGTTTCGCTCCTTTCAGGCTGCGTTAGGATACGATGCGCTGCAACAGCGCGCGCCTTGGATTATCCACCATCAACATGGTGAGTTGGTCAGGCGACAGCCCCATGCGCGCAAGGCGCGGCAGGACAAAGCGGGATACATGCGCGTATCCGTTGCCGCCATAGTGGCAAAGCATCATCTTCAGAAAGACGTCCTGCGATAAAAGTACCTGGGCGCCGAAACCTTTTTCGACCAGCCGGACGATCGCATGGCAAGTCGGCTCATCGCTTGGGCATTGGACCTGTTGATCATCGTACCAGAAGTCCATGCCCATCATGTCGAACTCAATGAAAGCCCCGCGCTCAGCCAGCGATGTTTGGTAGGGCACATCATCAAAGCTGGGATTCATATGGCACAGGATCACCCGGTCGGACGGGTGGCCTTCAGCTTCGGTCAAATCGAGAACCTCATGCGCCAATCGCTCCCAACCGGGCAAATGAACCATCAATGGCAAACCCGTCTCGACCGCAGCCATAGCCGCGCCGCGCAAGGATTTGCGCTCCTCGCTGGTGAAGTCCGCGGACACGCCGATTTCACCGATAAGGCCGATACGCACGCCGGTATCGCCGACGCCATTTGTCGCTTCGGCAATCAGTTCCGCCGAAACATCCTCCGCGCTCATCGAAGCTAAGTGATCGGGGTGCGAGCTTTCCAGATAGTAGCCCGACCCCATGATGATGGTGAGATCGCTTGCCTTGGCAATCCGCTGGAGCGCTTTGGGATTGCGTCCAATCCCCTGACAGGTCGGATCCACAATCGTCCGCCCGCCCTCGCCGCGAAACAAGCCAATCTCACAGATGGCAAGCGCCTCGTCGTCAAGCGCACAATTGTGCTTGTTTGCAAACGGATCATTCCGTAGCTGCCACAGAATATCGGGCGTCACCGGCACATCGCGGATGGGCGATTGGAAGGTCGGATCGCAGCCCCGCCACCAGCATGTGCAATCGTTGAGGATGTGCTCATGGATCAAGGTCGGGCCAAGTCCGTCAGCCGAGACGGGCCCCAATACACTCATGACGGTACTGGAAAATCTATGGGTCATCCGACGTCCTTCACGACGTAGGGCGCATCGTGAAAGCGTATTTCGAGCGCTGTCACCGTGCCAAAGACCTGGGAAAGACGATCACTATCCTGAGGTACCCCGTAGCGGTCTATTGCGTCCTTGAGCCAGAGCGCTTGGGCAGCGAACGCATCATCGACATGCAGCCTGATCCACGCAGCAAGGTCCTGGTTGGAAAGGTCGATCTTCGAAGCGCGCTTACACCACGTCCAGTACATCCATTCCGCCGCAAACATCGCTGTCAGGATGTCAAGAAAGCTGCCTTGTTCGGCAAGTTCAAGCATGCCCGTATCAAAGGCGCGAGCATCGTCCGGCAAAGTGTCCGGCCGTTCGATATCCAACGTGCGATAGCGCTCCTCAAAATAGGGCACCTGCACGTTGGCCAACGCGTCCAGAACGCCAATCATCCATCGTTTGGCGTCCATGTCAGGCGCGCGCGCTGTCGCAAAACTGAAGATTGCAATGGCTGTCTCAACGAATGCACCCTCGTAGGCGAGGTAGCGCTTGAAGACCTCAATGGGTAACCCGTCGGCGCAGACATCCTCCACAAAGCGATGGGTCAGCATCGCGTTCAAAACCGCTTCATTGCGTTCGAGGATCGTGCCGGAAAGGCTCATGCAACCCCGTCGAGGGCAGGCTTGGCGGCATCTACAAACGCTCGGACCCGCTCCGGCTCAACCGGATTCCACCAAACCCCACCTTCCTTGAGGCACGACGCAACGATCACCGCGTCCGCCACCGAGAGGATTTCACCGACATTGTCCGGGTTCACGCCAGAACCGACAAGCACCGGCAGATGGGTGGCGCTGGCCACCTCCTTCAGTTCATCGAGCGTCGCACTGTCGCCCGTTCGCTGCCCCGTTGCGATGACGGCATCGGCATCAAAGAACGCCAGATCACGCGTAAGTTCTGCCACCGAACGGTCGGCCATAATGGCGTGGCTGCCGTGCTTCACATGAGCGTCGGCGAACACTTTGATCCACTCGGCGCGCAGCAGCGAGCGATACCGCATGGCCTCAGCCGCCCTGCCCTCCATGAACCCCTCATTGGCCACATAAGCGTTGGCCCACTGGTTCACGCGGATGAAGTTTGCGCCCGCCGCACAGGCAGTGGCAAAAGCTTGGATGGGCGCATTGGCAAGAACATTGATGCCAAGGGGCACCGCAAAACGCTGATTGAGACGGTCGGCGATGACCGACAGGCAGGCGGCGGTATGGGGCCCGATATCCTCGGGCTTCGAAAAGGGGATATCGCCATGGTTTTCCACGATCAGCCCATGCATGCCACCGGAAACAAGCGCCTGCGCATCGCGCAGGCAGGCGTCGATAATCATCTCCATGCTCGCACCGCGATAGCGCGGCGCGCCAGGTAGCGGCGGGCAATGGATCATTCCGATCAGGGCTTTGGGCCGTCCGAACAGGTCCTCGATTGCCCGGCCATCATTGCTGGAAATCGTCTGCATGGCCCTGCTATCCATCGCTCTGGGTTTGTGCCGACGGCTCGACAGGGTCTGCACGGGTAGATGCCCCCGTTCCGCTTTCACGCTCGTTTTTCACCTTGGATTTGAACGAGAAGCTCGCTGTGAAGATGCGCGTGTTCAGCCAGATAGCGATCAGGATAATCGCACCCGTCACGATCTGCGTGAAGAACGGGGAGATATGCATCAGGATCAGCCCATTGCCGATAACCGCGATGGTCAGCGTGCCAAGCACCGTTCCCAATATCGAACCGCGCCCACCGAACAGCGATGTGCCGCCCAGTACCACCGCCGCGATCACCTGCAGTTCGAAGCCGACCGCCGCATTGGACGAACCGGAGCCAAGCCTGGCAGCGATAAGAAGGCCCGCGATAGCCGAAGCGATGCCCGTGAGCATATAGACGGTCGTAATCGTTCCCTTGGCTGGCATGCCGACACGCCGTGCCGCTTCGGGGTTGGAACCCACAGCGATAACACGCCGGCCATAAAGGTTACGGCTGAGGACGAGCCAGCCGATGGCCGCGATACTCAAAGCAATGATTGCTGGTATCGGGATGCCCATGAGCGTGCCGCGCCCCAGCGCAAAAAAACCGGGCACATCGCTGATCGGAATGGAGAAACCTTGCGTCATGTAGAGCGCGGCACCACGCAGAATTGAGAGCCCGGCCAGCGTGACGATAAAGGCCGGAATGCCCTGGTAGGCCACAAACCAGCCTTGCGCGAAGCCGATTGAGGCGCCGAAGACAAGCATGGCGATCACGACAATTGGCCATGGGACGCCCATCGACAGAATGATCGCTGCGGCGGCATTGACGAGGGCGACCTGAGAGCCGACCGACAGATCGATGCCAGCGGTGATGATCACAAACGTCATCGCCACAGCGACGATCAGGATCGGCGCGGCCTGGCGCAAAACATTGAGCAGGTTGCGCGGCGTCAGGAAGACGTCTGTCATCAGCGAAAAGAAAATGACGCAAACCAGAAAGAAGAACGCAATCGAAAGCACTTGCGCGTGCTCGGCGATGAAATCCGCCAGGGCGGAGCCCTCACCTCGCTCAGTATAGATGACGCTCACAAGGCTTCCCCTTTTCCAACAATCAGTCGGACAAGGTCTTCGAGATTGGTGTCGGCAATTGCGCGCTCGGCGACTTTGGTCCCTTCATACATCACCGCGATCTTGTCGCAGACCTGGAAAAGGTCCTGCAGCCGGTGGGTGATCAGAATGACCGCAACACCGCGCGCCTTCACGCGGTTGATCAACCGAAGCACGGCCTCGACTTCGGCGACCGCAAGCGCGGACGTGGGTTCGTCCATGATGAGAACGCGTGGCTCAAACGACGCTGCACGCGCGATGGCGATAGCCTGACGCTGTCCACCCGATAACTGCGCGACTTTGGCGTTGAGCTTCGGAATTCGGATGTCGAGTGCATCAAGCATGGCACGCGCATGCGTTTTCATCGATGCGCTGTTGAGAAAGGACCAACGGGTCTCTTCCCTGCCCAGAAACAGGTTTCCCATGACATCGATATGGTCGCACAGGCTAAGGTCTTGAAACACCATTTCGATGTTACGCGCACGCGCATCTGACGGGTTTGAGAAGTGGACCAGCTCGCCATCGACATGGATCGTACCGGCATCAGCGATGTAGGTTCCGGAAATAATCTTTGTCAGGGTCGACTTGCCAGCGGCGTTATCGCCAATCAGCCCGACGCATTCTCCCGGCTGAATCTCAAGATCGACACCGCGCAGCGCCTCGATAGAACCAAAGGTCTTGCGAATGCCGCGCAGAGCGATACGCGGCGGCACGTTGGCGCCACCGGGTGAGCCGGAGGGTACGGAACCCTCCGGCTTGCTGCTGTTTATGGGAGAAGCGAGCATTACTCGAAGATGCTGCGGAAATCGTCCACATTGTCGGAAGTGACGATCGTAACCGGCACCGCGACATTCGCTTCGGTGGAGCCGCCACCAGCAAGATCACCAAGGATCTCAACCGCTGTCGCACCCATTTGCGAGGGGTCCTGTTGGATGACGGCAACAACGTAGCCAGCCTCGATACCGCTGATAGCCTGTACCGTCAGGTCCCAACCAAAGACCTTCACGTCGTCCTGCGCCCCCTGGCTTTCGACGGCGGCGATTGCGCCAAGAAGTGCCGGTTCGCCGGTTGCGTAGATCGCATCAAGGTCCGGGTTGGCGGTGATCAGGTTCTCAGCCGCAGCAAGCGCGATGTCCTGAACATTCTGGCCGTCGACGACCGTCGACATTTCAACGCCGTCAGCGCCTTCAATCGTTTCAACGAACCCAGCCTGGCGAATGTTCTGGATCGACGAGTTCAGTGCACCGACGATGCCAACCTTGGCCGAACCACCCATCTCGGCCGCCATGTACTCAAGGAAGAACTCGCCCATCATGGCGCCAGCGGAGGCGTTATCAACGCCAACCTGGGCCGCATGAGGTCCTTCGGGCAGCACCGCATCAACGGCCACAACGGGAATGCCCGCATCCACCGCCTGCTCGACAGCGGGCATAATGCCATTGACGTCGATTGCGACAACAACGATCCCATCCACACCTTGCTCGATATAGGTCTCGATAGCGCTGTTTTGGGCCGCCGGATCGTTGTTGGCGTTGAAGATCACAAGCTCATCGCCCATGCCTGCCGCAGCTTCGGTTGCACCCTCGTTCATCTGGTTGAAGAACAGCGCCTGCTGGTTGATTTGGACCAGAGCGAATGTTTCGTCCGCCAGCGCGGGCGCCGCGGCAAGGCCGAGGGCGGCGGTCGCTGCAAGCAGTGTTGATCTCAGCTTGGATGTCATTGTCAGTCTCCTGTTTAGGCCTCTGCTGAGGCTTTCTTGTGGTTGGGGGGGGCAAAAACGGGCGGCGAACTCACCGAGTGACGATCGATGAGCTGTACGGGCATGACAACCCGGCTTTCCAGAAAGCGCGGGTCGTCCCATTGTCCGTCGATCAGCATCTGCACGGCGCGACGGCCCATAGCGTCCACGGGCTGCTCAACGGCAGTGATGGCTGGCGCGAACAGATGGAGAGACCGTACATTGTCGAAACTGACCAGTGAGATGTCTTCTGGAATTCGAACGCTGCGCTCGCCGAAGACTTCCATCACGCCTACAGTCAACTCGTCAGAGCCGACAAACAGAGCCGTTTCACCGTCGCGTTCCCGCAGGAAGCGCTGGGCCAATTCTCGCCCGGAAGCGGCCGCATGCTCGGTCGCGTAGCTGCGCAAGGGTGTTTCCAACCCAAGCCCGCGTTGCAGACCCTGAAGACGCGCCGAGGTACTAGCCAGATCATCACGACCGCCGAAATAAGCGACCCGTTTATGGCCTGCCTCGCGAAGCCGTTTGCCCGCCAGATAGCCGCCTTGTTCATTATCACACAGGATGTGCGGAGCGCGGACGCCCTCAATGGTTTCATCGAGGATGACCGCGCGCGAGAACCGATTGATCATCTCCGCCATCTTCGGCGAAGGCATGTGGTTGGTCATGAAAACCAGCCCGTCGACCAAGTTCCTCAGGGCGTTATCGAGCGCCGCCATCTCGCGGTCAGCCCGATTCATAGTCGCGTGCAGCGTTACCATTTTGTCCCGCTCGGCCGCACACGCTTCGATAGCTGCCGCCATGCGAGAGAAAAACGGGTTGGCGATGTCCGGAATGATCAGTGCGATAGTGTCGGATTTTCCAAGGCTCAGCCTGCGGGCATGAGGATTGGGCCGATAATCAAGGTCGGCGACGGCGCGGTCGACCCGCTCACGTGTGCGGTTCGGCAGCTCGAGGAAGCCGTTCAGATAGCGCGAAACCGTTGCCACCGACACATCGGCACGCTTGGCGACATCCTTCAGACTGTGCCGGTTACGCGACAAACGCTTGACCTCTTGTAAAGCGGTTTAGTAAACGCATTAACACGTGGAACTGCGACAAATGTCAACCGATTTGCTTAAGACGTTTGTCCAGGGAGAAACGCCTGGTGCCAACGACCCGACAGCATGGTTTGCGACAGCCGCGACCAGCGTAACTCAGCGAAGAGGGTTCATCTCGCATGCGCGCCTACGTCATCGGTAACGCCGTTGTAGATGAGACATTCCTCGTGGAGGCCTTGCCGGTCGAGGGCGAATCTATTCACGCAACTCCGCGCAGCCGCGATGTGGGCGGCAAAGGCGCAAACCAAGCAATCGTTCTGGCGCGCGCCGGCGTTGACGTCACCCTGATAGCCGGTCTGGGCGAGGATGCGCGCGCTGAAACCGTCCGAGCGGCATTGGCACATGAACCCATGGACGTCCGTTTCGTTACCGTCCCCACGGCGGCCACGGACATGTCTGTTGTGATGACCACACCGGATGGTGGCAACGCGATCATCACCACTAATCAGTGTGCAGAAGCTTTGGACGCGCCAACAATCTTGCCGGTCTTGGCTGAGGCGGTCCCCGGCGATGTGATGGTGCTCCAGGGCAACCTCGGTGCCGTCACAACAACCGAGCTGTTTGAAACAGCGCACAAGAAGGGCATGCCGGTTGTGTTTAACCCCTCTCCAGTACGCGCTGAGTTTGCGCAGCTTCTTCCGCGAGCCGCGATGGTCTTCGTCAACAAGATGGAAGCACAGGCCTATTATCTACCAGCACGTACGCACGGCGCAGAGCCGACCCCTGGAAACTTAGGAAAAACGCCAGCGACCACCTTCATCATCACAACGATGGGAAAAGACGGCGCTGTCTTCCAGCGGCATAAAGGGGAGGAAGAGGACGTTCACCTTCCCGCCAAGCCCTGCACGGTCGTTGATGCTACCGGTGCCGGAGATACGTATCAAAGCGCGCTGCTTGCAGCGCTTTTTCGCAAAGGGCGGTCCTGGCTGTCCTTCAATGAACAGGATATTCGTGCGGCTGGTTGTGTCGGCGCGGCCGCTGCAGCCATTTCGATTTCGCGACATGGTACCTTGAGCGCGTTACCCCAGCACGCTGAGCTGGCGAGTTTTCTCGGCAGCCAAGCTAAGCCGGCGCTCTAGGCCGCGATGACCTTCGATACGTAGGTGTGTCAGGTCGGCACCGCAGTAGTGGGTACGACCGCTTGCCTGGGCCATCCAGCACAAGACGGCTCGGTCACCAACACGGAGCGCGTATTCATATCCAGTCCTTGTAAAACTGCCGCACCGGCTCAATCAGGTCCGCAGCAAGGCGTCGAAGTCTCGCTTCTTCTGCCGTGTCGGACCGGTTGAGCGTGCGCGCGATTTCGGCGTGGACCTCCGCCCCATCCACGTTTGTGAACTGACCACCGTGCAGCACAACCTCACCGCCAATGATCACGGTTTCCACCGCATTCGGTTTTGCGCGGCGCACCAGAACGTCTGTGATCGGGAGTGCCGGGTTCTGATAGGGTGACGTCACACTGGTCCAATCCAGCAGGACGATGTCGGCATATCCGCCGATTTCCAGCCGCCCGATGTGGCCTGCAAATGGCGTGGTGGCTGCACCATGCTCGGTCGCCATGCGTAAGATCTGATCCGCCGAAGGAGCGGGTGCCCCATGACCGGATGGCCGGTGCAGCGTCAGGGCGAGACGCATCTCCTGCAGCATATCGCGGTCATCATTGATGCCTGCTTCATCGATACCCAGCGCCACCGGGACACCGCTCTCAAGAAAGGCATTCAAGTCGGCTGTTCCACTCTTGAGCCGTAGGTTGGACGAGCAATTGTGGCACAGACACCCCCCACGCTCGGATAGAAGCGCCAAATCATCCGACGTCATCCAGACCCCGTGCCCGATCGTCAGGTTGGGTCCGATCAATCCGAACGAATCGACATGCTCCAGCGCCGATCCACCTGTACGCCGCCGCGCATATTCAGCCTGGTATGGGGTCTCAAGCAGATGCATGTGTACGGCTGCGCCGGTCTCCTCGGCCATCAAGGCGGCACTTTCGAGGGCGGCCTCGGATAACCAGTGCAGATTGGAGGGTGCGATTTGGATGCCGATCAACGGGTCTGCCGCCCACTGCTCACGCAGGGCATGAAAGACGGAGATTTGGTCCTCTAAGGGAAGACCAAAACCGCTAAGATAGGCCGCAGTGGGCGCCTGTAACTCGGTAGGAAGCGACGCAACAAAGACCTCGTCCGCTTCATAAATCATGCGATTTTGATCGCGCAGAGCAAACGAATACGATGCCCGCATTCCAAGCTCCGTATAGGCGCCGATAATGCGGTTGGCCCTCGCAATCACCGCATCGACGTCACCCGGTGCGCGGCTATGCAGGTGCTGGACCGTCGTCACCCCCGACGCAATCATCTCGAAAGCTGCGTACAGCGTGTCCAAACGCGGATCGACGTCACGCATGGCCAAACGCTCGGGGAACCAGAGTTCCAACGGCTGGTCGCGAGCGCCCATTTGAAAGGGCGTCAGGCCGACATGATGATGCGCATTGATCAAACCGGGTATCGCGACCTGGTTCCGCCCACCAACCTCGTAAACGCCCGGATGAGCTTTCCGCAATTCACCGGCATTGCCGATCTTTTCGATGCGCGATCCGGCGATCAGCAGGCCAGCGTCTTCAACGATTGAGGGTGATCCATCGTCCTGGAACCCTGTCAGGATGCGATCAGCGGTGACCAACATCTGCTTCATGGGATGTGCCCGTCCGATGCACGTGCCATGACCAGTCGAACCGCAGCAGGCAAGGGTTCGATCAGCGGGACCGGTGCTCGCGGCGCCAGAGCACGGGCCGCCACGGCGAGCGGGCCGCCGCCAATAATGATTGCGTCGACTTTCGCTTGCCCAACAGCTGCCGTGATCGTGCTCTCAAGCGCATCTTCGAGGCCATCAGGATCACGCATCAAGGCGGCCGGATCACCACCGGTGGTCCACGTTCCGGCAAAGTTCCGGTGGCCGTGGGACGCAGCTGTCTCGCTTATCCTTTGGCGAAGCTCCGGCGTGGTCGTAACGACCGCAAACCGCCGCCCACCCGCTGCGGCCTCCGCCATGCCAGCTTCCGCAATGCCTGCCACAGGGACTTCGAGTTGGGCGAGAAGGCTCTCACGACCGGGATCACCGAAGGCAGCGACGATCACTCCATCAAATCCGGTAAGCTCTGGCGCCATCGCCCGAACGGCACCATCCGCTAGGTCAAGTGAGGGTTCATCGGTGATCAGTTCGGCCCCAAATGGTGCGGTGAAGCCAGCGATCCGGGCTTCATCTGAAGCGACCTCGTTGGCGATCCTGACCATAGCCGCTGTCGTGTCGGCGGACGTGTTTGGATTGATCAGCGCAAGTCTCAAGGAACGGCCTCGGCGAAAGCGTTGGCAATTTGTATACGCTGCGCCAACCACAACCGCTCACGACGCCGATCCAGCTCCTCAAGAACGTTTTGGAAGGCCTTGAACCGACCCGGCCTGCCGACAATCCGAAGGTGAAACCCAATGTTCAAGAGACGAGGGTGGCCTGCCGCAGCTTCCGCTTCCAACACATCCAAAGCGTCACGAATGTAATCGACCATTTCCGAGGATCGCACAAAACCATTGGGGTGAAAGAACTTCATGTCATTGCTGTCGAGAGCGTAGGGTACGACGAGCAGTCCGCTGGGGTCTCGGTAGGGCAGATCATCGTCAAAGCCATTGGAGGTGTACCGATAGCGCCGCTCCACCAGCAGATCTCTGGTCCATGGGCTCTCGGCTCCCCGGCAAAAGAAACCCAGGGGTTTGTGGCCCGTCGCCGAGGCGATTGCATCGGCTGCCCTGTCGAGATCAGCCGCCTCGGTTTCCCGATCCTGATAGTCTGCGTGCGGCCGCCACTGCCAACCATGGCACGCCACCTCGTGCCCACCCGAGGAAAGCATCGATAGTACCAGCGCGGCGCGCTCGGCAGCGCGTCCGCAGGCAAACAGCGTCATAGGGATGTCAAAACGGCGAAGTGCATCGGCCATGCGCCATGCACCGGCTCGGATGCCATAGGCAAAAATCTGGGCCTGTCCAGGGTCGGAACGGCCCTCTGGCACCACCGATAGGACTTCGCCAATCCGCTCGTTCGTTTGGTCACCATCGAGGATTTGCTGTTCAGCGCCCTCTTCAAAGTTCACGACGACAGAGACTGCCAAACGCGTTCCGTTGGGCCAAGTGAAATCCGGCCACTGGCCAGCATAGCCGATGAGATCGCGCGTCAAGGCTGGTCCTGCTCCTCGCCAAGGTCCGCAAAGCCGGTTGGGCAGGCTGTCGGTTTCCAGGAAGGCAGGCCCAAACCTTCGCGCCAAGCATGGGCAATCTGCGCCCGCGTGGCAAACCAAACGGACTGACGCTGGCAAACATGATCAAGGAACGTTTCCAGCCCCCCGATCCGGCCGGGCCGTCCGATGATGCGTGTATGCAGCCCGATCGAAAGCATGCGCGGTGCGGATGCACCTTCGCGATACAACCGGTCAAAGGCATCGATGCAATAACGCGCAAAGTCATCGCCGAACACGAACCCGCCACAATTATAAAAGCGCATATCGTTGGTATCGAACGCGTACGGAAGAATGATATGCGGACCTGCGGGTGTCTCTACAGTGTAGGGTAGGTCATCATTGTAGGCGTTGCTGTCATATAGAAAGCCCCCCTGCTCGATCAGCAACTGCCGCGTTTTCAGCGATGTGGCGGAACGCGTGTGCCAACCCACCGGAGGCTGGCCACATGCCGCCTCCAAAGCGTTGACGGTCAAGGCAATCGCACGGCGCTCCTGGGCCTCCGGCATGGTGGCATGGCGTTCCCAACGCCAACCATGGGCCGCGACTTCGTGACCAGCCTGAACCGCTTCCTGAGCGATCCATGGTGTTTCCGCGATGGCGCGGCCGCAGGCGTTCAACGTTGCCGGAATGTTGCGCTCTGCCAGCATGTCGCGAATTCGCGGCCATCCCGCCCTTGGTCCGTACTCGAAATGGCTTTCCATGCACAGGTCGCGGGTGCCTTCGATCTTCTCGACGGCCTCATAGATATGTTCGTTATAAGCGTCACCTGCCGCCAGATTAAGTTCGGCACCCTCTTCAACGTTCACAACGATGGAAACTGCAAGGTTCGCGTCACCGGGCCATCGAATAGGCGGCGGCTTTTCTCGATATCCCGCAAAATCTCGAAAGATCATGTTTGTTTGGCCGCTTCCATGAACCGCTGGCACAAATCGGGATCCCATTGCGCCAGGTCATCCGGGTCAGCGTCCTTTCGCATCAAGGCGCTTGAGACAACAAGCCCATCGCTGAAAGACAGAGCAGCTTTGACATTCGATACGGTCACGCCACCCCCGACAAGGATCGGCAGTGCCGGGACCGTTTGCCGAACCGCCTCAACGCGCTGCCTGGTATCATCGAAGCTTGATCCTGTGATGATCAATCCGTCCGCGCCCGACTTGGCGGCCCACTGCGCCGCAAACGGTTGCGGTTCATCCGATAAGGGTCGCGCCGTCCGGTCGTGCACATCCGCGACCAGGGCAATGTCCTCGCGGTTTATCTGGGTGCGGTAGCCAGTCGCTGAGGCGGCCAGAGCACTCTTGGGGCCGGCAGCGGTCATCGCACCGCCGACGAAAACCTTCAACCGCACGAAATCGGCGTTGACGGCGTGCGCGATGGAAAGGGCGGCCCTGGCATCATGTGCTTCAACAATAATGCCAAGACCAAGGCTTGGAAACTCGTTCCGAATGAGACACCCCAGCGCCGCCATCATCGTCAGCGTATCCGGGGCGGCTGTATCGCTGGTGCGGGTCTGGTCTTGCAGTTTAACCCATGGGATACCGGCGTCCACGAAGATGCCCACGTTGGTCAGAACATAATCCTGAAACCAGCTCATGGATCGAAACCGCGACCGTGCAAAATCGGGCAGATGCAACGCCGCGATGATCGGGGGTGGGCCATCAAAGAGCTTTAGTGGCATGCCTGCACTCCGGGCACGAGTAAGGCTCGCGCCGCGGCGCGGTCGTGCGGAAGGGGCCCGTCTGCACCGAAACAGCTGACGATCCTCGCGGCGCTGATCGCGCCGAACTGCGCCGCCTTGAAAGGATGGCCGGTTTCAACCAAACCCGCCAAATAGCCCCCGGAGAAACCATCTCCCGCGCCGGTTGGATCAAGCGTCTTGACCGGTTGGATCGGAACGAGGTCCGCAGTCTGTGCTTCGCGGTTCCACACCAAGCAGCCTTCTGGTCCCAGTTTGACTGTAACAGCACCCCGGCAACGTTGGGCGAGCAATCGAAGGGCATCGGCGTTGTTCGCACCGGGCACCAACGCGCGTAATTCCACCTCGCTGGGCAGGAACGCGTCCAGGCGCGATAGAAGGGGTGTGATTTCATCGAGACTGTGTTCGGCCAGCTGCCAACCGGGATCGGCCGTGATCACAGTGCCCCCGCCTTCGAAAAACGCGCTCATCGCAAGCATTACACTCAGACTGCTTGGCGCAATGTGCGCGCCACGAACCGTCTGCCAATCAGCGGGGATTTGGCCTACGGTTAGGGGGTTGAGGGTGCGGAAGGTGCCGTAGTCAATTTCATCTGGATCTTGTCGCTCGATCAGGGCTGCGCGCCACGCAACAATCTGCTCAGGTGATAGCCAATCGGTGGGGAAACCCGCGTCCGACAAGGCCTCCGAAGGGCTGTTCAACCCTTCTTCACGCCGCCCCTGCTTGTCGTAGATAAACCAACTGCCGGCGGTCAGTTTCGCCGTTGACCATGCGACGCCCGCGAGGTCAATTCCGTGGTGTTCCAAGCGCGACAAAGTCGGCTTTGGGTAGGTTTCGACGGCACAGCTGACCAGTCCGACGCGACATTGCCACAGCAGAGCCCCCACAGCCGAATAGGCACCATTGCCACCCGACTTGCTCAGCCCAACGTCTCCCGCCTCGGTGATAACGTGGTCGACCGTCAAGCCGCCCACGGTGACGAGATCGGGCCCCATCGTTAGAGCCCGAGGTGTGGGGCGCCCAAGCCGAGAGCATCTCGCTCCATTGCGGCATGGTAGCCGAACAGGTGAAGTGGCACGCTGAAGACAATCGGCGCAGTTTCCCACGAAACTTTGGGCAGGTGCCAGGCGATGTCGGCAACTTCGGCAATGTCGGTTTCGCCTTCGGGCAGAAGAGCCAAACAAAAGCCTTTCGAACCCTTGCTCATGATTGCGGTTTCCAAGGCGCGCTCGTGGCTCGCTTCATCTCCGGCTACCAAGAAGAGTGGATCACCGGCCTTCTGCGTTCGGTAGTGATGGTACTCCTCCAGCGGGAAGGCCTCAGCATGGATTGGTGCCAGTTCCTTCAGCTTTGCGGCCCCAAAAGCCGCCGGCGCAAAGAACGGCCCAGCGCCGGCGAGCAAGACAAACTCGACACGAGCAAGATGGCTCGCTACCTGTTTGGCTGGTTCGTAAAACGCCTGCGAAACAGCATCGACCTGACCCGGCAGCTCTGCCAACGCCTGGCGCAGCGACGAGGCGTCATGTCCCCAAGCCTCCGCAATTGACGCAGTCAGTGCCAGCTTCAGCGCCATTGCGGCCGTGCTGGACTGGGTCGGCCAGCCGCCACGGGTCGCACGAATGTGCAAGGCCCCGGGAAACTCCTCCATCAGCGGCGAGCCAAGCGTGTTGGAAAGCCCAATAACATAGGCACCCCTGTCTTGCGCATCCTTCAGCCCATCAATAACCGGCTCTGTCTTCCCGCTTGAGCTCAGCCCAATGACAACCGTTTCATCATCGATGACATCGGTGCCGTAGGTCGCGAAATCAAACGCTTCGCACGGCTCGCTGACCGCACCAAGATAACGCTCCATCGCCTGCCGAACGCCAAAGCCTGATACCCAGCTATCGCCACATCCCACCATGGCGACCCGGCGGATTTTGCGATCCGCAAGGTCCGAACCGATGCCCGACAGCGGATCGACGTTCGCCTCAAGGGTAGCTCTGATAGCATCACCTTGGCTCATCATTTCGGTTTTGGTGAGCGCCACGCGCCGGAAGCGTTCGGGATCACCGGGGGCATCTGAGGAGGACTCGCGTCTGATTTCCTGAATGCGGTGGGCGATGTTCACAAAACACTCCAAATTTGTTCGGTTGAGCAGAGCTGGTCGCTAAGGCTGGTCAAGCCCTAGCGCTTTCGATAATCATCACTTTAATGTAAAACGCAAGTCACTTCCGAAAGCAAGCGAATGGCAACGAGCGACGTTTCCGATCCGATCAATCCCCGGCAGGAACAGATCCTGTCCCTGTTGGAGACGCAGCACACTGTGGAAGTAACAGCCCTGTCGGAGATGTTTGGCGTGTCGGCAGTCACAATACGCACCGACCTCGATATGTTGCAAAAGCGTATGTTGCTCAGACGGGTACGGGGCGGCGCGACCCGAATCAAGCCGGCCCGCTTCGAACGGCCGATCGAACTGCCAAGTCACAATTTCAGCGCACAGAAAGAGCGCATTGGCAAGCTGGCGGCATCGATGGTGCGCAGTGGCGAGACCGTCATTCTGGATGCGGGGACAACCACCACAGCAATGGCGGCAGCACTGCCGCATGAGCTGAACGATGTCGTGGTCATCACGAGCAGCTTGGACATCGCCATCATATTGGAACAGCACCCGGGAATCGCGGTCATTGTAACGGGTGGAACGCTCAAAAAGACGGGCCGCAATCGACGCTCGCGCTCCCTTACACACCCCTTCGCAGGCTTAATTCTTGAGCAGTTGAATGCTGATTGTGCATTCATTTGTTGCGGTGGCATCGACGCCACGCGAGGCTTCACGAACGCCCACTTTGAAGAGGTCGAGATCAAGCGTGCGATGATCGCCTCCTCGCGCCGCACCATCGTGCTTGGAGACCATGGCAAGATTGGACATGTGGCGGGCGCGAGGATCGCTGCTTTAAAGGAAATTTCCGCATTGATTACAGACGATGAGGCCAGTCCTACCGGCTTGCAGCCATTGGAAAGCGCCGGTCTACAGGTCATGCTGGCCTAGCATCGACATAAGGCCCCGAAGCTCGCTCGGCCGATAAGATACGTAAAACGACTTGACCTTGGCATGGAATTTGCTGAAACTTTCGATAGGTGAATTATCGAAAGTGGTTTCACGGTTGTCATCATACGATCGATCGATGGTTCCCATGGCAGACGATGAGCTGCCACTTGGAAAGCACAAGGGAGAATGTTGATGAGATTGACTCGACGCACCGTCCTCGGCGGTATGGCGGCCTCCACCAGCCTGTTGGCCGCACCGACCGTCCTGCGCGCGCAAGCCCGCGAGCTTGTCATGGTAGGATATGGCAACGCATCAGACGCACCACTTATCGCAGCAGGCGAAGAGCTTGGCCGTCGCAATCCTGGCGTTTCATTGCGCGTCATCGGCGGTCTATCCGCTGAAGCGTTGGCGCAGATTAAAGCTGCCCGCGGTAATTCGCCCTACGACCTGGCTGTCATGGGCTCTCCCGCGATCGTCAATGCACTCGCGGAAGA
The DNA here is from genome assembly GCA_039024915.1 of Pseudomonadota bacterium. Taxonomy (NCBI): domain Bacteria; kingdom Pseudomonadati; phylum Pseudomonadota; species Pseudomonadota bacterium. The sequence continues at coordinate 22,518 of JBCCPK010000005.1, forward strand.
CGTCATTGTACCGCTCGACTTCAGCCAGATCCCCAATTCCGGAAACGTTGATCCGCGCTTCATGCCCTACGGCTATGATGTGGGTCAGCCGATCTGGTTCGAAGGTATCGGCATCGCCTATGACACCACCAAGATCACCACGCCACCAATGCGCTGGGAAGACATCTGGAGCGGTGAGTTCAATGGCAGGATCGGCATGTGTCGCCCGCAGTCAAACCTTGGCTTGGGCGTTCTTGCGGCGACGTGCGAAGCATTTGGGATGCCGCAGGATGACATGGCCTTTGCTCTGAACAAATGGGAAGAGCTCAACCCGCTGGTCGGCCGCAGCCCACCCTTGCTGCAACAGATGATCGAGCGCGGTGAAGTGGATTTAGCACCCTTGTGGCACGTCAACACTGCACTGGCTGCCTCATCTGGCCTGCCGATCGGATATGCCAAGATCGCCGGACCCGGACCGCTCATGCTACCGACCAACATTGTCCAATTTGTGAATACGGCCGATGGAACCGCCGATCTGGTTCACGAGTTCACTGACATTCTGCTGACCCCCGATATTCAACAGATGGCTGGCAGCGCGCCGATCTACTTTGGCACCGTTGTCGAAGGGATTGAGGTCTCTGCGGACGCTGCACCCTATGTCCCATCAACTCCAGAAGAGCTCGATGGAACAACGTCTCTCGATTGGCAGGCCTTCGCTCCGCTACGGGGCGAAACGGTCGAGACGTTTGATCGTATGTTTGCCGCATGATGACGAATACTGCCGGTCTTAGGGCCGACAGCGAGAACACGGCCCCGGTGCTGAGCATCGGGGCCGTTAGTAAAAGGTTCGACCGCCTGACGGTTCTCGACAACTGTTCGCTCGATGTTGCCGAAGGCGAGATTGTCACACTTCTGGGCCCGTCAGGCTGTGGCAAGACAACTCTGTTGCGGTGCATTGCCGGCTTCTGGGATGCCGATGCCGGACATATCCAGATCGACGGCCAGGATATGGGCAACATTCCGGTTAACCGCAGGCCGGTGGGCGTGGTCTTTCAAAGCTACGCCCTATTCCCGCATATGACCGTCACTCAAAATGTTGCCTACGCGCTGCGCATGCTGGGTCGTTCGCGGTCCATCATCAACGAACGCGTCGCCAAAGCGCTGGAGACGGTGTCGCTCACCGGGTTCGAAGAGCGCTATCCCAGCCAGTTGTCGGGCGGGCAGCAGCAGCGGGTTGCCATTGCTCGGGTCTTGGTCATGGAGCCCCGGGTCTTGTTGCTGGACGAACCCTTCAATGCACTGGACGCCAAACTGCGCGGCACCATGCAGGTCGAGCTGCGGCAGTTGATCAAGAAGCTCGGTCTGACATCGATCTTTGTTACGCATGACCAGGAAGAGGCCCTCACGATGAGCGACCGTATCGCTATCATGCGAGCCGGCCGGATCGAGCAAGCGGCGCCACCCGACGAAGTGTTCGATAGACCCCAGACCGCTTACGTTGCCGATTTCATCGGCATGTCGAACTTTTTACAAGGCGATGCAGAGAATGGCGCGGTTGCGCTCCCCGATGGTCAGCTTAAACGGACTGATCTGCATGGTCGCGTCCAGGTGATGGTCCGGCCGCACAACATCCGTCTGGATGAGCCTCGGCCTGAAGGTTGGCAAGGTACCATCTCATTTCACCGTCCGGTTGGGCCGCTGGTTGAGTACCACGTCGCCGTGGGAGACGACCGTATCAAGGTCCTGTCGATGCGGCAGGAACAGTCCCAGGTCTTTTCCGACGGCCAAAAAGTCGGTCTGCGCGTCATTGATCCCGCCTATTGTTCCATCTATCCGGCCGAACGTTGATGGCGGTAGCAACGACATCAGTAAAGACAGGCGGATGGGGGGAGCGCGTGGTCGACGCGCTTCTTTCAGGGCGCGGTGTTTGGCCTGCTGTGCCGTCCATCATTGTTTTGATTGTTATGGCGGTGGTTCCCTTTGCGATTTTGTTGTCACTGGGGTTTTCAGACATTGAAGTGGCGCGCGGCGCGATTGTCTCGCAGACCTTTTCGCTGACACATCTGACAACCGCACTGACCGATCCGCTTTATTGGATCACCTTTCAGCGGTCACTGAACCTTGCCCTGACCACAACGTTCTTCTGCCTGCTTTTCGGCTATCCGGTGGCCTATCTTTTTCTGGTCGGTGGGCGCTGGACCAAGCGCATCATTTTGATCCTGACCATCGCTCCCCTACTGACCAGCGGCATTGTGCGGACCTATGCTTGGCTGGTTATTCTGGGTGGGCGCGGTGTCGTGAACTCAACGCTCCTCGGTGTCGGATTGATCGACCAGCCGCTGCGGATCATGAACACGCATTGGGCGGTTCTGATCGGCATGGTGCAGATCCATTTACCGGTGATGATCCTGCCGCTCATTGCCGTGATGAGCAGGCACGACACCCGGCTTGTGGAAGCGGCAGAAAATTTGGGGGCCTCTCATCTTGCCACGTTGCGCACGGTCATTTTCCCCATGAGTGTTCCAGGCATTGGGACAGGTGCCGCACTGGTCTTTACCCTGAGCTACACGACATTTGTCGTTCCGCAGCTTTTGGGCGGCGGCAACTATTTAAATGCCGCCACGATGGTCTACGAACAGGTCGTCTTCTCATTGGATTGGAGCAAGGGCTCGGTCAGCTCACTTATCCTGATGGTCACGTGCCTGATCGTCTTGGTGATCATCGCACTCCTCACCAACCGCTTCACACGTTGGACCAAGGGACGGGCTGCATGACGTTGTTTAAGCGCGCTTCGTTGACCGATATCCTGGGCATTGGCGCGATCTTGGCACTCGCCATTTTCTCGCTTTTCCTGCTCGTGGCCCCCTCCATCATCGTGCTCATAATCTCCTTTGATACACGCGCCTTCGTCAGCTTTCCTCCCGAGGGCTTCACGTTGCGTTGGTATCGGGAAGTCTTCGAGCAGGGTGTTCTTGTCGAAGCGATGATCAACAGCCTGCAAGTCGGCATCACCGTCACCGTCCTGTGCATTGTCCTGGGCGTACCGACAGCGCTCGCCTGCGTGCGCGGTCAGTTTCCTGGCACAACAGCGCTTTCCGTCTTCGTTCTGGTTCCACACATGGTGCCGGGGATTGTTCTTGGGGTCGCCATCCTGTTCGCTGGGGCACTTGTTGGCGTGTCGCCATCGATATGGCTGCAATCCATTTCAATCGCGGTCTTCGTTCTGGCCGTGATGGTCCGAACGGTTCAAAGCCGGTTGATGCGCCTTGACCCTGCGTTGGAAGAAGCCTCTGCCAACCTTCGTGCAAGCCCTTTTCAGAGCCTGCGAACGATCACCTTTCCACTGCTTCTGCCGGCAATCCTTGCGGGGGCGGTGTTCACCTTTGTTGAGGGTTTCGACAATCTTTCGGTCGCCATCTTCACCCACGGTTTTCGCGATCGCCCACTCCCTGTGGAGTTGCTCGCACTCGTTCAGTTCACCAGCACCCCCCTGGTCGCTGCGGTCTCCGGTGTTCAAATCCTGTTGGCGATCATCGCATTGGTGATCGTTGCGATGAGTATCGGGCTCGACAAGGTCAACGACTAATCCTTGTTGGCTATCCGGCCGGTGAGATCCAGATCCCAGAAGGTGTGAGAAGCCCGAGCACGCGCCTTTTTATGCGCCGCCGCGGAACAAGGAGAACCCCCAAGCGGTGAACTTGATCGGCAGGTGAAAATGCTCGGAGACCTGCTCTATCCCAAACCGATAGATCGCCGTTTCCAAGAAAGCCGGGTTGGGCACTTCTATACCGGCCTGCCGGTAATAGGCGGCAACCTCAAATTCGACCTCATACTGACCCGCTGTGACCCCTACTCCGTTTTGGCAGGGATGATGGAGAGTGCCGGATGACGAGCACGATCCCGATGCAAGAAGAACCCGCGGTTCTCCCAGCCTCCACAGACGAACTTCAAGGCCTTCAGCTGGAACACCGCGCGCAATGTCAACGCAGTGAATGGATATGCCTCCGGCACGTGGGTCAGGTTCTCCAATCGCTTCAGACATAAGTTGGTCCTTGGGCCAGTCATCAACGCATCACTTCTCGCGCGTTCCCAACTGGCGGTTCAATGCGGGAGCGCTTTGGCCCGTGTCAAATCGGTGTAAGCCGCGAAAGACGACTGGGGTTTGCTTCCGCCAAATAGAGCGTTCCATCGGGTGCGCCGAAAAGGCCATGGGCGCCGTTCAGCATTGGGCGCGCGCGCCCTAATCGACTGCCATCTGAGCGCATCCGGTGCAGGCTCGGCACCTCATCGCTGACAAAAACATCGCCATCGGCATCGCCCCAAATGCCCACAGGTCGCCGAAACCCATGCCACTCCCTGCGATAGGTTCCCTGGGCATCGAAAAGCTGGATCCGGTGGTTGCAACGGTCGACAACGGCGACCTCTCCGGTTGGTAGGCACCACAACGAGTGCGGTTCGATAAAGGCCCCCGGACCGCTGCCGAAAGACCCCCAAGTTGCTACATGCGCACCAGTCGATGAAAACTTGTGCACATGCCACCCAGCGTACCCATCAGAAACGTAAAACTCGCCTGATGGTGCAAAGGCAATATCGGTGGGGTGGTTGAACGGCTCCCCGGGACATCCCCGTTTCCCGATGCCTCCCAGCTTTTCTCCGCTTGGAGAGAAAACAATAATTTCGTGCATGTCGCGATCGACAACGAAAATTCGCCCATCTGGTGCGGGCGCCATCAGATGGGCGTCCGCAATCTCGGCCCCGCCCCACGCCGTTGTATAGTCTCCGTCGGCGGTCAGAACGATGACCCGAGGTTCATCCGGATCGACATAAGGGTCGTGGCGAAGCAGCACCAGAACCTGGCCCTCCGCTGTCACGACCACATCGGAAACCTTGCCTGTGTTCGCTGGCCAATGGCCGAAGGGTCGATCGATACGGTATCGTTGATCGCCCAGCGCAACAGTCACCGCGTGCAATGGAGGCTCTGTCCGCGGCATCAAGCGTCTTGGAATGGGTGGGTGGTCGCCCAATGGTTTGCGATATCGAGGCGACGCGTCACCCAAACATCGTCATGCTGCATGATGTAATCGAGAAACCGTTCTAGCCCGACAGCGCGGGCCGGGTGGCCGATCAGGCGCATGTGCAGACCCACCGACATCATCTTTGGCGCGGTGGAACCCTCCTTGTACAGCATATCGAAGGCGTCCTTGTGCCATTGGAAATAGTCGTCAGCGGTTGCGAACTGACCGCAAAACTTCGTGTCGTTGTTGGTCAGTGTGTAGGGCACCACGAGATGAGGCTTTCCCTGCGCACCCGTCCAATAGGGTAGTTCGTCGTCATAGCAGTCGGAATCGTAGAGAAATCCACCTTCTTCAACGACCAGCTTGCGGGTGTTGAGGCTGGGGCCATAGCGGCAGTACCAGCCCAGTGGCCGTTCACCCAGGGTCCGCTGAAGGGAGGCTACAGCTTTCTGGATGTGCTCGCGCTCTTCGTCCTCGCTGAGCTCGAAGTGCTTGATCCAGCGCCATCCGTGGCAGCAACAGTCGAAGCCTGACTCCCGTATTGCTCGCGCCGCCTCCAGATTGCGCTCGAGTGCTAGCGCGCATCCGAAGATCGTCATAGGGAGATCGCGTTCTTGGAACAGCCGCATCAGCCGCCAGAAGCCTACCCGGCTGCCATAGGCAAACAGCCCTTCGCCGGCTAAGTCGCGCCCGCCAATGGATTGGCCCAGTCCCTGCGCCTCGGTCAACGCAGTTTCGGTAAAGTCTTCGCCGTCCTGAAACGAGGGCTCCGAACCTTCCTCGTAGTTCATCACGAAGTTGATCGCGATGCGCGCACCATTGGGCCATTTTGGATCGGGAGGATATGCTCCGTAGCCAACAAGATCACGATCGTAGGTCATATCAGAGAACTCACCCCGCACTCATGCGTCTGGTTAGGCCGGTCAGCCGATCCATGATGATCATCAGGACCAGGACGATAACAATGAGTGCCCCGGAGATGGCGGCGACACGGACATCGAGGGTTGTCTCCATCATGCCCCACATCCGGATCGGCAGCATGTTGGTGCGCGCGCTCGATAGGAAGAGTGACACGGGGACGTTGTCCATCGATGCCACAAATGCAAGAAATGCGCCCGCTGCTATCCCTGGTGCGATAAAGGGCAACGTGATGCGCCGGAAGGCATAAAGTCGCGTCGCACCGAGGCTCGCGGAACTTTCGAGAAGCGCCGGGTTGAACTGCGACAGACTTGCAAGGGTCGTGCGGAAGACGAACGGCGCTATGACCACAAGATGACCGATGATCAGGTGATTGAGGGATGGACGAAAACCAAGGATCGCGAAGAACATCAGGGTTGCCAGACCGTACGACAGGCCTGGCAGAATAAGCGGCGACATAAAACTCGCTTCGAGGGCCCTTGCCCGCGCACCCCGGATCTGCGCCATCGCCAAGGCTGCCGCAGTTGCGATCACGCAGGCAAACGCCGTCGCAACGGCGGCTACCCAAAGCGAGTTTGCCAGCGCGGTATGAATATGCCCCGACTGCACAGGGTCGAAGAGCGACCTGTACCATTCAAGAGAGAACCCCGGGGGCGGGAACTGCAGCGCTTGCGACGATGTGAAGGACGTCAAAAGCACAATCAGGACGGGACCAATCAGGATCGCGATACCAAGTGCGGCCAACCCACCCATCACAAAGGAGTAGGAAAGGTCACTTGGAGTGCTGCGCCGCTTTGCCATTGAGGTCCCTACCCTTCAGTCCGTACGCGCGAAGCGGCCAAGCAGGGAGAACAAGGTTACCCCCGCAAGCACCGCAACCAGAAGGGTGACGGATGCGACGGCCGCAAAGGGCCAGTTGTAGACGACCATGGCCTGCTGCCAGATAAGAGAGGGAAGGTAGACGAGCCGCGCTCCGCCGATGATGGATTGCGAAATGAACGCTGTTGTGGCGGACGCAAAAACAAGCGTTGCCCCCGCAATCCAGCCGGGAATCGAAAGCGGCAGCGTAACCTTGAAAAAGGTCCGCCATTTTGAGCCGCCAAGTGCTCGTGACGCGTCGGAGAGGCTCGGATCGATCTGCTGCATCACCGTTATAAGGGGCAACAGCATCAACGGCATTTCGATCTGGCTTAGAGCGATGACGAGCCCAAGTTCCGTTTGAAGCAGGTTAAGCGGCGTTGATGTGAGCCCCAACGCAATCAGCGTCTGATTGACGACGCCTTCTCGCGCCAGGATAGCGATCCAGGCGAAGGTGCGGATCACCACCGAAATCAACAGCGGTAACAGGATAATGAAGATCAGCAATTTGCGCATGCGCGGTCCGCTGGCCACGAACAGCAGCGCGATCGGATAGGCCATGAGGGAGGTCGCGATTACCGCGACCAGTCCCAAGCGCACCGTGTCGTAGACAACGCCGCGATAAAAGGAGTCGCCCCAGAAATCGATCCACGCGTGAAACGAGAAGGCCGTGAAGAAGTCGTCCGCCGCAAACGACATGGCCAGCAAGATGATGAGGGGCGCAGCAAAGAACGCCAGATAGGTCAAACCAAGCGGCGCTGCGAGCCGCCAGTCAACACGTCCGGGTTCTGAGAGTGCCGCGCCCGCCATGGATTTAGCTCGCGGTGATTTCGCGGTTGAAGCGCTCGATCCAATCGGCACGCTGTGGATTGATGATGCTCCAGTCGTGAACAACCATATCGGATAGTTCATCGACGGACTTGATGTAGAGATCCTCGGACAACTCAACATCCTTGTTGACCGGGATCATGTTGTACGGCGAAAGCTGAAGCTGGGACTGCGCGGCCGCTGAGATCGCCGTATCAATGTATTTGTGCGCCTCTTCCACGTTTTCGGCGCCTTTGGCGACGTGAAGCGTCGTCGAGAAGGTGATAGCGCCCGTCTCCGGAGCCATGAACTCAATATCCACGCCGCGTGCTTTCAGCGTCGCGACATTGTTGGTGTTGGTATACATCAGGTCGATCTGACCTTGCTGGAACAAGCCCGGCAGGCCCGCAGGACCGGTCACCGCGGCAACTTTGGGCAGAGCCTCTTGCAGCTTGGCAAAGATGGGCTCCACATCGGTGGCCGAGCCACCGAACACCTTGGACATTTCAATCAGCGACACGGTGCCGAACGTGGTCTGGAACCCCGTCAGGCCAAGGCGCTCAACATAGGGGCTTTCAAACAGCTGCTCCCAACGCGTCGGCGGCGTATCGAAGGCGTTCGGGTTGTAGCAGATACCCACCACCTGCACGTTCACGGTGGCAGCATCGGCGGTGACCATACCTTCCGGCAGTTTCGAGGCGTTGGTCAGCATCGACGCATCTAGCGGTTCGAACAAATCCTGATCACGCGCAGAAGCCGAAGGGCCGGGATCGAGAACAAAAGCATCGAACGGCGCGACGCCACGCCCGGCCCGTGCTTTGGTCACCTGATCGACAGCCCAAAGCGGGTCAAAGGCCACGTCGACATCATGGTTGTCCTTCAGAAGCGGCGCAACGACCGTTCGGTAGGCCTCATCCCAAGTGCCGGGATAGATGGCGGCTGAAAGCGATCCGCTTGCGCGGGCGGCTGAAAACGGCAGCGCCGAAGCGGCGCCGAGCGCGGCAGCGCCCTGCAAGATTGAACGACGGGTCAATTGGGTCATGGCATTGTCCTTCTTGTCATGGGAGGCATCAGCCGCCCGGTTGGGGGAAAAGGATCGGGGTTGCATTTTTGGCGAGGCCGCAGTGCGTCGGCCCCATAGGAGGCGCCGCTTCTCCGGGTCTGCGAGGAGCGGCAACTTTCACGGTGGTTCCCGACGGGGTCTCAACGTCGTGAATAAGCGAGCCACCGATGGGCAGACTGAGAGCGTGCTCAACGATGAAAGCGTCATCCCGCGCTGAGCTGGTCAATTCGAGCTGTTCCGGCCGGGCGGTGACAATCACCGCATCGCCCTTGGCAAAGCCGCTACTGCTCTCGACCCTCCAGATCGCGCCGTTCTTCAGCTTGACCGTATATTGCTGCGCCTTGCGCTCTACGATCTCCCCATCAAACCTGTTCGATGAGCCTATAAAGTCGTTCACAAACAGCGTCTTGGGCTCGTCGTAGATTGCGACGGGTGTGCCGAGCTGTTCGATCTTTCCGCTGTTCATGACCGCGATGCGATCGGCGATCGACATAGCCTCTTCCTGGTCGTGGGTAACCAGTATAGCCGTCAGCGCAAACTGACGCTGCAAACGCTTGATCTCGATCTGCATGTCGAGGCGAAGATTCTTGTCAAGCGCCGCAAAAGGCTCGTCCAGCAGCAAAATTCGTGGTTGGACCGCGAGCGCTCGTGCGAGCGCCACACGTTGCTGTTGGCCACCAGACAGCTGTCGCGGTTTCCGGTCGGCAAACGCTTCCATGCGGACCGTGGCGAGCATTTCGCGAACACGTTCAGCCTGGCTGGCCTTGTCATCGCCGCGTGCATCCAGACCGTACGCGATATTTTCAGCCACACTCATGTGCGGGAACAACGCGTAGTTCTGGAAAACGATACCCACTTCGCGCCGGTTGGGCGGCAGTGTGTCCACGTTTCGGTCGCCAATCACGACACTTCCGCGGGTCTGTTCCAAAAAGCCCGCAACGATGCGCAGCAAGGTGGATTTGCCGCAGCCTGACGGGCCGAGAAGAGCGATCAACTCGCCGCCTGCAACCTCCAAGGTCACATCATCAACTGCCAGGCCTTCCCCATAGCTATGCGTGATGCCGTCGAGGGTGAGATGTTCGCCAACCTGGTCGGTAGAGGCTGCCGTAGAGTGCGCCTGTTCCGAGGAAGGAGCCTTTTTGAGCATGCCACCCGCCTTTGGACCGCTGATGGACCGTAAGGGAAATTACGTGGAGAGGCCTCCGTTATAAGCTGGATCTCGCGGCCTGTCGCGCGCAGCTTTTTTGCATTCAATATGTATTTCTGATTATATATTAGGCGCTTGAATCTCTTGCCACCAACCGGCGCTGCCCTATGACGCTCTGCGCGCCCTGGACCACAGAGCCTCGGCCGCAGCTTGCGCCTGCGTCATGATTTCGGCGGCATTCACCCTTGTCGGGGCGCCATCTCGGACGATCTGTTCGCCGTCGACAAACACGTGACGAACATCGCGACCTTGGCCGACATGGACCAAGTTGCCCAAGGGATCGATAAGCGGCGTGAAGTGCGGGCGGTTGGCATCCATGAGAACAATATCGGCCTTCTTGCCGACTTCCAGCGATCCGATCTCAGCGCTCATACCCATGGCCCTCGCCCCATGGATGCTGGCCATCTCCAACATGTCTTCTGGCTGCCAGTGTTGTGTAATCTTACCCTCTTGCAGCCGTCCGACGGCCAGAGCCCAGCGCATAAGCTCCACCATGTCTGCGTGCATGTTGTCGGTCGACAGGCACAGATTGGCCCCCGCAGCCCGCAGCTTCAGGGTCGGTGCAATCGTTCCGCCGGTGGCGTTCCCCTTGGGAATATGCGCAACATGGACCCCTCCAGCCCCTGTGCGAGCGATGTCGGTCTCGGTCATGAAAATGCAATGAGCCGCGATAAGCCGGTCATTGAGCAATCCAAGATCGTCAAGCAGCTCGGCGGGCGTCTTACCATCGCGCTGACGAATACGATCAACCTCGATCTGGCTTTGCGCCAAGTGCGTGGTCACGATGAGATCAGTATCGTCGCGCGCTTGGCGGATACGCTTCAGAAAGCCCGTTGAACAAGTATCAGGTGCATGGGCAGCAAGCTGGACGCCCAGGCGCCCATCCATTGCACCATGATACCTTTGCACCAATGCCAGTGCCTCACTCAGAGTGCGGTCACCGATCGCTGGATCGTAAGTCCATCGTCCCGCAGACACGCCGGAAAAGTCCACATCATGGATGCGGCCGCACGCGGTGACGCGCAATCCGATCTCCGCCATGGCTGGCAACGTCAAATCGGCATGGACGTAGGTGTCGTTGATCAGTGTTGAGCCAAACAGTGCGGCCTCCAGTGCCCCCAGCCGAGCAAGGGCAACCGCTTCCTCTTCGGTGATCATATGCCCTTGCGGGACACCCGGCGTGTACGCCGGAGCAAACCCCATATCCTCGGCGACCCCACGCACCATTGTCAGGATTGTATGGGTGTGAACATTGATGAGGCCGGGGGTGGCGATCATGTCATCAGCGTCGATAAGCTGGTGCGCCGCCGGTGGGGGGCCGCGCTTCGAGCCCACGTAAGCGAGCCGCTTGTCCTTGGCGATGATCCGCCCATCTCTGATGACCTGGCGGTCCGGATTTGCCGTCAGGATGATCGCGTTTTCGATCACCAGATCGGCGACGTCGTCATCGGGAAAAATCTCGGCCATGGGCAACTAAGACCTCAGGATATGCCGCAGGAACTTCTGCGTCGCCGGGACTTGAGGCGCGGTGAAGATCTGGTCGGGCGGACCATCTTCGGCGATGACACCATCGGCCATGAACACCACCCGATCCGCCACCTCGCGGGCGAAACCCATTTCGTGCGTAACCGCGATCATGGTCATCCCGCCCTCAGCCAACGCTTTCATAACGTCGAGAACCTCCTGGACAAGTTCCGGGTCGAGCGCTGAGGTTGGCTCGTCAAACAGCATAATGCGGGGCTCCATGGCCAGTGCTCTGGCGATCGCCACGCGCTGCTGCTGGCCACCGGACAGTTGGGAAGGGCGTTTGTCCATATGGTCGCCCAACTGCACCCGTCCGAGTTCCTGCTCGGCCAGCGTATCAGCTTCTGATCGCTTCAAGCCCCGCACTTTCTCTGGCCCGATCGCCACATTCTGCCGGGCTGTGAGGTGTGGAAACAGATTGAAACGCTGGAACACAAATCCAAACTGACGGCGCTGCTCAGACATGCGCGCTTCGGAGGCCGACCGCCAACCACCTTGGTCGGCTGCAAAAGACCCACCGACGGTTTCGCCATCAAGCCAGACCGTTCCCTTTGTCGGGTCCTCAAGTCGATTGAGGCAGCGCAAAAAGGTGGTCTTCCCAGACCCAGACGCCCCGATGATCACCACTGCCTGCCCGGCATCGACATCCATATCCACACCCTTCAGAACGGGCGTTTCGCCGAAGTTCTTCTCGATGCCCTCGGCGCGCAAACGGGGAAAGGCGGTCACCATTGCGGCAACCTTTGCTCAAGCTTTTTGGAAAGGACCGATAGGACCTTGAGCAGCAGGTAATAATAAAGGGCCAGCAACATGTAGATTTCAAACGGAACGAAATGCAGCGAGATGATCGCTTGACCGGCACGGGTCAATTCATAGACCGAAATGACCGACAGCAGCGACGAGTTCTTGACGAGGCTTATCAACTCGTTGGTTAGCGGTGGAATCATCTGCCGGTAGGCTTGGGGTAGGAGAATATGGATAAGGATCTGGCGATTGCGCATGCCAATAGACCTGGCAGCCTCGCTTTGGCCTTTCTCGATCGCTCCCACGCCGCCGCGCACGACTTCGGAGACGAAGGCACCGGCGTTGAGCGACAAGGCGACCACGCCAGCCCAAAACTCGTCGAACCGGATTCCAATGACCGGCAGCGCGAAGAAAACCAGAAAAATCTGGATGAGCAGGGGCGTGCCACGAATGAAGTCAACATAGGCGGCAACCAACCACTTAAGTGGCTTCGATCGGGACAGGGACGCCAGACCTAACGCTATACCAAGCGCCAGACCAAAAATGGCCGAGAGGACCGAGACCTGAATGGTCACGATGGCCCCCTCGGCCAGGAGTGGCATCGCCATCGCGATGATGTCCCAGTCGATGGTCACTGTGCAATGCCGGAAAGTGAGACGCGGTTAGCCGAAAGACGGGATCTCGTCAGCCAAATTCATGCGGAAGCCAAACCACTTTTCCTGCAACGCATAAATCTCGTCATTATCCTTCAGCCGCGTCAGTTCCTCGTCGAGGAAAGCGACGATCTCCGGATCCTCTTTCCGCGCCGCTATGCCAGCCCAATTGGGACTGCCCACCGGTCTCACGAGAGCGTATGCGCCCGGTCTATCCTTCATGACCTGCCCCAGTGTCGGCAGTGTATTGAGAACACCATCGACGCTTCCCTGAGAGAGCGCCAGATAGGCTGCGGGGTGGTCATCATAGATTTTCACCTCGGAGAAACCTGAACCCGTCGCGGCGGCGATTTCTTCACTCAGCCCCTCCTGCATGGACTCGCCGGGCGACCCAAGCTTCACGCCTAGCACCATACCCGATAGATCATTCATCGACGTGATCGTCTCGGCGTCTTCAGCGCGTATCAGTAGGGCCTGGGATGCTTCGGCGTAAGGAATGGAAAAGGCGACGCGCTCCAACCGCTCTTTACGGTAGCTCATCGACGACATGATCACATCAAAGCGCCCGGCATAGAGCGCGGGGATGACGCCCGACCACTGCGTGTCGACGAACTCCGGTTCAACGCCAAGCGTTTCACACATAACCGCAGCGAGATCGACGTCATATCCAACGATTTCACCAGCGTCACGGAAGGTGAACGGCGGATAGGTCGCTTCACAGCCAATACGAAGAACGCCTTCGGATTTGATATCGGCAAGCGTTTTGGTCTCCGCAAAGGCAGGGCGCAAACCCGGGAAAGCAAGTACACCACCTGTCGCTGCAGCTGTGGCAAGGAAATGGCGTCGTGTAAGGCGTATCTTTTTCATGACTGGCTCCCTTTTGGCTTGGTTGTTGCGCTAGGGGTAAGCAATGCTCATGCCAGAATTGAGCCGTTGTTTTTATTGATAAATTCAAGACTGCATGCAAAATTGCCTGATGCTTGGGCATACCTGCTTCTCGCGCTATCACCCTGGCATGTCTGGACTATCTGCCGATTGCATCGGCCAGCGCTGACGGCAGACCCTCGCTGGTTTTCGAAGGCAGTTTTGGCCCTGCAAGCGATCGCCCCCCGAGCCGTACGAGCATTTCAGCGGAGCCCACCGCCGCTGAAATCGGGTCGATCGCGGGGCGGACAATCTGCCCCGCTATCTTGGGCGCCAAGCCTGCCAAGGGGGCGCCTGCGAGAATGATACTGTCTGCGCCCGTTGAAGCGGCTGCTTCGTTGGCGACGTCAACCAGGGCGCCAGATATCTCGTCCTGGACGGTTTTGAGCGAGCCAAACGCAACGTCGGGGATATGAATCCCTGCGAAACGCTCTCCCAGTCCGTGAGCGGCAACACACTCTTCGTACCACCGCTGCAGATTGCGCGAGAAGGTCACCAGTGCGAACCGATCGCCCACCATGCACGCGGTCAACATGGCTGCTTCTGAAACACCAATAACGGGAAGGTCGAACAGGTCTCTTGCGGCCGTTAAACCGGGATCACCAAACGCCGCTATGATGACGGCATCAACATCGCTTTGCTGTTCAGCGATGATGGTCAGCACCTCAGCGCCTGCAAGCTGCGCTTCAGGGCGACTTGAGATATACGGCACGCCCGTTTTTGCGGTTACCCCGACAAGCTCAGTACCGTCGGCTGCAAACGTCTGTCCAACCGCCGTCATGCGATCTGTCATGTGCGTTGAGGTGTTTGGGTTCAAGACAAGGATTTTCATGAAGGCTCCAACCCACTCCAAAGACCTGTAGCCTCAAAAACGCTTTCGGCTTCCTGGGCAGCCCGAAGAACGCGCAGATCATCGCCGAAGCGGCCCACGATTTGAAGACCGACCGGCAAGCCACCCCGCCCCCGACCACAGGGAACCGAGATCGCTGGGTTGCGCGCGTGATTGAAGAACGGTGTGAAAACCGCATGCCCGCGCGCCGCGACGGCCTGTCCGCCAATCCTGTCTGGCCCAAGCAAATGGTGTGGCCATGCCACGCAAGGTGTTGTTGGACCAATCAGAAGGTCGGTTGTGGCAAAGAACTCCGAAACGGTCTGGCGTATCTGTCGAGCCGCTTCGAGCGCATCCGCCGTCTCTTTCGCAGAGGCGCTCAAACCGCCCTCAATCTGCTGTGCAAGATCCGGGTCGATCAGATCGGGATGTTCGAGGTAGGCCGCGCCGTGCAGCGCAGCCAGACCCGCGTGCTGAAGTGGCAACAGTTTGTCCTCACTGGCGTCGTCAGGCCATTTTGGATCACGTTCAGCGATCGGCCATCCATTTTGCACGAGGGCATTGATGGCCATTTGAACCGCGGTCTCAACATCATCATCTACCGGCGCATCGAGACCAAAGCGCGAGCTGAACGCAATCACCCCCAGCTCTGACGGCTCCTGCGCCAAAGTGATAGCCGACGCAGGGTCGGACGGGTGAAAACCGCGCATGACATCGAACAGGACCCTTGTGTCAGCAACCGTGCGTGCCATAGGTGCGATCACCGAGATATCCCAGGTCGGCTCTGGGAATCCGGGACCATAAGGTATCGCACCGAGCGACCCTTTGAGACCTACCAATCCGCAATGGCTTGCGGGCCTGCGACCTGACCCGCCAGCGTCCGTCCCCAGCGCAAGCGCAACCATGCCTGCTGCAAGGCCGGCCGCGCTCCCACCCGAGGAACCTCCGGGCGTAAGGCTGAGGTCCATGGGGTGTTTCGTCGGACCGTAAAGAGGCGTTTTCGTCAGCCCCTTACAAGCGAACTCCGAGCACGCTGTGATACCCACTACCACTGCGCCCGCCTTGCGCGCCCGTGCCACCGACACGGCATCGCGGGGAGCGATATGATCGGCAAACAACCGCGACCCCTGCGTCGCGCGCCAGCCTTCGACCCAGATATTATCCTTCACCCCAAGAGGTGCACCAGCCAGCGGCAAGACTTCGCCATCTGCGAGCCGCGCGGCGACGGCTCGGGCGTCGGCCAGGCTGCGTTCTCGGTCGACCTGCACAAACGCGTTCAGCCGTTCGTTCTGGGCGTCAATCTTGTCGAGAGCGTTGGTAACGCTTTCTACCGGGTCGGCGGTGCCGGGCATATGCCGTGATGCTGTGGCGATAGCAGCCCCAGTCATATACCCGCGTGCCCGTTGCCGAAGTGGGATTGAGCTGTGCAGTGCGTTGGCATGTTATCGAACCACTGGAAGCATGCTTGTCTCAACCGAGCATCTATCTGTTTTCCCGCAGAAGCTAGGCCGCCCCATGCAAATCCTTGTCGCATTAGGCGCCGTCGTTGCGCAAATAAGCGGCTGTGAAACAGCATGCGCCTGCTGGGGGTGACGTTGAGATTGCAGGCAGCTAGTAGCGTGGAAAAGTGATCTTCATGTCGAGCCGAACCTAGAGAGCCCAAATGTCAGCACCAGCGCCCCCAGTAGCGGTTCGATCCCGTGACACCACCTATCCGCTCTCGAGGCGACAGGCGGCAGCCAACCAGCTCCTCGAGATCATGCGCGCCCGCATCATTCGTGGCGAGCTACCGCCCGGAAGCCGCATAATCGAACGTGCCCTGTGCGAGGAAATGAACATCTCGCGGACGCCTCTACGGGAGGCGCTCAAGCTCCTGGAGCTCGATGGACTTGTCGACCTGACGCAAAATCGCGGCGCACGTGTTTCAACGTTCACAGCCGAAGAGGCGCTTAATCTGTTTGAGGTCCTCGCTGGTCTGGAAGGACTGGCCGCCGAACTCGCCGTCACCCGGATCGACGAAGCTTCGCTAGAGACGCTGGAAAGACTACACGATCAGATGCAGCGGTGCTTCGACACAGGCGACAAGGATGGCTATTTCGACCTCAACAGCACCATTCATTCGAGGATTATCGAGGCCTCAGGAAACCCGGTTCTGGCCCACACACAGCGCGCTCTGATGCTGCGTGCAAAACGCGGTCGCTACATGGCAATCGTTGATCCGGACCGTTGGGAACAAGCGCTCGGCGAGCACGATGCATTAATGAACGCCTTTCGACAGGGCGACGCGCAAACGGCGGGACGAATATGGCGAACGCATCTGATGCATACCGGGGAAACGGTGGCTCGGGTTCTGCAGAATGAAGGGCCAAACGAAGCGTATGCCTGACGATATGCCCAGTTAGAAAGCAGCAAACACGCTACCCCACCCGCTCACCCGTCTGGGGTCCATGCCAACCGCGCGCATTGTTGCAGCAGCGGTAATCGATACCGAGTCAATGACCGGCACACCCAGCTCAGCCTCCAGTTCGGCAGCAACTGCCGCGCCCCGAAAGTTGGTGCAAACGATGGCGATTGCGTCGGGCTTGCACTCCGCAACGTCACGGATCATCGCTCTCACCAGGTCTATGCCGTGCTCGGCAAAGCTGAAGTTACCCCTGTCTTCCAAACGCCGATCGGCAACGACTTCGATTCCTCGGTGCGCGCAACTCTCGATGATACGGTCCTGAACTTCACTGAGGTAAGGTGTGACCAGCCCCAAACGGCTCACCTGCTGTCGCTTGTAGTAGGCTTCGAATGCCAACATGGTTGAAGTCGCGGCAATCCCCGTTCTCTCTTCAATTGCACGACAAAGCATTTGGTCTTTGTCGAGCCCAAGCCACGCGGCGGATGTCCCATTCCACGCGATGCAACCCACCTTGGCTTCGGCCAGTCGTTCCGCCGCCTCCAAAATCGGCGCGAGTGTAAACTGCGATTGCGAGGCGTCTGACATCGAGATCTCGACCACACGAAACCGTGCAAAATGCACGCTTGCGTCACCGCTAAGTTCAGCAAACATGGCAGCAGTGTAGGGCTCCAGCACGGTGTTCGACGACGGCGTCAGCATACCGACGCGGGGCGCAATCGTCATCGGCACACCCTGATGACAACTGCGTTCCCTGCGCCGCAGCCGGTCGTACCATCACACCTCATTTGCCACCCTTGCGTTGATATCGAACGCCACCCTTCGCGCCTCCGCCAAGACAAGAACAGGGAAGCCGAACGCGCTCACTTCGGACAACCTATCGGGACCATCTGTGTCTTCAACACACCAAGCGCCTGTTTTTTGTGCACGCCTAACCTTTGATCTTTTTCGGGCGCCGTGCACTGTTTCAAACGAAAGAAAGTCGCGCTGGGATCCCTCAAGGGAAAATCAACAGAGGTATACGTCATGAAAACCGCTCTGCTTACCGCTATGGCCGTTGGAGGCGCTTTAGTTCTCTCAACTCAGGCTTACGCGCAGTCTGTCCGCCTGATCTCACAAAACCAAGATCAAAGGGCGCAGCACCCCCCCGAAATGGAAGCGGTTGCGTCTCTTGAAAGCGCAGGGTTCGAGGTCAACCGGAGCGAATTCCAGGCACTGAATATCAATCTCGCAGATGGGCTGCGGCTCCTAAGCTCAGGCGCATTCGAAATGGCAACGATCCAGGTGGGCAGCGTCGCGCGAGACGATCCGTTCTTGGAGGGCATCGATCTCATCGGCGTGTCTACCAATATGACGGATCTCAAGGCCGCCGTCGAAGCCTATCGTGAGCCATTTAACGATCGGCTTGCCGAGAAATTTAATGTCAGGGCTGCTGCAATCTGGCCGTTTGGACCTCAAGTCTTCCTGTGTGGGGCCGAGATCGCATCACTCGATGACATTGATGGTTTGAAGGTTCGGTCCTTTACAGCGTCCATGTCGACGCTGCTGGAGAACTTGGGCGCAACGCCGGTGACGCTCTCTTTCCCAGAAGTTTATCCCGCACTCCAACGCGGTGTTGCGTCCTGCGGCGTGACCTCCCCAACGTCCTCCAACACCGGAAAGTGGCCGGAGGTGACAACACATTTGTATCCGCTATCGGTTTCGGGATCGATCCAGTCGCACATGGTCAATCTTGACTGGTACAACGGCCTGACGGACGAACAGCGCGAAGCTTTCGACGCCGTTATGGCCGATATGGAGGCTGCTCTGTGGGATGTCGCAATCAACACCAACGGCACGGCTCAATCCTGCTCGACCGGTGGCGAGTGCCCTGAAGGGGGTATCTATACATCTTACGGCATGACCCTGGTCCCGGTGTCAGACGAAGACAAGGCAAGGGTTGCCGAGATCTCGGTCACCAACATTCTGCCTGAATGGGCCGCCACATGCGAAAACTCCTTTCCTGGATGCACCGCCATCTGGAACGAGACGGTGGGCGCAGCGCGCGGACTGACAATCGAGTAATCCGCAGGTGACTGCGACAAGGCTCCTTGCGGCCTTCGAGAAAATTGCCGCCGCGCTTGCATTGCTTGCAGGCGCGGCGATCGCGGTGCTCGCGTTCCTGATTGCGATCGACATTGTGGGACGCGACGTCTTCGGAGTTTCGATCCAAGGTACGGACGAGATCGGCGGCTATGTGCTTGCTTTCGTCGGTTCTCTCGGGATGGCGTTAACACTGCTTCGCCGGGGTCACCCGCGTATCGACCTGTTCTTCCGTTTTTTCCCTGCATTCTTGGCCGACCTGCTCCACGTCTTGGCGCAGGTGTCGATGGCAGCTTTTGCCATCTTCATGGCGTGGCACGCATGGGGTGAACTCGGTGACACGCTGCGCTTTGGGGCGATCACAAACACGCCGTTGCAAACTCCACTGTGGGTTCCACAGGCCGTCTGGTTCGCCGGCATGGCTTTTTTTGCGCTGACCGCATGCCTCACAGCAACCCATGGTCTGCTGCTGTTTGCAACCGAACGAAGCGCGATTGGATCCCATTATGGATCGCCGACGGTTGATGAGGATGTGAGCAACTATCAAGGCGCAAGAGGCGTTGGCGATGCTCGGGATTGAAGGGGCCGCCTTGGGCTTTGGCCTGCTACTGTTCTTGCTTTTCATAGGACTTCACATCGCAACCGCCCTTTTCCTCGTCGCAGTCCTCGGCGCGATGGTTTTCTTTGGCGACACCATGATCCGTCCGTTCGGGACGATGATGTGGGGCACGCTCAACAATTTTCTGCTTGTCGCAATCCCGCTCTTCGTCTTCATGGGCGAGATCCTGGTGCGTGGCGGCGTCACGGAGCGTATGTACCGCGCGCTTTCAGATTGGACGAAACCGCTGCCTGGCGGCCTCTTGCACACGAACATTGCCGCTTCGACCGTCTTTGCCTCGATTTCAGGCTCATCTGTTGCAACGGCGGCGACCATCGGGACCGTCGCCTTCCCAACCTTTCGGCGTCAAAGCTATGCTGAGAGTTGGGTGGCCGGCAGCGTCGCATCGGGCGCCACGCTTGGTATTCTAATCCCGCCCTCGATTAATCTGATCATTTATGGCGCGCTCACCAACACATCGATTGGCGCGCTGTTCACTGCGGGTATCCTGCCCGGCGTGCTCTTGGCTGCATCCTTCATGCTCGTCATCGTGATTGCATGCTTGATCAATCCGAGCATCGCCGGTCGACCCGAACGCCTTGCACCGTGGGCCGAGCGCCGAAAACGACTGGTCGATTTGGTGCCACCAATGCTGATCTTCATCCTGATCATGGGGTCAATCTATCTTGGATTTGCAACGCCAACCGAGGCCGCTGGCGTCGGTGTCATCGCCGCGTTCGCACTAACGGCCTTCTATCGCACGCTCAACTGGCCAATGCTCCGTGAAGCGATGCTGTCCGCTGTGACAACGACAGGTATGACGCTTCTGATCCTCATTGCTGCTTTCTATCTGAACTTCATTCTCGGTGTGCTGGGTGTGCCAGCACAGGTATCAGCGTTTGTCGCCTCTTTTGATCTGGCCCCACTCCTGATGGTCTTCATCCTTGTCATATTGTACATGGTGCTGGGATGTTTCCTCGACGCGCTGGCCATGATGATCGCGACCATTCCGATCGTCCTGCCGATCGTCAATCTGCTCGGCTATGATAATATCTGGTTCGGCATCTTTTTGGTTCTGATGTGTGAGCTCGCGCTGATAACCCCACCGGTTGGGATGAACCTCTACGTCACCCAGAGTGTGCGCGGTCGGGGCAATGTGGGAACGGTCATCGCCGGCGTGTTTCCTTTTTTGCTTTGTATCCTGTTCATCGTCAGCCTGATCGCAGTCTTTCCCGGAATTCTCATCGTATGACGGCCGGACGTCGTATTCTGATCGTCAACCCAAACACGTCACCCGAGGTTACAAACACCTTCGCGGAAGCCGCACGCTTTTTGGCCCCGGCGGACGTTGCGTTCGACAGCGTAACTGGCAATTTCGGTGCACGCATTGTCATGACCGAGGCCGAAAACGTCGTGGCTGGTCATTCTGCTCTCGATCTCGTTGCAAGGCATTTCGATGACCATGATGCGATCATCTTGGCCATATCTTTCGACACAGCCCTGTCGGCACTAAGCGCCCTGGTTCCGGTGCCCGTCATCGGGATCACCGAAGCAGCGCTGCGGGTCGCAGCGAAGGGTGGTCGCAAGGTAGGCGTGGTGCTTTTTGGGCACGTGAGCCAACCGCTTTATGAAAAAGTGGTCCGCAGCCACGGGTACCAGCCAGTGGCTTTTGAAGCGGTCACGATCGCATCAACGCAAGACTATCTGACACCCCATGCGAACGACGAAACGATCATAGCTGCCTGCAGGCACCTTCAAGGGGCGGGCGCCGACGCGATCGTGATCTGTGGAGCAGCGATTGTCGGCACCGCCAGCAGGCTACAAAGCGCCGTCACTATCCCGTTATACGATGGAACGGAGGCGGTTGACCGAGCACTCAGCGAAGTCGAGAACGATGCAAAGCAAGAATTGCGCGCCCCGCCTTCGCCCGGCGGAGAAACGGTTGGCCTGTCAGCGGAACTGGCTGCGTTCCTGCGCGGCGATAGGCACGAGCGATGACCGGCCCAGTCCTTTTTCAGAACGTTCGGCTGCTGCAAGCCGATGCGGACCGAGGGATCTCCAACAGTACTGATGTCTTGACGGCCAACGGAACGATTGCGGCCATCGGTTCCACGTTACAACCCCCAGAACAGGCTCGCGTCATAAACGGCGGTGGCAACTTGCTGATGCCGGGCCTCGTGAACGCGCACTTTCATTCATCGGTCACCCATATGAGGGGCCGCTTGCCGTGCCTGCCGCTTGAAATTTTCATGCTTTATGAGAGCCCGGCGCTCGACGTTCTCACACCCACACCGCGCGAAGCCTACTTGCGGACCATGCTCGGTTGTCTGGAGATGCTACGCACGGGGACGACCAGTGTGGGGGACGACTGTTTCTTCGTGCCAGCACCCACGCCGGAAATCATCGATGCGGTCTGCCAAGCTTACGCTGACAGCGGCATGCGCGCGACTGTGGCGATTGATGAACCTGAGCTGTCCGAAGTGGAGAAATTGCCGTTTCTTGGTGATCTGATCCCGCACGATCTTCGCAAGCACCTAGCGCGACGACCCGCATTTGACGGCGCCAAGCTTCTGGGATTGTACCAACATCTGATCAGCAAATGGCACGACACGCATGACGGTCGCATTCGAGCCGCTGTTTCGTGTTCGGCACCTCAGCGCGTTACACCGCAGTACTTTGCAGAACTGGACGACTTATCGAAGAAGCACGATTTAGCCTTCTTTGCCCATATGCTTGAAACCAAACTACAGCGGGTTCTGGGCGACGAGAAATTCGGCGGTCGTTCGCTCGTTCGATATACGCATGATCTCGGGCTTTTGAGCGAACGCATGCTGATCATTCACGCGATATGGGTCGACGATGCAGATCTTGACCTCATCGCCGCAAGCGGAGCGCCTGTGGCGCATAACCCGATCAGCAATGTGCGCTTGGGCAGCGGCGTCATGCCCTTTTGTGCAATCCGTGATCGAGGAATCCCGATTTGTCTGGGGGTCGATGAGGCGATAGCGGACGATGCTATCAATATGTGGTCGGTGATGAAAACGGCCGGGATGATCCACACATTATCAAGTCACGACTACACCCAATGGCCCGCAGCTCAAGAGATCTTGACCTGTGGCACGCAAACAGGGGGTGCGGCGCTGAGAATTCCTCGGCTTGGAACCCTCTGCTTGGGTGCACCGGCCGACCTTATCTTGGTCGATTTGTCGACGCTCGCCTTCCTTCCCCTTAACGATACGGTACGCCAACTTGTTCACGTGGAGCTGGGCCAGTCAGTTCGCCTGACGATGGTGGCGGGCCGGGTCGTTTTTGAAAGCGGAGAGGTGATTTCCGTCGACGAGCAGGTGCTCATGGACGAGGCGCGAGACTTGTTCGGCACAAAACACGCAGCCCTGGAGGCTGCCGAGCAAGAAATCGCATCTCGCCTGCCGTTTTACGAACAGATGTACCGCCGTGCAGCAACGCGAGATGTCGGTTTGCGGCGCAGGCTGGACAGCTGATCCAATGGCGCACCCTTGGACGTACTCGGCCCTTCCAAAACGCCCCGCCTCTCGCTGGCCAAATGGAGCACGCGTAGCTGTCTGGGTCGCTGTAGGCGTTGAGTCGTATCGTCCCAACGATGGAAGAACCGAAGATATCGTACCTGCAGGGCCCGCGCCCGATCTCGTTAACACAGCGTGGCGCGACTATGGCAACCGGGTTGGCGCCTTTCGCCTGTTTGATCGACTTTCGGTGCTGGGGATCAAGCCGACACTTCTGCTCAACACCGATCTCTATGATGAGGCACCGGAGGTTTTGGCCGCAGCTCGAACGGCAGGCGCCGATATTGTCGCGCACGGGCTTTCTAATTCGGACGCTCTGCCGGACATGTCGGCCGAACAGGAACGGCGTTACATCACCTCGTGCCGCAAACGGATCCTGGCAGAGGAGGGCGCACCACCAAAAGGTTGGTCGAGCCCGTGGTTGCAGCATAAGCCAACAACCCTGACACACCTACGAGAGGCAGGCTTCACGACGGTGCTCGATTTTCGGCTCGACGATCAGCCCGTTTGGCTCGCAACGGAATCCGGCCCAATTCTGTCAGTACCCTATGCTGCGGAACTCAATGACAGCACCACCATGATCGGGCGATCAACCGGTGCCGTAGACTTCGCGCACATGATCATCGATGAGTTTGAGGAGTTGTCTAGCGCGCGTTTTGATCAGGCCGTCGTGATGAGCATCGTGCTTCACAGCTTCATTTCCGGCCAGCCTTTTCGGCTCAAGGCGATTACAAAGGCGCTCGAGCATATCAAAGAAGCAGGCGCCGAGGTTTGGTTCACGACACCTGCCAACATCTACGAAGCGGTGGCCGAAGACCCGCATCTTGCCGCAGGACCTTGAAGAGGCGATGGCTCTGCGCTTTTGAACGCTTCATCAAAGGCTCGCGATCGTGTGTGGCGGGCACCGAGACTTTGCGCAGCGGAACACGCTGAGACACGTTCGTATCGACAACTCCCTATGAGTGGTTGGAGCGAAGACTTTGACGAATGAGCACCTCGATAAAGCATCACTGGTGAACCGTCCCCCCCCTCGCTTGGAGTTCAGCAGCGATTATGGTTGCGCGCCTTGATCGTGGCGAGCCTTCGACCCTTTTTTAGATTGCTGCCGGTAGCGGCTCACAACGATAACCCCTAATCACTGAGATGAAGCATTTGCGTCTGCGACTTAGGCGAACCTGCGGCGCGTCCACCTACGAGCGTAACATCTACTCTGCCGTATGCATGCCCATCCGCCGGAGGGTGCTGCGCTCAACAACAACGACAGCATAGTGGAACGCTACTGAGAGGATCACGGACGTTGCGGCCACGGTCCAGATCATCCCGTAATCGAGGAAGCCGCGCGACTGATTGAGCAAATTGCCCAGGCCGCGGCCCGTGGCAAGCCATTCGGCGATCATGACGCCAAGCAGCGCGCGCGGAACCGTCAGACGGGTTGCGGCAAACAGATAGGGCAAAGAGGCTGGTAGCGTGACCAGGCGCATCTCTTGCCAGCGCGACGCACCATAGGCTTGCGGCACGTCCTGAACGCTTTTCGGCACCAATGCCAAGCCTTGAGCCAAGGTGACAAACGCCGGAAAGAAGGTGACTGAAATCGTCACCCAGAGGGTCAGATTTGTGCCACGACCGAGGATGAGAACGAGCAACGGTGTCAAAGCGACGAGGGGCATAGTCTGCGTAACGAGTGCAATGGGCATGGACGCGCGGATTACGCCCGGAACAAGACGGGATGAGATGGCCAACACAAACGCAAAGCTGAGGCCCGCCGCCATTCCGACAAGCGTGATCGGCAGAGTTTCCGCCAGAGCTGCAAGAAGACGCTCTTGAGCATTGGGCGCCGAGGAAGCGAAGAACAGATAGTCCACCACGCCGAGCGGCGTCTTCGAGATCAGCGCCGGCACGCCGGTGATCGCGATGAATGCCCACCAGACCAGGAAGGGTAGCGCGAAGGCTCCGACGATGATCGCGGCCTCGCGAGCCGATCTCTTGTCCCTCACAGTGGCGGGCGGCAAGGCTGTGTTGAGCGTAACGGCTCGCGTCGCGCCTACAAGGCGGCTCGCCAGGAGGGCGAAGATCAAGTAGCTCACCCCGGCGATGAGGGTCGCAACCAGTCCAATGCCCCACAACCGATCTGGCTCCCCACGGCCGAGCGATCCAAGCAAGTAATTGCCCAAACCCCAGCGCCCACCGCCGCCAAACTCAGCCAGAATGGCGCCCAGGACCGCGTTGGGCGCAGCGATGCGGAAGGCCGACAGGATGGCGGGAAGTGCGGCGCGTAACTGCACGAGGCGCAAAACTGACCATCGTCCGCCACCATAGGCCCGAACGACATCAGTTGCCCGGCTGTCGGCTTGGGAGAGGCCGATGACGGTCGCGGTCATGGTGACGAAATAAACGCCCAGGGCCGCGAGCGCGATCCGTGGCGCCATTCCATCCAAGGTAAGCACCAAGATCGGTGCGATAGCGATCGGGGGTAGCGCAAAGACTGCGATGTTCACTCCGCGAAAGAGGCGCAGAAGAGTTGGCGACAGGTAAAACGCTACTCCTGCGGCAATGCCAACAAGGTTACCAAGCAGAAATCCGAAACCGGAGCCATAAAGTGTCGCGCCAATATGGCGAGGATAGTCGCCTCGGTCCTCCCAAAGGCGGGCCAGAATTTCGGTAAAGCCTGGCAATGCCCCGGACGCGATCAGGTCGAGCCGCCCGACAATCTCCCAGATCAGCAGGATGAGAAATGTCGCTCGGACACTGCGCCACACGCCTCCACCCCTACTGGCGGCGTCATCCGCCATGCAGCACCTGGGCGATCCGATCGTTCAGAGCGTGAAAGTCAGGCGAGGAAAACAGGTCTGGCGTGCGTGGGCGTGGGAACGGGATGTCGATGGTACCGACGATCCGTCCTGGATTGGCGTGCATCACGACAACGCGGTCAGCCAGAAAGACAGCTTCGTCGATACCGTGGGTGACCAGCAGCGCGGTCGAGTTGGTTTCCTTCCATATGCGCTGCAGCTCGACGTTCATCTGCCGGCGCAGAATCTGATCGAGCGCGCCAAAGGGTTCATCCATGAACAGGACGCGAGGGTGGGTCACAAGCGCACGGGCGATGGCGACCCGCTGGCGCATGCCGCCTGACAGCTCGCCCGGTAGCGAATTCTCGTAACCCTTCAGACCCACAAGGTCGATCAGAGACAGGATATGATCTGCGTTCTCAGCTGGCCTTCGGCGAAGCACCTCAAGCGGCATTTCCACGTTCTTGCGCACCGTCCGCCATGGCAGCAGAGCAGCATCCTGAAAGGCGGTGCCGGTCGACCCCGCCCGCGCGGCTTCGGCCGGTGGCCGGCCATCCACTTGTACGGCGCCGGTGTCGGCGGGCTCCAATCCTAGACCAATCCGTAGGGCAGTGGATTTCCCGCAACCGGACGGCCCCACCAAGGCCGTGAACGAACCGGCAGGGCAAGACAGGTTGAAGTCACGTAACGCTTCGACCGTCTTGCCCCGTCCCGTGAAGGTCTTGTTGATCCCGGTCAGGGAGATCCCGTCCGGGTTTGTCATCAGATCTCTTCAAGCAACGTCGTATCGAACATATCACGGGTTCCGTCTATCCCCACCTCAGCAAGCGCGGTGAGGTTAGCCTCGATCCCCTCTTCGGTCATGGCAAAGAAACCTCCTTCGGTTTCCATCAAGGGGCGTTGCGCATTGTTGAAGAAGATCTCGTTGGCGATCGTGCGCCCTGTTCCATCGAACCAAGTGTCTGCGAATCTTGGCGGCCAGCCATCCGGATCGGTATAGTTTTCTTCCCAGCCGCGTCGACTTGCGCGCAACCAGCCGATCAGTTGGGCCCGCTTTTCAGCCAGCACCTCTTCGGTCACGACCACCGTGTCATTGTAGATGGTGAAGCCGAAATCGTAGAGCAGAAAGGACGTAGCTTCGACGCCCTGCTGTTCGATTGTGTAGGGAACGTTGGTCGTGAAATCGAGCGAGGCATCGATTTCGCCCTGAATCAGCGGTGTTGGATCATAGGCATACGGCACGATGTTCACCGCGTCGCGATCGATCCCGTTAAGCGCCAGCATTGCTTCCACTGAGATGACATTGACCGGCGGTACGGCGAGCGTCTTGCCGACAAGATCTGCTGGTTCTGCGATCGGATTGGAGGCAAGCGAGACGATCCCGATCGGATTTTTCTGGTACTGCGCGCCAATAATCTTGAACGGTGCGCCCTGATCGACGATCGCCTTGATGGTGGTGTCCGGTGTTGTCAGCGCAAGGTCAGCACGCCCCGCAATGATGGTGCTTTCCGGGATCACGTCCGGGCCGCCGGGCAGATATTCGAGGTCTATGCCTTCCTCTGCGTAGTAGCCGTTCAGCATGCCGATATAGTAACCGATAAACTCCGCATCATTGATCCACGCCGCCTGCATGGTCATTGGCGTATTTGCGAAGCCGCGTATCGGAAAAGCGCTGGAGGCAGCGCCCGCAGCGGCGGCTCCCAGAAAATGGCGACGGTTGATGCGTAAGGTCATGGCACAGTCTCCTTGAGTTTGGGGTGTGGGCAGCTCATGCGAGGCCCTGGATACGTTGCAGTTCCTGCAGCGGTGGGGTTTCGTCGATCTGCTTTTGTTCAAGCAGATCCCATTTGACGCCACTTGGCCGTTTGGCTCGACGGGCCACGGTGTGCATCTGTCCAGGTGTCGCGATTTGATCGACGAGAATGTCGGTTTCAGAGGGCTGAAGCTGGTCTTCGACGAGTTGTACGTCATGGACAACCGCGATGACCGGCGTGTCTTCATCGACGAGGCCAAGGTCGGTGAACATGCCCCATTCGAGGTCGAAAAAGCCGTGGCCTTTGCCGAAGCGAACGCCATTGACCGACACGGCTGAAGCGCCGGTCACGAGCAGATCGAAGCGCCCCCGGCGCGCGATCTCTGCAAGCGTTATAGGCTTGCCAAAATGCTCCATGCCATCCAGCCACGCGGCGTATTGCGCCGCGCCCTTCGGAACCATCTCGGGCTCCATCAGGACGAAGCCGCGATAGATGCCGTAAGTCGACATCACAAACGGCTTGCCCGCCTCAATCATCTGCCGACGCAGATCAGACAGGCAGTTGTCTGGCGTGATGAAAGCGAAGTTTGACGCTTGATACGCGTCGTCATCGACAACCCGCCGGGTCGCCATATCCGAACCTTCAAAGTCCGGAATAACCTCCGCGAAATTCAGGTGAAACCGAGTGTCAGGTCTGGCGACATCATGGAGCTTCGTCCATATTCGCTCGCGCATCATCTTTGATGTTGACATGCTGGACACCGATCTCGTTTCAGTGTTTCAGATCATTGGAACTAGTGTTTCATTCGTCAAGCTGAAACTTTAGGCACCGTTTTTCTGATGGCATCCCGGCTGATCCTGCGCATTCACGAGAAGCAACCCAGACTGACCGGTTCGGAGCAGAAGCTGGCGCATGTTCTGTTGGAAAATCAGGGGATTGTGGAAACCCACACAGCAACGGAGCTGGCCAACCTGGCGGGGGTTTCGAAAGCCACAACCGCTCGCTTCTTCCGTAATCTGGGCTATGCAGATTTCGAGGAAGTGCGGCTGCAAGCTCGGGAAGAACGCAACCGCACCGAGCCATATGCGCGAACATCCATCCTCTCGGAACCGACGGTTCTCGGCCGATCAATCGGCGACCATATGGACCTGGAACTGCGCAATCTGACACGCACCTTCGAAGAGCTGCGCTCGGACCGCCTTCCGGAAATCGCGGCGCTGATCACCGCTGCCCCGAACCTCTGGTTTCTAGGCTTCGGTGCCGAAGAGGGTGTGGCCCGCGTGGGCCGGGCTCTGTTCTCCCAACTGCGACACGGTGTGCACCACATGGCAGGTGCTGGCCAGGATTGGCAAAGCGACCTGGCAATGGCAGGCCCACGCGATGTCCTGGTGCTGGTGACACTCGAACCACGACCCAAGGTGCTGCGCTCGATTGTCTCTTTCGCCCGCACGTCGCGCATCAAGATCATTACGCTGACAGACCACGCCTATCAGCCGCAAGCGTCACGTTTTTCGGACCTCGTTCTACCGTGCCACGTTTCAAGCTACGGACTGGTCCCAACCCACGCGACGCTCGTGTCGATGATCCGTCTTCTGGCTGTTGGCTTTGCGGGCGAAAACCCGGAACTTGTCAAACGCCGTGCTGAGACGCTCGAAACGATATCTGAGGAGCTGGATCTGCTGGAATAGACGCGGTCTGCGGACAAGCAACACCCGCCGCTTAGGTTATGCAAACAGCGGAAAAGTCACACCAAGCGACCAAGCCAACAACAATCCCATCCCTAAGCCCGGGGCAAGCGGCCCGATCCGCTCCGCAATCCATCGTCCGCCAAAACCGAAAACCAGGTAGAATAAAATGATGATGGGTATGATCAGAATGAGGAAAAACAGCCGTTCGAAGTCGAGCGCGACCGCAATACCCAGCGACGCCAAGAAGGCCAGTCGCATCGCCACACGCTGCCACAGTCTCGGCAGGACTGATGCCATCACATTATCGGCGAGCATGTACAACACCGAACCGAGCGCAAGGGCTGTAATGATTGGCGCGCGTGCGGCAGTCGGTGTGAAGTTCGCAAAATAGCGATCGAGTGCCATCCCGAACACAGCAATGCCATAGGCGGCTGCGGCAAAGCCTACGGCCACGCAAAGCCCATCGATGCGGGGCCATGCACCGCGCAGGATAAGCAACTGAAGTGCACCGTAGATGGCCATGTGAACGGCGAGGTAATCGGCCACCAGAACTGGAAGAAACCCTTGCGGGAAAAACAGCGCAAGGGCTGGTGCGACGAGTGGCGGAACTAATAGAGCGGCCAGCACGCGCTTGCCGCCAACCATTGCATCCAGGCGCGAGCGCTGGGGGATGAGCCGCGATAGCGGCCATGCGAGCACCACCGTTCCAGACAGGACCAGACCGACCCAGGCGAGGCGCGCAGGCACCGGTGCGGTCGCATCTCGCCCGTAGGTCATGTTCAGCCAGTCGATCGACCGCTCGATGCCGGGCTTGCTGAATAAAACTCCGACATGTTCCACATTCGGGGCAACGAAAGCCTCGCGGACAACGCCGCCCTGACCGCCTGTGACGAAGGCGTTCTCAGTTGCCGACACATCGACCATCTGGGCTGCCTCCAACGCAAACGCTCGAAGCTGCGGCTCCCATTCACCCGTTACCATCAAGAAGTTGGAAGGCTGCTCAGCCGTTACTGCTTCGGAAAACGGCGAGATAGCAATGACGGCATCAATCGCAGGCTCCGACTGCGCAGCACGGATGATAATATCGGACGCCATAGAATGGCCCAGCAGGCTGACCTGGCCGTTTGCTTCAGCGAGCGCGGAGGCGGCATCTACGACGCGGAGTGTTTCCTCGATGAGCAGGCGGGTCGTACCATCAACTGATGTGACATCGCCCGACATCGGCATGGGGTTCTGCCCGTGCCCTTCAAAATCAAACGAGGCGACGACGTAACCGGCTTGGGCGAGGGCAAGAGCGTAAGCCTCCATAAGCGGCCGCGACCCCGCAAAACCGTGGGCAACCACAATTACAGGCGCAGGATCTGAGCCCGCCATGGCGTAATAGGTGACCGGAGTACCATCAACGACAGCTTCCGTTATCGCCAGACCGCTGCGCTGCGCTTCAAGCTGCCACACGCCAAGCGCGATAGCGACAAGCGCGGATGCAGCGACAACAAGCGCTTTTGAGGATTGCGTCATTGCTTAGATGAGCACATCCATGGCCAGCGACCACAGACCTCCCGCGCTCAAAGCCCAGCGTCCATCAGCGCCTTGATCTGGGCCTCGCCAGTACCCGCGACCAGGCGACCCAGCTCCGCATCACCCCGCAATAGAACAAGGGTGGACCGCCGCGGGATATTGCGGGAGGTCGTGACCTCGTGCCGCCTGTAAGTATCCCAATCGACCTTGATGAACGTCATCGCACGATCGTAGGCGGGGTTTTGTTCCCGCAGCGCGTTGATAACCCGCTCCTGCCGCGCGCACGTCGGACACCAACTCGCCGAGTAATCCACAAAGACCGTTTGACCCGCCGCGAGAGCGGCATCGATCGCGCCGGGCGTGTAGCTCGTGAAGCTGGCATTTGCAGTGGTTGGCAACAGCGCAAGAGCCGCAGCACCAAAGAGGAACAGACGTCTATTCATGAACATGGACCTTTGATCGGTTTGTTTGGTTAGAACCTCACGGAGAGATCTTGAAGCCATATGGGCATGACATTCAGGAGCAAACCTTCGAGGACATGGTGAAGGCGAAAGAAGAGCATCAAACCAATGATGATGAACGTGATACCGATGATCGGTTTTGAACGCTCGGCGAGCCCTGCGAACAATTGTGACCGCTTTCGTAAGCCTTCCTGCGCGCCAATCCCCAGGCCGATAACGAAAGTTGAAACGCCGGCGGCGAAAACCATCATAATCAATGTCACGTAGAGCAGATTTTGGCCTTGGGAGGCGAGGGCAATGGCCCCGCCCAAGGTTGGGCCAATACACGGCGACCAGACGACGCCAAGCAAAAGCCCTCCAACGAACTGTCCGCGCATCGATCCGGTGTCCACCGCATTCATGCGAGCGCCAGCGGTCGACGCCAATCCAGCGGTTGCCAACTCAAATCGCTGCGCAAACGATGGCACGACCAGGACAGTGCCAAACACGATCATCAGAGCCGTACCTATCTGCGCCAGCATTTCCTGCGTCAGCCCGACGCTCGTGCCAAAAGCCGTGACCAAAACCCCGAATACAACGAACGAGGCGCTTAGGCCCGCAGCTAGCGCCACCGGACCGAGACGGTTGGCGTTCAATGCCGTTACCAAAACGATTGGCAGGATAGGAAGAACGCACGGATTTATTAGAGTAAGCAGGCCGGCAATGTAGGCGAAAAAGAAGTCCATATCCGGTGCCTTGAAGCGACGTTGTTGAGCTGATCCTTGCCGGCATATAGTGCACGGAACGCGGCAACACATAGGCGATAGCGCATGGTGGATGCTGCCTTAAGCTTAAGAGACAATCCGCGCAATTGGGTGTCTCAATCGCTTATGATAACGCGTACAAACTGGGCTTTGTCACCACGGTGAAATACGCCCGAAACAAAGCGGTCCTGGGGGCAGTTCGTTGACAAGTTTCGCGTCGGACGTGGCGGCGACACATGCGTTGCTGCAAAGCGTCGTTGAACCGACCCCTTTGCAGCGCAACCAATATTTATCGGACCTTCACAACGCCGATGTTTGGCTGAAGCGCGAAGACCTTTCACCGGTCAGGAGTTACAAGGTGCGCGGTGCGTACTCATTCCTGACCAAAGCGCTTGCGGACAAACCGCATCAAGACTTGTTCGTCTGCTCTTCAGCAGGCAACCACGCTCAGGGTTTTGCCTACGCCTGCCGCGCCTACCATAAGACCGGCATCGTCTTCATGCCTGTGACCACGCCGCAGCAAAAGATTATGAAGACACGGGCGTTCGGAGCGCCCTTCGTCGACATCAGGCTGTTCGGCGACGGCTTCGATGCGGCCAACCAGCAAGCGCTGGAGCACTGCCGCCAAAACGATGGGATGATGGTGCCACCCTTCGATCATCCCGTGATCATCGAAGGGCAAGCAACGGTCGCCAAGGAAATTCTTGAACAACTCCCTGGCGGCACGCACCCCGACAGTATCATTTTGGCCGTCGGAGGCGGTGGCCTGTCCGCGGGCGTGACCCGCTACTGCGCCGACATGGGCTACCGGGGCTCGTTCGTCTTTGTGGAGCCTGACGGAGCACCAAGCCTGCATACCAGCCTTGCCCAGTCGCAGCGCGTCACATTGGACGCAATCGACAACTTTGTGGACGGTGCCGCCGTGGCGCGTATCGGCGAGAACAATTTCGCGCATCTAGAACACTTTACGTCAGACGATGTTGTGCTGGCGCCAACGGACGGGGTCTGCGCCACAATGATCGAGATGCTCAATGTCGAGGGCATTGTGTTGGAGCCCGCAGGTGCTCTGACAATCGACGCGTTGAAGCGGCTCCCCAAGAACCAGATTGCCGGTAAGACCATTGTTTGCATTGCATCAGGCGGCAACTTCGATTTCGAGCGGCTACCCGAGGTTAAGGAGCGCGCGCTGCGCTTTGAAGGCCTTAAGAAGTATTTCGTAATCGGCCTTCCCCAGCGCCCCGGCGCACTGAAGGACTTCTTGTCCTTGTTCGGCCCGGACGACGACATTGCACGCTTCGAATACCTCAAAAAGTCTGCACGAAACTTCGGATCGGTACTTCTGGGCATCGAAACCAAAGCGCCGCAGAACTTTGTCGATTTGTGCACACGCTTCGATCAAGCAGATATCCGCTGGCAAGACATCACCAATGACGAGTTGGTTTCAAGCCTGATCGTCTGACACCAACGGACCGTCGGTGTTCTTATGGATGGCGCTGCCACGCCTGATCTTTGGCACGAAACCTGCAGAGCTTGGCCTTTAGTTGCACATCTGTCCGTTCGGAGCATTAGCGGACGCACCTTGTGACGCGTCAAAAAGGTATGCCATGGCCGACCTCCAGCTGCACAGCATCAGCAAGTCTTACGGCGAAACGAGAGTTCTGCATGAGCTCGATCTGACCATTTCGTCCGGCGAGCTTGTTGCCCTTCTGGGACCCTCTGGTTGCGGTAAAACCACGACCTTGCGGATCGTAGCAGGCTTCATCGAGCCTGAGACTGGTTCGATTATGTTGAAGGGGAAAGATCTTTCCCGTGTTGCAGCCCACAAACGCAACGTTGGAGTTGTGTTCCAGGCTTACGCGCTCTTCCCGCATATGACCGCTGCAGAAAACGTCGCTTTCGGCTTGATGATGCGGCGTGTTGGGCGAGCAGAGCGCGAACGCCGCACGCGGGCTGCGTTGGACCTCGTCTCGCTGTCGCAGTTCGGACATCGCTACCCAGCACAATTGTCCGGTGGGCAGCAGCAACGCGTTGCCCTGGCACGCGCATTGGTGACCGAGCCCGATGTTCTCCTGCTCGATGAACCGCTATCCAACCTCGATGCGGCTTTGCGAAGCGAAATGCGCGACGAGATTTCGCGCGTCCGCGAGCGAATTCATGTCACCACCCTGTTCGTTACCCATGATCAGTCGGAAGCGCTTGCCATGAGCGACTCTGTGGTGGTGATGAACCACGGTCAGATCGTGGAACAAGCGAAACCCGAGACATTGTCTGAGCATCCAACACGGGTGTTTACCGCAGATTTTCTAGGTGGTCGCTCCGTGCTTGCCGGCAGACGTTCGGGAGCGTCCACCTTCGATGTTGGGCTTGGACAGGATCTGCCCATTTTGCCGGCACATAAAAAACATGCTGAAAGCGGCGACCTGACCCATGCGGTCCTGCGTGCCGCTCGGCTCAAGGTCAGACCGAAAAACTCAGATGCTCCCGTCGGAGACATTAACGGCATCAAACTTCCAGCCGAGGTCACGCGATCAACCTTCCTGGGTGATCAACGTCAGATCACGGTGCAGGTGGGCGATGCAACGCTTTCGGTCCTTCAGGCGTCCGATGAGCCGGCACCCGAAGTCGGCTCGATGGCAGACCTGACCGGGCCGGCCTCCGCGATCAGCTACCTGTCGGATCCGCGTCACGCGCCAGCGACAACGCAAGCAGGAGGTTCCGAGCCAGCATCGTGACGTTGCAGCGCAAGCAAGGCTGGTACCGTCCACCGCATGCGCGGCGCATCTACCGACAAACCACAGAGAGTTTCTTACCCCCCAAAAAACAAACGGAGGCTTTCCATGACCAAGACCACACATTCCGGCAAAACAAGCCGCAGCAAAACCCAAACCAACGGGACTGCGCGCAGATTGGACCGTCGACAGTTCACAAAACTATCCGTCGGCGCTGGCCTTGTCGGAGCCTCGGCCCTTGCAACGCCCTATCACTTTGTTCGGCCCGCCAGAGCGGAAATCAACGCCGGCGACAAACTTGTGGTTGGCATCTGGGGCGGCGCGCAGGAACGGATAACCCGCCAGTACTGCGCCGAACCGCTGATGGAACAATACGGCGTCGAGATCGAATATGTGCTCGGTGGGACCGTCGAGCGCCGCGCCCGCGCTTATCAGGAACGCGGCCGCCCGAGCTTTGATGTTATCTACCTCAACGTCTTTGAGTCGCGTCAAGCCGTCCGGGACGGCGTTACCCAAGCGGCGCGACCTGATTTTCCTGGCTTCGACAACCTCTACGACCTGGCCAAACTTGGCGGCTATGGCGTTGCGTTCAACGCCATCACCGTTTGCTACGATCAGACCATGGTCGATAGCCCGATGACCAGTTGGATGGACCTTTGGCGGGAAGATGTTGCGGGCAAGCTTGCCTGGCCGAGCTACCCCGGCGCGCAGGGGACAGCGGCGCTCCTTATGGCGGCGAAAGTCCACGGCGGCGATGAATTCGACATCGATCCCGGCTTTGAAGCCATCGCATCACTGAAGCCATTTGCGGCGTTCCAGTCGAGCCAGTCGCAGCTTTACGGCATGTTTGACGCCGACCAGGCCGCCGCTTCGGTTGAGTTTGGCTCGTTCACCCAGAAATATGCGGACGATGTCAACAACGATATCATTGTGACCAAGCCAACCGAGGGTATGCCGGTTGCGGTCAATGTCGCGTGCATCACCGAAGGCACACAGAACCAGGCACTGGCTGAGGCTTGGGTCGAGCTGCACCTATCCGAAGACTGCCAGCGCGCCTATGCGGAAGAGATTTACTATGGCCCGACCATCCGCTCGCTTGAACTACCGCCGGAGATCGCCGCCAAGTGCGTTTATGGCGAGGAGGATGTGGCAAGTCTGATCGACTTTGATTGGGACCATGTCATCGCGCAGCAGGCCACATGGTCATCGCGGTTCAACCGCGAAATCGCCGGCTGACGGGACCTTCCTACTTGGCTCAAACGACAACAGACCCAAGTACCTCCGTACCGGCGGACACACCAAGCATGCCCGCCGGTAATCGTCTTAACCGATCGAGATCGACCTTGTCGTTCGCCAGCTGGCGGCCCTGGCTCCTCATCGCACCCATGGCACTTTGGATGGCATTGGCGTTTGGCGCACCCATGGGCACGGTCCTAACGCTAAGCCTTCAACAAAACACGTCGATTTTCGCACCTCTTGAATGGGTACCATCTCTTGCTCAATTCCAGCTGGTCCTGACCGACCTCTACTATTTGCGGATCATCGCTGAGACTTTGGGGATAGGCGTAACGGTGGCCCTTATGTCGGCCATTCTGGGATTCCCGATCGCTTTATGGTTGGCGAAACTGCCAAGCCAATGGCGTGGGATTGCGGTGGCGATCGTCTTGATCCCACTGCTGACGAATGTGGTGGTGCGCTCGGTCGGCCTCCTGCTTTTGCTCGCCAATGGCGGGCCGGTCTCATCGCTAACCGGGCTCAATCTGCTGTTCACCGAAGCGGCAGTTGTCATCGCGCTTGTTCAGGTCTTCATGCCCTTTTTGATCATGGCCTTGTTCGACAGCCTGTCGAGCCGTGATCCCCGCCTTGACGAGGCAGCCTCAAGTCTCGGCGCAGGGCCATGCGATCGTTTCTTGTTGGTCACGCTGCCCCTCGCCTTGCCTGCGCTGAGGGCGGGCATAACGATCGTGTTTCTTCTGGCAACGACAGCCTATGTCTCGGCAACTCTGCTTGGCGGCAAGAAGGTTTGGGTGGTCGGTATGCTGGTCTACGAAGAAGCGCTGCTGATCCAGAACTATCCCCTCGCCTCGGCGCTTGCGATGACGTTGCTGATGCTTTGTCTTGCCGGAACGGTGGTCATTAGCGCCCTCTTTCGGCGACTGACGCCATGGCTAGGGGCGCAGGAAACGCCCCCCCAATCTCGAAGCAGGTTTGCACTCCTGCCTCGTGGGTTAGCCGGAACGCTCGATAGGTTTGGTGTTTGGATTGGCCGCGTGCTCTTCGCCGTGGGATTGGCTCTGCTGCTGCTTCCACTGCTGTTTGTCCTGGTGAATTCCGTCAATGACGTCCCCCAAGCCACAACAGCAGCCTGGCGCGGCTTTACGTGGAAATGGTACGAACGCATCCTTTTTGATGGGTCCAGCTACATCGACGCCGCCATTATCTCTGCTCAATTGGGTATAGTCTCGGCACTATGTGCCGTTCTGATCGCGCTTCCCGCCGCCTTTGCCTTGGTCCGCTACCCCAGCCGCGCCATGGGCTTTACCGGCACACTGTTTCTACTCCCACTTGCCCTGCCCGGCATCGCGCTCGCTTTGGGCGTTCTGAAGCTCCTGCAGGTGTTCGTTCTGCTACCACCCTTTATGGGACTGGTCCTGGTTCACGGGGTCCTGATCGCGCCTTTCACGCTGATCATGTTGCGCGCTGCTGTCGAAAATATGGATGTACGTCTTGAGGAAGCCGCAGCCAGCTTGGGTGCTAATCGTCTGGCCACGTTTTGGTACATCGTTTTGCCAACAATAACGCCAGCGATCCTCGCATCAGCGATCATTGCGTTCCTGGTGTCGTTTGGAGAAGTGACGGTCACGGCATTCCTCACCACGGCGAGACTTCTGACCTTGCCGGTGCGGATCTATGCAGACGTCCAATTCGATGTGGAGCCCACCGTGAATGCGGTTTCAGCACTGGTCATCATCGGAACGGGGCTGGCCCTTGTCATTCTCAACCGCTTCATCAGTCTCGACCGTGTCTGGGCCCGATAGCCATGGCAACAGGTTCGCCGCTCGCGGTGACTTAACCCCCTACAGCCCAAAAACAGACGGTCGGAACAGTGCGCGGGAAAAGTGCGCCACAGGCGCTCGCGTCGATCGGAGCCGTAGCGGCGGTCTCCAGCGCAAAGGGGCACTCATCCAAACCAAGACGACGAGGCTTCAGCGGGCTAAACGAGACGGGCAAAAGAGAAAACTCACACCTCGCCATGGGACCGTGGCCGCAAAAAATGCACATGTTCAGCGCACATTGCGCCACCCCCCGCAGCGAGCGTATAGGTCTTGGGTAATCCCACAACCTCAGACTTGGTGAGATGGACGACGTACTACCCGAACGAGTGAGCTTCCGAACCGCCGTCGCGATTCAATTTCGCGTAGTCGGTGCACTTGTTTTGCGTGAGATGCGGACCCGTTTCGGGCATTCCAAATTGGGCTACGTTTGGGCGCTTGGCGAACCGTTTGTCCATATCGCGCTTTTGGCGACAATCTTCTCGTTTCTCGGCCGCGCACCGCTGCTGGGCACAAGCATGCAAGTGTTCTTCTTCACCGGCCTGGTGCCGTTCATGTTGTTCAACAAGGTCAGCAATTCTCTGACGCAGACGATCAACGCCAATAGAAGCCTGTTGGCCTATCCGATGGTACGCCCGATCGATACATTGATCGGGCGCACCTTCTTAGAGAGCGCCACGGTGCTGTGCTCGTCCTTACTGGTGGCGCTGCTGTTCTTCTTTCTTGGCTACCCGGTCCTGCCCGATGACGGTTTGGGCGTTCTGGCGGCTATAGGTGCAGCCGTTTTGCTGGGTGCTGGCGCTGGCACCTTGAACGCTGCGATCACCATTCGATTTCGAGCGTGGGCGACGATATGGTCTTGGATACAATTACCGAGCTTTATCGTGGCTGGTATCTTTTTCGTCGCCGACCAATTACCTGAGACGATCCGTGATTTTGTCTGGTGGATCCCTCTCACCCATGCGGTGGTGGCCTTTCGAGACGCCTATTACAGCTCCTATGAGAGCAACTTCCTGAGCATGTCGTTTCTTATGCTTGTTGCCTTTGGTCTTCTGAGTGCAGGGTTGCTCGTCCTGCGCGCATCGCGTTTCAAGATTTACGAATGATCGAGTTCGAAGCGGTTACAAAGAGCTACAGGGTCGGACGCGACCGGAAGACAGTGCTCAACAATTGCAGCTTCGCGATTCCTCGCGGGCGCAGCCTTGCAGTGATCGGTATAAACGGTGCCGGTAAATCGACTTTGCTTCGGATGATCGCTGGGACCAGCCTGCCCGACCGAGGATATATTCGCCGACGCGGTGTTCGGGTCTCCTTCCCTCTCGGCTTCGCCGGGTCATTCAACGCCGAACTCTCGGGTCTAGAGAACATCCGCTTCGCTAGTCGGGTCTATGACTGCCCTATCGATCAAGTGACCGACTACGTCAAAGACTTTTCCGAATTGGGCAACCATTTATCGATGCCCGTCAAGACCTACTCCTCGGGCATGCGCGCACGGCTCGCTTTTGGCTTGTCCATGGCGCTCGATTTCGATGTTTATCTTGTCGATGAGATCACTGCGGTCGGAGACGCCAACTTCCGCAAAAAGTGTGAGCAGGTTTTTGATAGCAAGCGCGAACATGCTGATGTCATAATGGTATCGCATGGCAACCAGACCTTAAAACGCTTCTGCGAAACGTCTTGCGTGCTTGATCGTGGACAGCTGACCTTTTACGGGACCGTTGAAGAGGGTCTGGAAGTCTACGCTGACGTCTTGAAGCGAGAATCGCGCCCACCTGTGAAAGATACAGTTTGACCGACCAAAACACCCATCAGGCCACCCAGACTGGCGAGCAAGGCAAAGCGGGCAAGGGCCCGCAGGCCGATGTGAAGCCTGATAACGGACAGAAGGCGCCGCCGGCGAACCCGAAGACCAGCAAGCTCAAAGTGGTTCCGCTGCCAACGCTTGACGCATCGAGCGACCAGCCAAAACGCGCTCAATCATGGGCACAGCGTAATTGGAAACTTGTAAGCGCACTCATTGTCGTTGGTCTGCCGACACTTTTGACGGCGATCTATGTGCTGGCCTTCGCCACCGATCGATACGCGGTGGAATCGCAATTCGCGGTCCGCAGCCAGGACAGCACATTCATTGACGCATCAGGTATCCTGGGCGCGCTTGGTGGCGCACCAGATCAGACATCAACCGACTCACATATGGTCGTGGACTATCTGCAGAGCGTTGATTTTATCGATAACCTTCAAGCGTTTCTGGACATTGAGGCCATTTACGGTCGCTCCAACATAGACTTCATTTCGCGGCTGACCGGCTCAACGGAGATTGAACGGCTTGCGGACTATTGGAGCCGTGTCACCAACGTCTATTACGACAATATCAAGGGCACGATCATCCTTGAGACGTCTGCCTTTACGCCCGATGAGTCAGTTGCGGTGGCCGAACGCACCCTCCAGCTTGCCGGAGAACTGGTGAACCGTATCTCACTTGAAGCGCGTAATGAATCGCTGCGCAACGCCAATGCCGACCTTGCCCGCGCTGAGCTACGTCTTGCGCAATCGCGCGAGGCCATGCGCGAATTTCGCGCGCGCGAGCAGATTGCTGACCCGGTCATCCGGGCGGGCTCAGCGCAACAGTTGATCGCCACACTCGAAGGTGATCTTGCAAGAGTTGACGCAGAAATTGCGTCGGCAGGCAATTTCTTGTCTGAGTCCGCCCCCGGCATGATCGTGCTGCAGGCAAGGCGGGAGAGCATCCTTGGCCAGATCGATGCGGCGCGCCGGCAGATCGATGGGTCGACACCGCTAGAAGGCGGGGATGTTGCCCGCATACTTTCAAGCTTCGAAGAGCTGGGAATCGAACAGGAATTCGCTCAGCAGGCCTATACGGCGGCTCTTACATCGCTCGAAGCGGCGCGGGCCGAGGCAGACCGTAACCAGCGCTATCTTGCGGTGTTTGTTCAGCCGCGAGCGCCGGAACGCGCCGAATACCCTAGAGCTGAGGTTGTTATACCAACCGTTTTTGCTTTCTCGCTCTTGGCTTGGGTGATCGGCGTTTTGGGTTTTTACGGCATCCGCGAACACGCGGTGTGACCGGTCAAGACAGCCGAAGCTTCCGAACCAATTCTCGGATCGATCTCAAGCTGCCACGACATACGGATTTCCCGGGAGGATCGTTTGCCAGTCTAGCTTGCCAGAGCTGTTTCCTTTATCTGAACATCTTATGAAATTGCCGAGCAAGCGGATCCAAACGATTGGCCTTGTATACCCCACAGCCTGTTCTCGAAACGATCGGCGACGCGCACTTTGAACCCGCGCGTCCGGAGCCAATAAATTCCACGCCAGGGGTTATCCGGACCATACTAGGGGCGCGGCACAGCCTGATTGGGCAATGGATGCAAAGCCACCATGAGCCTTGCGTCGACGACTTCCGCATCCTCGGCCGACAGGTCGTCCTCCTGAACAGACCTGACGCAATCAAGCATACGCTTGTCACGCACAACGATCGCTACGAACGCAAAGCGCCCGGAATGCGGCGCGTCCTGGAGCCACTGCTTGGCGACGGGCTTTTCATCAGCGACGGCGAGCTGTGGAAGCAACGCCGCTCCCTCGTCGCGGATATCGTGCATAAAAACCGTCTTGGTGAGTTCGCACCGATTATGGAAACGGTTTTACAGGAGACCGTCGAGCGCCAAGCGCAAGAACCGGACGGTTCGCTGATAGACGGCGTCTCGTACATGGCCAAGCTTACCGCTGAGATCATCTCGCGGACCGTGTTTGGAACCAAACTGGGGAACGAGGCCGCCGATGAGATCGTATCGGGCTTCAGCCAGTATCAGCGCGCCGCCAACAGCTTCAATCTTGGCTACTTTCTGGGAGCGGACGAGGGTTGGGCCATCCGGCGCAGCCGACGCCTTAACAGCGCGATTGCGCGGGTTCACCGTCCGATTGAACGCATAGTCGAGCAGCACATTGACGGCGACACCAGCACCGTCTCGATGGTTGCACTTCTCATGCGACGACGCGAGAAAAACCCAGAACTCGACATCGATGTCACCGCAATACGCAACGAGGCCGCGACGATCTTCATGGCAGGTCATGAGACCGTGGCGGTCACGCTCAGTTGGGCGTTTTATTGCTTGTCAAAAGCACGCTGGGCTGATGAGGCGCTGCACCAAGAACTCTCAACCGTTTTGGGCAACCGGCAACCAGTGTATGCCGACTTGCCCAAGCTGCCCTTCTGCAGGGCAGTGATCGAGGAGACTTTACGGCTCTACCCGCCTGTCCCGATTTATGCACGCCAGCCCGACGTTGATGACACGATCATGGGCGTCAAAGTTGAGAAAGCCGGGCTGATCCTTGTTGTGCCGTGGCTCCTGCATAGGACAGCGGCGTTTTGGCCAGATCCACACGCCTTCAAGCCGGATCGCTTTGTCGACAAGGCGCGCCCGCAACCCTTCACCTATATACCCTTCGCCGTGGGGCCTCGCGTATGTGCAGGGTTGGCATTCGGCATGGCCGAGGCGGTCCTTTCGCTGGCAACACTGGCCCAACGCTTTCGTTTTGAAGTTCCCGACGATTACGTCGCAGATCCGCGTTGCCGCATGACGTTGCGCCCGCACGACGGAATGCCCCTGCGAGTGAAGCACCGATGAGCAGCAAGATCGCCGAGCGGCCGCTTCTCGACGTACCGATTGAACACACCACCACAACACGGATACGCGACCTGGGCGAGTATGCCGCCTTTTACGCACTGCGCTGTCTTCCTGTTGATTGGGTCTCGGACTTTGGCAGCTATCTGGCGCGCCTGAATATCAAGCGTAACATGCCGCATGTCGCCGATAACGCCCGCGCAAATCTCAAGATTCTGTGCCCAGATTGGGACGATGAGCGCATTGAAAAGGCTGTGCTGGATTTCCAGGATAATGCAGGGCGCGTTTGGTCTGAATTCGCAACGCTGCACCGTCTCTACGGCCAAGGTCGGCTGACGATCTCGCCGCAATTTGAGGAAAATCTGCGAACAGCCAAAGACGAACCCAC
This sequence comes from Pseudomonadota bacterium, assembly GCA_039024915.1. Lineage (NCBI taxonomy): Bacteria > Pseudomonadati > Pseudomonadota > Pseudomonadota bacterium. The sequence goes on from JBCCPK010000005.1 coordinate 65,425, forward strand.
ACTTATGATGACGGTGCACACCGGCAATTGGGAGGTCTATCCCGCTGCCTTTCAGGCGATGGGCATCGATTTCTTTACGTTTGCGATTGCTCCGGAGACTTGGGCGCAACGGGTGATCGTTTCAAAGGTTCGCGAACAGTTCGATATCACCATTCTGCCACCTGATCGGCGCGGCCTGCATCGCGCAAAGGCTCGTTTACTCGCGGGCGGTCGCGTGGCGATCTTTCCCGACGAAGCAAGGCACGGCCAATCGATGGCCCCGCTGTTTGGTCGGAAGCCACATCGCAAAGGCAATCTGGCTTTGGCGGTCTGGCTCGCAGAGCAGACCGGCGCTCGCATCATGCTCGGCAATTGCCGGCGCGAGGGCAAAGCCCGCTTCTATCTCGACAGCGTCCCTTATTTTCATCTACCCAAAACGACCCTTACGGGTCAGAAACGCACGCTCGAAGCGGTGGCATTCCTCAACGAGCAGGTTGAGCCGCTTGTACGCGACAACCTAAATCAGTGGTATTTTCTCGACGATTCGCTTGATGAAATCACATGACGTCCGCCGAATCGACTGGAATGCCCATTCTTCTCGCCCTTGCGAGGCGAGGAGGCGGTGTAACAAACGCGTTCGGCTCATTGACGCGGCCCATCGCTAGCCTATCGGCGACCTTTTTTACTGCAACCGCACGTCCTTTACGGTTGTAAAAGGAGCCGGGCACTTGGGTGCTCGCTGCCAGCAGACGAACGAATGCAACCCGAAGCTCGGTATCAACTGGATCGGGGCTATGCCAAAAAGATTCTAGCGATCCTTGGTGGGTCAGACCTGGTAAATCGTAGACCGCAACGCCAAGGACCTTGACCGGGAAGCCCATTCGGAGCGCTTGCAGACCAACCGTCGAGTTAATCACGATCGCGCCGTGCGAGCGCCTCAGGAGCGCATCCAGATTACCACCGTCAAGGAAAAGAACGCGATCTCCAACGCCATGGCGCCGCGCAATCTCAGCGACTTCTGCCTCCCAATCGATCCTTCCTGAATCAAGGGGGTGAAGTTTGACCAGCAACCGCATGTCCGCTGGCGCGGATCGTGCAAGCGAACTGATCACATGATCGAGGGAGTCCCGCTGATCAGCGATCGGTGAATTTGCCCTGATTTGCCAATCGGTCTGCAGTTGGAGCGCGTAGAGCGCCATAGGCCAACTAGCCTCTAGGCACAGGCGCTCCACTGCCTCGTAACGGCTTCTTTGTTTCCGCCCTCTCCAAAGCTTCGCAACACCGCTGAGATATTCCTTGTAGGGTTTTTCGAGCAAGTCTGGTGCGTAGTTCCGAAAGATCGGCGCATACAAGAGATTGGTGATATTGTAGATGATCTCATGAGTGGCTTCATGAAGCCAGTGATGGCCAAAACCTCCGGTCTTCGGCAACGCGGCCAGCCCAGACCCATTTTGTCGTATAACAGCAGGATCGGCCGGAAAGTGCGAAAACGCGCTCATGCCACCCCGCTCAAGAGTAAGCCAGCCCGGCCGCAAGTAACCAAATTCGACCGCGTGCGCTTTGATACCACGCTCCATGGCAACGGCTCGCGCCGCTCTGTGATAGGGCTGGCGGTCGCCGTAGTAGACTATGTCAGTGACACCTTCTTCCTCGATCAATCGCGTCAGCCAGACGGACCACACCTCAAGTCTTCCAAAGAAGAGCCGGGTACGGAACGAGGGCCAATAAAGGACGTCACCGCCGCATAATCCGACCCTCACCGTGCGCACGCCCTTCGCTCGCAGAGCAGACGCTAGCTGGCGCCAGAACAGCGAGGGTGGTCCTTGCAAGAACAGGACACACTGGCTTTGCGACGAACCGGGCCCACCGCTCGTCAATTGCCGATCGTTATCGAGCAAGCGACGACTTGAGTGCCGCGAGGTCGGCGGCCTGGTCCAGACCAAACCCCATCTCAATCAGAGCGTTCAGCTCGCTGGCTATGCAATCAAGAGCGCGGTTTATCTCCTCCGAGGTATGCTCGCAGGTCAGGAAGAAGCGAAGTCGCGCCGACTTTTCGGGCACTCCAGGCGGCAAGACCGGAAAAGCGTTGATTCCCAGTTTCAGAAGGCGGTCGGTCAAGCCAACCGCACGCAGGCTGTCGCCAATCATAACGGGGATGATAGAGAGGCCCCAGCTTGGGCCGGTATCAAGCCCGCGTTGCTTGGCGCCTTCGAGGAACTGCTTGCCATTAGCCTGCAGCTTTTCGACGCGCTGTGGCTCAGCCTTCATCAACCGCAGGGCTTCAAGCGCAGCAACGGCATTTGTGACAGGCATCCCAACGCTATACACGAAGCCCGGAGCATAGGACTTCAGATAATCGATCAGAGCGTTCGAACCGGCAACGTAACCACCACAACTCACCACGGATTTCGATAGCGTGCCCATCCAGATATCAACCCCTTGAGGAGGGACGCCGACATGTTCAAAAACGCCACGGCCTGTTTTTCCCATCACGCCCAACGCATGGGCATCATCAACCAATAGCCAGCAGCCGTAACGCTCCTTCAATTCGACCAGACGTGCGAGATCGACCCCATCACCGTCCATCGAGAACAAACCCTCGGTGGCGATCATCGTGCGGCCATAGTGATGGCGTTCGCGCTCGAGGATGGCTTCCAGAGCGTCAAGATCGTTATGAGGATAGGCTCGCCGGGTTGAACCGGAACACTGAGCTCCGACCACCACGCAGTTGTGGATCACCGCGTCATGGACGATGAGGTCTTTTGGCCCCATCAGAGCGGCCACCGTTGAGACCGCAGTGCCGTGACCGGTAACGAAAACAACGGCATCCTCCGCTTCATAAACAGCCGCTAGCTCGGCCTCGAGCTCGCGGTGTATGGCGCGTTCGCCAGCCGTCATACGGCTGGCGGAGACACTCGTCCCCCAGTCAGCTGCCGCTTTTTGCACAGCTTCGGTTATCTGAGGATGCCCGTTAAGTCCCAAATAATCGTACGACGAAAAATTCAGGACAGGCTGACCATCAATCTGGCTGTGGGCTCCAGCCATGGCATCGTGCACATTGTAGTAGGGGTTGTGGATGCCCAAGCCCTTCCCAAAACTGCGCTGTGCATTGATGTTCGAAAACCCGGGGAGGGTTTCAAACGTGGTGTCGTAGGCTTGCGACTTGCGCTTCGGGCTCGAGATTGGCGTGCGCTTTGCCGTCGGCTGAGCGACCCGAACTTGGTCGATACGGTCCATCAGCGAACTCAAACCATCATCGGTCAGACCTACGCGCTCGGACTTTTGGTTCATAAGCGGTCTCAACGTGATGTCGAACGCATAGCTGCATGCGCACGAACAAGGGGGATTAAGGCCACCGGCGCGTTATTGGCTGTCAGACTGCGCGCCGTGAATGGTTAATAGCGCTTCGGCTGTTTTGCTCTGTTCGTCAACCTGTTCGTTTTCATTGGCCAGATCGTTGAGCAGTTTTCGCGCCAGAGCACGCACACTTATATTGCCAATAGCGAGCAGCGGCAACTCGACACCGAACCGGCTTTCAAATCCAAGTCTCAGCTCTAGACCCATCAGGGAGTCCATGCCGATCACAGACAGCGGCTCGTCCGGGTCGATTGCTTCGGCTGGAATACGTAAGATCTTGGATATCTCCTCAACCGTCGTATCGGTGAGATAGTCCAGCATCTCCTCCTCGGACTTCTGCGCTATCATATCGCGCAAATCGATGGCCGACGATGCAGCATCGCGCGATTGCCCTATCTGCAAGTTGGCAAAAGCCGGAGTCGCCAAAACCGCCAGCTTGTCGGCAACCAGACTGCCGCCGATAGCGGTATAGGTTTCAATCGGACCCGCTTGGTCACCCCGAGCCAACAACGCTTCAAGGTGATCAAGCGCTTCGCCCGACGAGACACCCGTCACACCGGTCGTACGTTCGAGCCTTTCACGCAGGTCGTTGTCACGCGAGATAGCGCCTGCATCTGAAATTGCGCCCCAAGCGACAGCTAGACCGGGCAAACCTATTTGCCGACGGTGATACATCAATCCTTCAAGGTAGCCGTTTGCCAGTACATAGGCAGCCTGGCCTGGGCTGCCGATCACCGTTGTAGCCGACGAGTACACCGTGAAGTACTGGAGAGGATCATCCAATGTTGCTTCGTGCAGCGCTTGAGCGGCTATGGTTTTTGGCGCCGTCACGCGGTGAAGCGCGTCAGCCGTGATCCCTTCAATGAAACCGTCCTCAAGCACCATGGCCGTGTGGAGCACACCGACGATCGGGCCATACGTTTCCCGGACCTTGGCGCACAATCGGAAAACCGCATCTGGGTCGGTTCCGTCCACTTTTTCGACAGCTACACGCTCGCCAAGTGCGCGTATGCGCGCGGCAAGCTCCAAATCCTGAACACCGCTGCGGGATGCCAGTACAACTTTCTTTGCACCCTTATCGAGCAGCCGCATTGCCGAAGCGAAGCCAAAGCCTCGTGTTCCGCCAAAAACCAGATGGACCCCCTCGGCTGGCGAAAAGCTCAGACGCTCAGGTTTATGAACCGCTTGTTTCGATGGCTGGACGACGATTTTGCCGATATGCTCAGCGCGTTGCATCAGCCTGAACGCCTCGCCGACATGGGCTCCCTGGAAGGTACGGTGAGGCAACGGTACGAGATCGCCAGCGCTGAGGGCAGAAAGAAGGCGCTCGACGATGGCGTCAATCTTGGATGGGTTCGCCGCCAACAATTCATCGAGGTCAACGCCGAAGTAGCTTCGGTTACGCAAAAACGGCCGCAGGTCCAGCGGCGTGTTTTCCAAGAAGTCTCGCTTTCCTAATTCCACAAACCGCCCGAACGGCTTGAGTGTTCGCAAACTCGCCCACATTTGCTCGCCGGATAGCGAGTTGAGGACGACATCGACGCCACCATGCTCCGCCAATATCTGGCGTTCAAAGTCCGTGTTGCGCGAATTGTAAACAGCCTCGGCGCCTAAAGCCCGAACAAGCTGACGCTTGGCTTCCGTGCCGGCGGTTGCAATAACGCGGGCGCCGCACAAGCGCGCAATTTGGATCGCGGCAAGCCCGAGACCTCCCGCGGCACCATGAATGAGAACCGTCTCACCCGCGTCCAATCGCGCAACGTCACGCAGGGCATACCATGCGGTGGTGAAGGCGACCGGCACTGTCGCGGCAGCCTCGAAGGTCAAGCCGGACGGCATCGGATAAAACTGTGAGCGCGGCGCGCACAGGTGGGATGAAAAGGCGTCACTGGCAAAGCCCATGACCGCATCACCGACCTTGAGATCCGTTACGTTTTGACCGACCCGGGTAACGCGGCCGGTACATTCAAAACCCAATGCTGAACTCGAAAGACCGTGTCCAAGAAGGTCTTCGTCAAGAATGCCCAAGCCAAGCATGACATCACGGAAATTGAGACCGACCGCCTGAACTTCGATCTCGATCTCTTCGCTGTCTGGTGCGTGTCGGGCAGTACGTTTCCAAGCAGCTTCTTCAAAACCTTGACCGGGCAAAAGGGAAAGCTGGGCGCGTGATTGCTGATCACAGGGACGTTGGACTGTGACATCGCCCCTGCGCGCACGCGGCACTCGGATGCACGCGCCGTTGATCACGAATTCGCGCTCAACACCCGGATTAGCCATCAAATCACACAGCAGCGCAGCCGCGCGTTTGTTTGAAAGATCATTGGCCAGATCAACGAGACGAATATCAATGTTCGGATACTCATTCATCGCCACCCGCCCAAAGCGCCAGATGGCGTCTGCATCTGCGTCACCGGTCAGACCATTAGCAAACGCTCCACGCGTAACGATCCATAACGGCACGGCCTCGTCTCGCCGAGACTGTAGTTTCAGCTGACCCGCAAGCCTCAGCGCTCGACGCTCCGCGCGCACGGCTGCTGACAACAGGCTGTTTGGACCATCAGGAAGGTCTAGAAAGATCGGTTCCCCTTCCCCGGACCGCGCGGCTAAAGCTCCTGCCAGCCCATCGTCGATCGGGCAGGACGAAGTTCCCGGAATCAATTGAAGCTTGACCGGCAAGTAGGAGGCTGTTCCACCCTCACGGCGCGCAATAAGGACACCACCGGTAGCGTCGCTCAGGTCATCATCAAAGTGGAAGCCGTCGGCGCCCAAAATGTCACGTGCGCCGTTAGCGGCGTCGGTCATCGCATGAGAAAGCACATCTTGAGCGGGGGATTGTGAATCCAAGCCGGCAAACATCATCTGCAGAGCCGGATCGGCAGGGCCGGTCCAAAGCAAAGCATTGCAGCGCGATGAACACAGGTGCAGTACTTTCGCCAGCTCGTCCATTGCGGCCTTATAATCATACCAGACCGCTCCAAGAACGATCGCGTCAGCCGCTTCTGTTTCGGGTTTTGCCAACTCATCATCTGCACTTTCAGACAACGCAATAAGACGAGTCGAAGGACCAAGTTTGAGCAGCGACTTTGCCTGCTCAGATACGGCCCCACCCGCCGCAGCGATTACCAGCTCAATGGCCCCCTCTCGCACGAACGCCTCGAGCGGTGCCTGTAAGCCCGCCAGCCATCGATCCAACACCAAAACGCGAGGGAGACGCCGGGAGCGCGTTGCGCACAAGCGTTCAAGAGCTGCCACCGTGTCACGACGAGCGGCATCAAACAAAGCGCCCGAAGCACATAACATATCAAATGTCGCCAGGTGACCTCGCGGCTGCGTGCCACCCACTGGCGTTTCATGACCGATATGGCGACCGAAGCGAACCATCAGTTCAGCAGCTGCAAAGATATCTGCATGCGCCTTGGGAAAGCGCTCGGCCATCGTCGCCAGCAACACCTGTGCTGACGGTAAAGTATCGTCTGCCTGTATGCTCCAGGCGTTGTCGTTCTGCTGTGCCAAGTCCGCCTGCTGCAGCATGGACAACGAAGCGCGAACGGCCAAGCGCGCCTCGTCGTCGAGGGCGTCGATTGCACTGAATGAAATGCTCTGGTGCGGCACAAAAGTCTTTGCAACGTCCTGAGCAATAGACAGGCAAAGCGCACGGCTAAGCTGCCACGGCGCCAACACATGCGGCGCCACGCTTGCTCGTTCCTCCAACAATGGCTCGCTTGACGAAGACCCGGCTTCGGAAAAGTCAAAGGCGGTGATCAGGTCAGTCTCAATGACGCGGTTTTTCACCTCCGCGCGGTTGAGCACAACCTGACGCAGATAAACGTTGTTCAAAGTTGCAACCGGACAGCCTTCGCAATCAAAGAGGACCGCATTCACAACCCGTGCCGTCGGCGTTGAGCGCGTTATATCAAGCTGAGCTGTTGCTGCCGCGCCGAACGGTTGCCAAACCGAGATCTCACCGACACGCACAGGAAGGAAAGCGCTTTGAACTCCCTCCTCGCCTGAACCTTCGAGATCAAGAAACAAACCATGGAATGCAGCGTCCACGGCAGAAGGGTCGAGCAAGTGCAAGCTCGCATCAAACGCCCCACAATCCAGACTGCTGGGCTCAAGGTCCGCCTGCATCCGGTTTTCGTGCTTACGCAGGCCGGCTTGTCGCTGGAAGGATGGCCCATAGATCAGCCCGGCATCAGCAGTTGCTCGGTAAATCTCTGATTTGGCAAAGTGCTCAGCCGTTTTTGGTAACGGCTCGAAGGACGACAGGGGCTGACTTTGGTCAATCAAGGAAACCCGTGCGGCGGCATGTAAAGTCCAGTCGTCAGCAAACCGGCGCCGACTCCAGATTTCAATCCGTTTGCGCGACACCTCATAGCGCACCGAAACCTCGCGCATTCCGTCATCGGACACAACAAGCGCACGGAAGACATCAAGATCGTCGAGCCGAACAGGGCCCGCACCGAGCACGTCCATCGCGGCAGCCAGCGCCATCTCCATAAGCGCCGCACCGGGCACGACAATTTCCTGGCCAACCCTGTGATCAGATAGGTAAGGAATAATGCCCGCATCCAGCACCATACGCCATTCTGGAGAGCCGTCAGCCATGCGCGAACCGAGCAATGGATGGCGACGCAACCCCTTGAGGCTGGTCAATTGTCTCAGCGCTTCCGGTGAGTGCTCAATGACAAAGGTTTGGCGCTGCCAAGGATAGGTTGGCAGATCCATACACACAGCTGCGTCGTTGCACGGCCGAGCAACTGCGCCGTGAACCACAGCGCTCGCATAAATCTCGTCAATTGGATTGCCGCTTCCTTGGCCTGTCTCGCTCTTTGCCTCGCGAGCCTTGAGGGTCGGCAGGACCGTCGGCGAAATATCGGCATCGCGCGCGCTTTCAGCAATCGGGTTTACCAGGATTGGGCGCGCTGAAACCTCCAAGAACAGTGAAACACCCATCTCCGCGGCACGCTTGATAGACTGACGGAAGTGGACCGGATTCCGGATGTTTCGCCACCAATAGGCGGCATCCATAGAAGGTCCATCAATCAGCGCATCATCGGTAGAGGAGATGTAAGGTACGGACGGGGCCTGAGGCTTCAGATAGCTGAGCGCCTTGATCAAACCGTCCTTCTCATGGTCGAGGTAACGAGAATGGAAGGGATACTCGACTTCGAGCATTACGGACGCAACGCGGTTCCGACGCGCCGCACCAATAAACCGTTTCAAGCTCTCCAACTCACCGCTGATCGTTGTAGACGAGCGGCTGTTATGTGCTGCAATTGTGAGTTGTGGTTCAAACCGCGTTATCAGCTCTCGTGTCCGGTCAGCATCCGCAGCTACTGCAACCATGCCGCCATGATTGCGTGGCAGGTTTTGGTGGCGGCTCCGATCGAATATCAGTTGGACCGCCTGCTCACGATCAAGCGCTCCGCAAGCCTCAGCAGCGGCGACCTCACCAACGCTGTGACCCACGATCACATCAGGCCGCAAGCCACGCTGGCGCAGAACAGCGTTGAGGGCTGATTGAACACCAAAAATGAGCGCTGGCGCCACGTGAATGTCGGCAATCTTCTCAACGAGATCATCGCTCGCGAGCATGGAACCAATGCGCCATCCCGAAAGCTTTTCAAAGATGTCGTCAATTGCGTCAATTTCAGCAGCAAACGCCCGATCGCCTTTGAGCGCATCCAGACCCATCCCAACCCATTGGCTGCCATGGCCAGAAAACACCAGCGCCACTTTTCCAGCGCCGCCAACGCGCGCCGACGCAAGGCTTGCCTGATCGTCTCCATCAGCGAACGCTGACAAGCTCGAGCGCAGTATCGCAGGCGAGCTAGCGTCAAACGCTGCACGCTCCTTCAGCCAGTCTCTTTGTGCACCGACCGCCTCCACGAAACGATTGGCATCCTCCGGAGATTGCGGCAACGCTGTCGCATACTCGCTTGCCAGAGCCTTGAGCGCCTCGCGCGTATGAGCGGAAACAAACAGCTGCTTCGAGGTTTCAATCGAAGTAGCGGGTTGCACTTCAACCGCAGGCGCCGCTTGCACGATCACATGCGAATTGGTGCCGCCAAAACCGTAGTTGCAAACCCCGGCGCGCAATGGGGAGTCTTGTCTGCCAAGCGTGAGCGGCGCGCGTATCGGCGCAAGGTTCAGCGCATCAAAATCGATATTTGGGTTTCGATCCTCAAGGAAGAGCGTTTGCGGAACAACACCGTTCTCCAGACACAAAATCGTCTTCGCGAGGCCCGCAACGCCCGATGCACACTCCAGGTGCCCGATATTGGACTTGACCGAGCCAACCGGCAGCGGGGTCGATCGGTTCACACCCAACGCAGAGCCAAGTGCCTCGGCTTCAATTGGATCGCCGACCTGTGTCCCGGTACCATGCGCTTCAACGAAGGCAAGTTGGTCCGGACTGACCTCCAGTCTGTCGTACAAATCACGCAGAAGTTGAGCCTGACCCTGCGCCGATGGAACGGAGATGCCGTTCTTGCGGCCGTCAGAATTGGTTCCGGCACCAAGCAATTCAGCGCGCACGCGCAATCCGCGGCCTCCAAGGGCCGGCGAATCACCTTTCTTTAGAACAAGGGCAACCGCGCCCTCACTGCGAACATAACCGTCCGCCGCTGCGGAAAACGGGCGACAAAGCCCAGTCGGCGAGAGCATCCGGGCGCGCGAGAACCCAACGTAAGGAACCGGTGACAAGAGCAGATTGACACCAGCTACAACTGCGACAGGCACGCGGTCGTTGGATAGATCATCGAGTGCATGGGAAAGCGCAACGATCGAAGACGAACACGCCGTATCGATGGTCAGGCTCGGGCCTTTCCAATCGAATGCGTACGAGATGCGATTGGAAACAATCGATAGAGCGACGCCGGTTACAAAATGGCTTTCGATGGCGGACTGATCGCCAGCGACGGAATTCTGGTAATCGACATTTGAGGCACCAACATAGACGCCAACTTTTTCTCCAGCGATCTTTGATGGGGGAATCCCTGCGTCCTCAAGGGCTTCCCAAACCACCTCCATCAAAAGGCGCTGTTGCGGGTCCATCTGGACCGCTTCGCGAGCCGAAATGCCAAATGCGTCGGCATCAAAGTCAAAAGGATGGTCGAGGTAACCGCCAGCCAGCGTATAGCTGTAGCCGGCGGCATCGGCGCGCGGATGCAGGTACCGCTCGACCGAGAAGCGTCCGCTTGGTTGAGGTGAGACCGTGTTTTCGCCACGATCAAGCACATTCCAGAAAGCTTGAAGATTATTGGCACCGGGCAGCCGGGCGGCCATCCCAAGAACGGACGTGCGAGTACTCAAATTGACCTCATTGCCTCAAAAAACCGACGTCGCGCCCCAAAATTGAGGTGCCGCAGATACTACGCCGGCTCAACTGTCAAATCTCTTGGGTTGTGTAAACGGTCGAACGCCCGACGGTGCAAGTAACACTGTCTTGTCAAATGCTACTAGCCCATCACCGTCCCGAAATGGACTTGCGCGCCAAACTTTTCTGTTTGTGGCGCAATCGAGCACCATAGAACCCCTGCGCCCATGCGAGCAGACGTATTGGAAGCGTAGGTCCTGCAAAAAATTTTCCTTTTTTTGCCGCCGACAGCACGGCTCGGGCAACAGAATCAGCCGATACGGTCGGCGCTCCCTTGGCAGTCAAACGAGTCACCTCAGGTCGAAGTGGCATCTCTGCTGCCAATTGCGGCGTATCAGTGTCCGGCGGGAAACCAACGGTCACGCTAATGTTGTGTTGCGCCAATTCAACGCTCAGGACTTCGCCCAAGCCGCGAACCGCAAACTTGCTTGGAGCGTAGGCCGCATAGCCATAAACGCCAGAGAGCGCGACAGACGAGCTTATCAAAACCAATCGGCCACCTCCGTTGCGCACCATTGCGGGGACTGCAGCCCGCAATAGGTTGAGCGTACCGAAATAATTGATGGCCATATGGTCTCTAAAACTGTCACCTGCACCCTCAAGAAACTCTCCTGGAACGGCTATGCCCGCACTTGTCACCACCCAGGCGGGGGCACCGTGTGCGGAGATGACCTCTGCGATGGTTTTCTGGGTCTTTGCCTGGTCGGAGACATCTAGCTGGCAGCAGTAAATCCGGTCGCTTTGAGCCGAACGGGCCAGCGATTCTCTAGCGTTTTTCAGTCCGTCCGCCCCCCGTGCGATCAGAAGAACCGAATATCCCCAAGAAAGAAGTCTGCGAGCGCAAGCCAGCCCAATCCCGCTTGAACCACCTGAAATGATCGCCAGACCACTCATCGCCGCGTAGCCTTGCGCCCAGCCAAATTAGCGCTGAGCATTATCGCCCAACCAATCAGCGCAGGTGGTATGCGGCCGCAAGCTCTGGCAATTCGGGAAAGCGCAGCGGATTTCGTCCGTGGGAAGTCCATCAGCGTCTCAGCACAGCCCTCGGCCGCTCGGCAGCAAACAGATCGCGAGATCGAGCAGCAAATGGGGTGAGTTGAGCGGGTGTGGCATTTTGGTTATAGCAGACGGAGTATCTCTCCCAGTCGCGTACGCCTCCCTGTACCCCTGAGATGCGCATGCTACAGGGACGCCGATGATGAAATCCAGTCGCTTGTTCAATTTCGCAAAAATCGCCTTTGTCGCAATCGCGGTCGCCGGATGCACCGCACTGCCCGGACAAGGTCCGTCAACATCGGCATTCACGCAATCCTCGGCCGCGCAAAGCGGATTCGAGTTGGTTGATGTGGATGCGGATGTCTTGGCGGTTCTTGGCAGCACCGATATGCCTACACTGAGCTTCGGGGGCCGCGGCACCGCCCAGGCACCGGCCATCTCGGTTGGCGATCGCGTCGCGGTATCGGTCTTCGAGGCGGGTTCTGGAGGGTTGTTTATCGGCGCCGGCGATCCCGAATCCGCAGGGACAGGTCCAAACACTGGCGCGATCCCTCAGCAAGTGGTGGGGTCCGATGGCTCCATAACCGTTCCGTATGTCGGACGCGTACGCGTTGCCGGTTTGACGCAAGGTCAGGCAGAGCAGCGGATTCGCACTGCCTTGGAAGGGCAAGCGATTCAACCCCAAGTGTTGATAAGCGTCGTGCAACAAACGGGATCTTCAGTCACCGTTATCGGCGCTGTCGGTGGCGGAGGGCGTGTGCCATTGTCTCAAGCGGGAGATCGAGTTCTCGACGTCCTAGCTGCCGCCGGCGGCGTGAGCATTCCGGTACAAGATGCAATGATCAACGTATCGCGTGGTGGACATACCGCCAGTGTGCCAATGCGGGATATCGTCGCCAACCCATCGGAGAATATCTATGTCCGGTCGGGCGACACAATTACGGTGACCGCCGAACCTCTCGTATTCTTTTCAGCCGGCGCGACGGGCCGAAACGCCGAAGTACCTTTCGGAGGCGAGTCAATCACGGTTCAGCAAGCGGTTTCGCGTGCCGGTGGGCTGTTGGACAATCGGGCCAATCCTTCGGGGGTTTTCCTCCTAAGGTTGGAAAACCCACAAGTGGTCAGTCAACTCATCCCCTCAAGTCCACTGCTCAGCACGGGCGGACTTGTCCCGGTCGCTTATCGCTTTGATTTCCGAGATCCGTACACATTGTTCCTCGCGCAGGCGATGGAGATGCGCCACCACGATACGCTGTTTGTGACCAATGCGGCGTTATCGGACTTCAGCAAATTGACCCAGCTTTTCAACGCTGCTGCCGCTCCTGTCGCAACAACTGCTGGACTTGTGAACTGAGGTTATAGCGGGAAGCGGGTTACAGGGGCGTTTGCCCGCCGCTGTACACAAGCGTATTCCACAGACATCGGTCGACGCTGTGTTTGACTTTGCATCAATGCAAATGAATGACGGCGCGCTTTTAGAGCTTCAGACAACTGAGCAGTATGCGGACCAGAAATTGAAATTCCATAAGGAACTCAGATCTGCGGATTTGTGGGCGGACGAGCTGCCGCCACCGTTTTACAACCGCGATCTACACCGGCAAAAAAACCATATCATTTACTTCACGCCTCGATCGGGGAGCAGTTGGCTAACCCAAGAATTGAGTGCAACAAACCGCCTTGGGAGAGCGGGCGAGTTTTTAAATCCCAGTTTTGTAAAGGCAATAGCCGAAAGCTTAAAACTAAAGCACCATACACTCGAAGCGTATCTTCGCCGCTTAATCGCCAAGTCTAGAACAGGAAACAACCTGTTCACAATTGAATGTACAATCTATCATATTCACGAACTTGGTGCAGATCTATCCACATTCCACCAATACATTAATCCGCATCAAGCATCAGTATTGAATATTAGAAAAAATATTATTGCCCAGGGTATAAGCTTATACAAGGCGACACAGACCAATATATTTCATACGGCAGGGAAAACAGAAAAAGAGATTTCAGAATCAAAGAATTTTTCTGATTTCAATAAACAGAAAATTCTACATTGGATACGTCACATACTTGATCAAGAACGAAAGTTGGCAGCTTACTTTCGCGAGCACGCGATAAGGCCAAAGCTCATGTTTTATGAAGATCATTATCTGGAAGGCGCACGGACGCTGGAGGTAATTGCTGAGCATCTGAACGTGCGGCTCGACGACGATAACGGAAGACGAAACCCTGCACATACAAACGGCCATCACCGTTTGGCAGGCAATTCAAATCGTGTGTTGGAGCAGCAGGTTAGAAATACCTGCGCATCAGAAGTTGCAAAGATCGAGAAGCAGCGGAGCCCTATTCTCGAGTATTTTTCGTCGATCTCACCTTAGCCTGTGTTTGGGCGGTAACCCAACCGGCGCTTCTCCTTCTCCCCGTTCATTCGTAGGGCTCACGTTCAATCAGCTCTTCGAGGGCCACAAGGATATCGTCTGGTTTGTCACGGGCGGACAGGGGTATCAGAGCGCGGCTTGGATAGTCCGCCAAACGTTCGGCTGGCGCTCCGATATCGAAAGCAACCACCGGCATGCCCAACGTCATCAGTTCGGCGGTGACATAAGAAAACGTCTCCGGCCAAATCGATGGCATAAGACAAACCTGAACGCCGTAACTTTCAATAAGGGTCGGGAGATCCAAGGGGTTGTAGGGTCCCGTTACGATGACGTTCGACGGCAATCGCGGTCCATTGATATGGCCAATCAGAACAATCCGTGCCTTTGGGCGGGATTTGAGCAAATGCTTGGCCAATCCATCGACGACGTGCAGTCCTTTTTGAACGTTGATACCCCCAACCACGCCAATCACGAGATCACTGCCCGGCGCTCGCTTGGGCAGCCTATCAAACTGGTGCGGTAATGCGTGCGGCTCAATTCGAATCTTTGGGCCGACAGTCGGGTGAACCGCAGCAATGAGTTGGCTGCTACTGGTGGAGAAGCACAAAATCTCATCGGCTTCTTGTGCGAGTGCCCCCCAGGTTTCGCGCCACTGCGCGAGTGAAGCGCCCATAGGGTTGGCGGCAAATCGCCCCAACATCAGCGCCTCCTGCCCATCGAGAGCACCCATCGGCTCGATATAGCGGGCATGATCATCCAGCAGTGTGTAGGACGCAGCTATGGGATAGAAATCGTGGATCGCCATGGTCAGCCGAGCGTCGGACTGAACTTTCATCCGCCGCATTCTGGCAACTTCCGCCAATGGATCAGGAAAACCCACGCAGTTGTTGTAAAAGATGTGCTTGGGCTTCAACTTTGACCCGACAAAGCGTTCGATTTCGCCAGCGTCTTCGGTCGCAAACTCAAAAACATCACGAGCAATGAACATGGTGAAGCCGTATCGGTCCTCTGGCGAAGGCGGATTTTCCTTGACTGAAAGCAGACCAACGGCCTCGCCGTCCCCTACCAGGCGCTCGATCAGTGACCGTCGGTAGGCATTGGCACCACCGCCCATCTGATGATCGATCACCAGCGTGCAGTTGGCTTGAAAGGCCTCAGCCGCAAGATTCAGCACCGCAGCGTGGCGATAAATGGCAGCCGGATCGCGTTTGATGAACGTGTCGACCCCCTCTTCGTAGTCGGGAAAACGCGCTTGGACCTTGCGCAGGTTCGTTTCAAGCAAATGGCTGCGCTTTTCAGGCTCGAACGACCCTCCATGGGCGTGCTGCACGAACAGATTTGTGACCATCAGGTTTCGGAAACCGGAAGCGCGCGCCCGCAAGGACCAGTCGTTCTCCTCACCAAAACCGAGACCAAAGGTCTCTGCGTCAAGCGGGCCAATCTGCCGCCAGACGTCTCCGTTCATACCCATGCAGAAGCCGACCCCGCTCCAAAGCTCGATCGGATGCTCATCGGCGCGCAGTTTGCCAAAGGCTCTGTCGAGCGCTTCGGTGTCGAGCCCACCAAGCATAGGGTTATCCTCGCAAAAGCGTGGAAAACTGCACACGGTTGCTGCGTTTGAAAACGGAGTCGTTGAACAGACCGTCCTGTCCGCGACGATCGGCGCCATAAGCCGTTCAAGCCATCCCGGTGGAACAACGGTGTCAGAGTTGAGGAGCACAAAATCCCCCGACACTTCTTGCGAGGCTCGGTTGACGGAGCGAACAAAACCCAAATTCTCTTCGTTTTCGATCAGCAGGGCGTTCTCGAACGAAGCAAGCAGAGAGCGCAGCTTCGGGCGCACCCGGACGTCGGGGCCGCAATCTTCAATAACGACCATGCGGTGTTTGGGGTTGGTGTTGCGAAGCAGGCTGCCGAACAATGGCTCGAGATACTCATAGCCATTGTAGACCGGGATAATAATGTCGACAGGCTGGGGCAGATCGGCGGTGAGCGTGGCGCCATCATTGATCAGCGACAGCGCCGCGGACAACTGCATTGGGCGAGCTGGCGGGCTCAGATCGTGTTCGACCGCACCTGATATTTCGCGGATAAGCCGCCGGACCTGGCCCGACGCGATCCACCCGGCTGCAAGCTTGATGTTTCCGATGGTTGCCAGCCGCAACAACGATTTCACTGTCGTAAGAACTGGAAAGGCTTGGCGACGTGGCTTCACAGTTACATCAGAAACGGAGCCGTCATCTAGCTCGAATGCCAAAACCGCCTTTCCAATTGAAAACCCCGGCGCGGGCGCCTCAAGGTAAAACCCGCAGAACTGCGCGAGAGCCTCATCATGCTGTGCAAGTACATCGAGGCGTTCTCGGCCATAATCGACAAGCAGAGCACGCGGGACATGATCGTCATTTCGACCGAATAGACGCGCCTGCATACGTACAACACGCGAACCGTGCCGATCGAACGCCCACCCGCCAAGACGCAACGTTGATGGGCTGACCTGACAAACCTCGACCTGATAAGCGAGGCGCCCATCCACACTTTTGTGTTCTGAACCCGGTTTCGCGGGATAAGGACCTGCCCCGACATCGTTCATGTGACCGACTCAAAAAGGTCAGCAAGAGGATTACGGCCACGATCACGCCATTGGGAAACGCGCTGGCGTAGGTCTTCAGCCAATTGTCGGCGGCGCGCACCATCCTGCATGATCGTGATAATTTCCTGCGCCCAATCATCTGGCCTGTCTCCCAGCATCGGAGCGATGTCTTGCAAGCACGCATACGGTTCGAGCATAGGAAACAGCGCAGCCGCCCGCATCCGGACCGCATCTATTGCTTTGGTTGATGCGCGTGCGCGGTTGAGCACCGTGTCGAAAAGCGGCGCAATCAACAGGTCGGCACCCTCCGCAGCGGTGGTAGCTTCATAGGCCTGCCAATCCAGTTCGCTACGGAACCGGACGTTTGGCAACCCGCGCCAAACACCTGCAAGCACTTTTGGCCCGATGACATCAAGCTCGTAGGTCTCGGTCCGAGCGCAGACCGCGCTCCACACTGAAGCGGCGAGCTCGTGATCTTTGATGTGGCTAAGCTGGGCATGAAACGCGACGCGCCCGCGCCCTTTAACGTCGCGCTGGGCTGCGACGCCGAAATCTCTCTCCCGAGGTATCGGCGGAAACAGCTTGGGATGGGCGCCCGCAAAGCGATCTGCGAGTTCCTCGGTTGAAACGAAGACATCTGTCCAGCGCTGGCGGAACGTACGTAAAGGAAATAGGCCGGAACCAAAGATGTGCGCGCGGTAGTGCATTGGGAGGTTTCGATCGCGCACCATAGCGACATAGTCGTCATCGAAAAAAATACCGGCACCTGCCAGCCGGACAGACGGCTTGTGCAGAAACCGCCACCAACGCGGCGGAAGATAGCGGCACGCCAATAGATAATCGCCATCTTCAAGACCAACCGAGGCCGGATTGGTGGTCATCTTAACCGTCACATGGTTCAGGCCTTCAAGACGACGGGAAAAATAGTACTCGACGGTCGGATTCGGCCCTTGCACGAGGACGACAAGCCGCCTCGCAGGTCCAGATCGTGTGCCCGTGGCGGTAATCGAGGTGTAGTCTGGCAGAAACACAAAAACGCTCTGTGGCGGGAATCGAGAAGATTGGGGGCCTGTGGGTATCTCGCCTTTGTGCGTTAAGCACTAGGCTATTTGGCTGGACCTGTGCGAGAAGCCACAACTCCAAGATAGAGCGGTTGCGCGCTCCACACCCGGGACCAACACGCTATGATCCAACCTCGACTGGAAGTGAAGTCGCTTTCAATTCCCGATGTCAAATTGATCCGGCCGCGCAAATTCGGTGATTCTAGAGGTTTCTTCTGTGAGACCTATAACGCGCGCGACTTTGCTGAAATCGGTATCGACTTTGCTCCTATTCAGGACAATCAGTCCTTGTCCGCCGAAGCAGGCGTTGTCCGTGGGCTGCATTTCCAGACACCGCCCCATGCGCAGGCAAAGCTTTTGAGGGTTTTGAGCGGACGTCTTTTTGATGCGGTCGTCGACTTGCGGCGGGCCTCGCCGACGTTCGGGCAACATGCCACTGTGGAACTGGATAATGATGGGTGGTGGCAACTGTTCGTTCCGGCGGGTTTCGCCCACGGCTTCGTAACCTTAGAGCCCGGCACAGAGGTGCTGTACAAAGTTGATGCCTACTACGCACCGGACAATGATCTAGGGCTTTATTGGGCAGACCCCGACCTCGGCATTGAGTGGCCCATCGACACAGATGGCTGCACCCTGTCGGAAAAAGACAAGAACCAGCCAGCCTGGTCCGACGTGCGCAACACAACCCCTTTCTAGCGCTTGGACCAACAGCAAAGCGACGACCAGCAGGAACACAATGTGATGCCAAAAGTCCTTGTGACGGGAGCCGGTGGCTACATCGGTTCAGCCCTCGTGCCGATGTTGCTCGACGCAGGCTACTCCATTCGCGTCATCGACCGCTTCTTCTTCGGCCGGGAGAAGCTTCCAGAGCATGACAGGCTTGAGGTCATCAAAGAAGATACCCGCCACCTCACTTGCGATCACTTCGCTGGCGTTTACGCGGTTATAGACCTTGCAGCCCTTTCAAACGATCCAAGCGGCGAACTGTTTCAGGAGCAAACCTGGCAAATCAACCATACGGCGCGCGCTGACGCTGCAAGAATGGCCAAGAGCGCTGGGGTCAAACGCTACATCCTGCCTTCCTCATGCTCGATCTACGGTTTTCAGGATGCTGACACGGTCGCTGACGAGACCTCGCCAACCAACCCGCTGACGACCTACGCGAAGGCTAACGAGCGTGCGGAGCGCGATGTCATGCCCCTTGCAGACAGAACCTTCACGGTTGTCGTGCTGCGGCAGGCAACAGTGTACGGTTTTTCTCCGCGGATGCGCTTTGATCTCGCAATCAACGGAATGACCTATGGCGCGTACACAACCGGTCGCTTGCCGCTGATGCGCGATGGCTCGCAGTGGCGCCCTATGGTCCACGTCAAAGACACCGCAAGTGCTCAGATGTTCATGCTGGAAGCGGACGCTTCAGCGATCAACGGCCAGATATTCAATGTCGGCTCGGCAGCCAATGTCTATCAGATTGGCCCTCTTGGTGATCTGGTTGCGAGCACTGTACCGCGAGACGTTGAAATCGAATGGTACGGTGACCCCGACCATCGATCCTATCGCGTGGCTTTTGACAAAATCGAAGCGCTCGGTTGGCGTGCCACTAAAAGAGCTGAGGATGGGGTTTACGAAATCTGCGCTCGGCTTGCTGATGGGTCGATTGAGAAGTCCACAGAAACGATCACCCTTGATTGGTACCGCGAGCTCGTTCGCTGGCATCAGATCATCAAGACTGCCGAAATGCACGGCGGGATTATCGACATATGAGAATCGCTCTGCTTGGCCCATACGGACAGCTGGGCACAGACATTCAACACGTCGCCGCCGCGCGAGACGGTTTTGAGATTGTGCCGGTTGATCGCAGTGTGCTTGATGTTGCCAAGCCCGAGAGAATTCCGGACGCACTGCGCGCGGTAGAGTTCGACGCACTCGTTAATTGCACCAGTTACCATCGAACAGACGAGGCTGAGGGCAATGCCGACCTGGCTTTTGCGGTCAACGCGTTCGCTGTGAAGGCCCTAGCGCAGATCTGTGCGGACCGACAGGCTCGGTTCGTACATATCAGCACAGACTACGTTTTTGGCGCTGCGCAAACCGTATCGGCGGAGCGCAGCCCCCTCACCGAGTCCGATTGTATCGCCCCCCTGAACGTGTATGGCGCTAGCAAGGCGATGGGCGAGAGCCTAGCGCTCATGGCGCACGATGACACCTTTATCCTGAGGGTAGCATCGCTGTTCGGCATTGCCGGGGCGAGCGGCAAAGGCGGCAATTTTGTTGAGACGATGATCCGGGTTGGGCGCGAACGTGGGCAGCTAAGCGTCGTTGATGATGTCCGCATGTCACCGACGGCAACGGCCAATGTCGCCGAGCATCTTGTCGAGCTGCTTATGCGCGAAAGCCCGCCCGGCCTGTACCACACCGTCAATACCGGTGACGCAACATGGTATGAGTTCGCACGCGAAATCATTGACCAGGCGGGCATTGCAGCGACCGTTGACCCATGCACCAGCGCACAATACCCAACGAAGGCGCAGCGACCAGCCTACAGCGTTCTCAGCAATGCAAAGCTCGTCAACGCCATCGGCCCTCTTGCCGATTGGCGCGAGGCGCTCAACCGCTACCTGCGAGCCAAGGGCCACATCAGCTAACCGAGGTACCTGATGACCAAAGCCATCATCCTGGCGGGCGGAACCGGCACGCGCTTGTTCCCCATAACCAAGGCCGTCTGCAAGCAACTGCTGCCGGTCTACGACAAGCCGATGATCTATTACCCGCTGTCGACCCTTATGCTGGCTGACATCCACGAGATTCTGATCATCACACGTGGCGAAGATCGCCCGCTTTTCGAGCGTCTGTTGGGCGACGGAAGCCATTGGGGGCTCGAGATTTCCTACGCGGTACAAGACGAGCCGCGCGGCATAGCCGAGGCATTCGTCATCGGGAAAACGTTCCTCGACGGTCAAGGTTGCGCCCTCATTCTTGGCGACAATGTCTTTTTCGGACACGGCCTTCCCGATCTGCTGCGCAGCGCAATCGCACGCCCCACCGGCGCGACCATATTTTCCTACTATGTCAGCGACCCAGAACGGTACGGCGTCGTCACGTTCGACGATGCGTTCCGCGCTACGGCGATTGTCGAGAAACCAGACAATCCGGCATCCAATTGGGCCGTGACCGGCCTTTATTTCTATGATCGCGACGTCGTCGGAATTGCAGAGCGTCTGCGGCCCTCAGACCGGGGCGAGCTGGAAATCACCGATGTGAATCAGGCTTACCTGAAACGCGGAGACCTGCATGTTGAACGGATGGGCAGAGGCTACGCATGGCTTGATACCGGCACACCCGACTCTCTGTTGCAGGCTGCACAGTTCGTGCAAACCCTCCAGACCCGCCAGGGCTTGCAGATAGCCGATCTGGATGAGATTGCTGCCAGGATGGTCGAGGGTTCCTAACGCAGATTGGATTTCTCATTGCAGGGCTTATCGTTCGCCCACCTCCTGATTGAGCTTACGGCAAATCCATCATTGCCCTGAAAAAGTCATCGCGAACATCCTGCAAAACATCCGCGCGCTGCTTGCTTTCTGCGCTGCAAAGCCAAGCCATCACCGATGCGGGCACCTGCGGCGAGACCAAATCGCTCTGAGCGATCTGTGAAATTGGATTGAGGCCAGCCAAGCGGATCGAGCCCTGCATCGCGGTGTCGGTCGGCGGAATACCAATGAACGTACAACGCACTTTGCTTTCCGCCAGCTCCATGGCGAACATCTGAGTAAGCATGCGCATGGCCGCTTTCGAGGCACAATAGGCCGTCCACCCCTCCATCGGCGTTGTCGCAGCGCCTGTACCGGCATTTACGATTGTACCTTTGGAAGCCTTCAAAAGCGGAAGAGCTGCCAAGATCATGCGATGAACGCCAAGTACATTGACTTCGAAGGCGGGCCTCAGATCGTCCACCGCAAGCGTTTCAGCGTGCCCGATAGGCGCGATGATCCCGGCATTGTTGACCAAAACATCGAGCTGATCCCCCACCGCTTCAATGGCATCGGAGACCTGACTTGGATCGGTAACATCGAGCGCGATCGTTCGGGCACCGGCAAGCAGCGAAGGGTCATCGACACGGCCAAACGTACCAGCGATCACCCGCGCGCCATGATCCAACAAACAGCGGGAAAGGTGTGCACCAATTCCGCGGTCGGCGCCCGTCAAAAGCACAGTCCGACCTGAGAGGTCAGGAACGGGGACAGGGGCGAGATTAAACATCAGGCTTGACCTACGGATTGAGCAGTTATTTAATTGGTCTGTCCAATTTTGGATACAGCGCCGGCGCGAGGGTGTCAAAGGCTCGAAGAAGCCGCCCTGCCGATAGAAGCGCTGATCCGACCGGGGAGGTTCGGACGATCATGCGCATAACTTCCATCGAACCTTTCCCGATTGCCTATCCGGACCCCAACGACTTCGACACCATACGCCGGACGGTCCTCGTCAAGGTGTCAACGGATGACGGCGCCATAGGCTGGGGCGAGTGCATCGCCATGTGGCCGGAAGCCTGCAAAGCGGTCGCAACAATCATCACGGACGGCCTACTGCCCGTCCTTAAGGGTACAGAAGCCGCAGATACCGATACCGCCTGGGCGACCATGCGCCGCCATGTCTGGTGGTACGGCGAAGGCGGCATCGCTTCACTGGCGATTTCCGGCGTCGACATGGCCCTTTGGGACATCAAAGGTAAAGCGATGGGCCAGCCGCTGTACAAGCTACTGGGCGGACTGAAGCACGAGCGCCTGCTCGCGAACGCATCATCCCATGTCAATAAAAAAGGGGAAGCGGCCTGCGTCGCGGAAGTGGAGGGTTTTTTTAAAGCCGGCTTTCGCTCAACCAAACTTGGGTTCGCGAAAAAAGGCGAGAGCACCATCGGGGGCGACCCCGACACCGATGTCAGCTTCATTCGGGCCCTACGGCGCACGCTCGGGGATGATGCTGAAATCCTTGTAGATATCGGCAATGGGGTTCGCTGGGACGTCGACACAGCGATTTCGGTTGCCAATCGCATGGGAGAGTACCGGATCGGCTGGTACGAAGAGCCGCTCTACCCAACAGATGATGTAGGCTACAAAAAACTCGCGGAGAGCACCTCGGTGCGCATTGCATCCGGCGAACGCGAGTTCACGGAAGCGGGATACCGGCGGCAGATGGAGATGGGCGCGGTCGAAGTGTACGGCGTTGATCCGGCCCGTGTTGAGGGTGTGACAGGCTTCAAGCGCGTTGATGAGCTTTGCTCGGCTTACGGCAAGACCATCAACGCGCACGCCTGGTCAACCGCAATCACCACCGCAGCCAGTCTGCACTTGTCGCTTGCCTCACCAAACGCCGAGATCTTCGAATACAAGCCATTCCCGGTCGTCGTTCAGGATGAGCTCGTCGCCGACAAGCTCTGGCACAAGGACGGTTGGGCCTACCCGATCGAGGCGCCAGGTCTTGGTATCGAAGTTCAGGAGGGCGTCGTCAGCCGTCTGGCAGCCGCAGCATGACTGATCGGCAAACCCGTTTCGGCATGAAGCCCCCGACGGTGGAAGACATCACTTCTCCAGGGTTTTCGACGCCCTGGGATGCGCCGATGGTCCCGTCATTTCCATTCGCCTTCCGAAATTGCCAGATCATGACGCTCTACTGGCGCAGCGATCCTGCTGCGGTTGATTTCCTGCTGCCCCCGCCTCTGAAACGAACGTCTGACATCGCCTGCGCACACATTTATCGGATGAACGACCCGGACTGGCTCGGGCCCTATGGCGAGATGAACGTGATGGTCGGCGCCGAGTTACCTGGCAAGGTCTCAGGTGGCTACTCGCCCTATCTCGCGCTCTCATCTGATGGGGGGGTGGTGCATGGCCGCGAGGTGCATGGTCAACCCAAGAAACTTGGCACGCCGACACTTGAAGCGCGTGGGGACCTTCTGGTCGGGACCGTGGAACGCAACGGCATTGACGTGCTCACAGGCACGATGGCGTACAAGCAGGTCCCTTGCGATGCGTCATCAATCAAGCCGCACTTTGATTTCGCCACCAACCTCAACCTCAAGGCGATCGATCACATCGATGGCCGCCCGGCGATCCGCCAGCTGACCTCCCGCGCACTGACGGATGTCACCGTTCACGAAGCGTGGCGCGGGCCGTGCACCGTTGAATTGCGCCCCAACGCCCAGCTGCCGCTGTTCCGCCTGCCGGTCCTCGAACCGCTGGAAGGCTTCTTCTGGCGCGCAGACTTCACCCTCGTCGCTGGAAGTATCTTGCACGACTATCTGGAGGCGCCCTCATGAGTAAGCGTGTCATCGTCACCGATGCGATCTTCCCCGATGTCGAACAGGAACGCACAGCAGCCGAAACGGGCGGGGCGAGGTTCGAGAGTTTCCAGTGCAAGACGGCGGAAGATGTCACAACGGCTGCCCAAGGCGCTGATGTGGCGTTCGTACAGTTCGCACCGTTCACCGACGCGGCCGCCATTGCCATGAACTCCGGCGGGACCGTCATCCGCTACGGCGTCGGCTATGACAATATTGATGTTGAATCCGCGCGGACAGCGGGCCTGAAAGTTGGGTACATTCCCGACTACTGCACCGACGAAGTCGCCGACCACACCGCCGCGCTCGCCTTGTCATTACTGCGCAGGCTGCCCGGCCTCGACGCCTCGGTGCGGGCCGGCGAGTGGGCGGCGGTGAAACATGCTAAGCCGCTCAAACCCTTCGGCGAGACGGTACTTGGCTTTTTCGGGATGGGACAGATCGGGACAGCTGTGCTCGCTTTGCTGAAAGCCTTCGGTTTTCAGTTTATCGTCGCTGACCCGGGCATCACTGATGCGCAAGCCGCCGAGCAGGGCGTCCGCAAAGTGCACGCGCAGACCCTCCTCGCCGAGGCCGACCTGATCACCTGCCACGCGCCCGCAACCTCCGGAACCACGGGCTTCTTCGATGCCAAAGCCTTCACGCAGATGAAATCCACCGCCTACCTCGTGAACACCGCCCGTGGTCAGCTCATTAACGAGACCGACCTTGCCACCGCGCTCCACGACGGCGCCATTGCGGGCGCGGCGCTCGACGTCTTCGAGACGGAACCGCTCCCCAATGACAGCCCCTTACGCGGCGCGCCCAACCTCACCATCACGCCGCACGCTGCGTGGTACTCAGATGCCGCCATTGACAGGCTGCAGCGCCTCGCGGCTACCGACATTACACGTGCTTTGAACGGCGAGGATCCGCGCAAACCGGTTCCCTGACCGGCTGAACTACCGCGCGCGCCGGGGCGATGGCCAAGCGCGCACCACAACCAGACCGGGGCCGATCAACGGCTTCACCAGACCCGAAACGGGAGGAAACGATGAAGAAACTGATGACCGGATGCGCCGCCGCCGCTCTGCTGGCGGGCGGTATGGGCATGATGGCAACGAACGCCTCAGCCGATATGATGCTGGAGGCTGGCCAAGAGGTGAACATGGTGCTTCTGCCGAAGTTCCTCGGCATCCTGGTATTTGACCAAGCCAATGAGGGCGCACAGGAA
This sequence comes from Pseudomonadota bacterium, assembly GCA_039024915.1. Lineage (NCBI taxonomy): Bacteria > Pseudomonadati > Pseudomonadota > Pseudomonadota bacterium. The sequence goes on from JBCCPK010000005.1 coordinate 90,708, forward strand.
GCTCATGCGGAACTGGGAAATCCCGGTGAATTGTTGTTTGTCGGGCCAACGCCGGAAAACTCCGTCGCCGGTCAGATTGAAATCATGACCACCTCGGCAACGCAGGGTCAGGGCGCCGTCATGCTGTCGAACAATGCCGGCGATCAAATTGTACCGTCCGCCCAAGCAGCGCAGGAAGCGGGAACGCGCGTTGTGACCTGGGATAGCCCCATTCCCTCCGGTGACGGAGAGGACATCTTCGTTGCACAGGTAGATTTTGGCTCCATCGGTGTCGTGATGGCCGACATGGCACACTCGATACTCGGCGGCGAGGGCCAGATGGCCGTCCTATCGGCAACCCCAGACGCCGCAAACCAGAATGCCTGGATCGCAGCGATGGAAGACGCGCTGACCGATGAGAAATATGCCGGCATCGAGCTCGTCGACATCGTCTACGGCGATGATCAGGCGGAAGTCAGCTACAACCGTGCGCTGGCGCTCGTCGATCAATATCCCGATCTCGGTCTGATCATGTCGCCGACAACCGTCGGCATCCAGGCGTCAGCGAAAGCGATGCAGGATGAAGGCCTGTGTGATCAGGTCAAGGTATCGGGCCTCGGCCTACCCGCCGAGATGGTCTCCTACACCCTGAATGGCTGCGCGCCCGAGTTTGCCCTGTGGGACTTCCGCGACCTTGGCTATCTGACCTACTACACGGCCTACGGCCTTGCGACCGGTCAGCTTACCGGTGACATTGGCGAGAGTTTCACGGCTGGCCGGATGGGTGAGTACACCATCGAGGAAGACCCGGGCCGCGAAGGCTCCAAGCGTATCCTGATGGGTCCGTTCACGGTGTACACCTCCGAGAATGTGGAAGCGGCGGCAAACTAGGGTTTGATCCGCACCACCAAGCCCGGCGCGGTCTTTCTCCCGCCGCGCCGGGCAAACCAAGCTGGACCAATAGATGGCTGCCCCCCTTCTCGTCCTTGAGAACGTCTCCAAGCGTTTCGGCTCGACGCTGGCGCTTAGCGACATGTCTGTCGAACTTCACCCAGGCGAGGTTCACGCCATCGTCGGCGAGAACGGCGCGGGCAAGTCGACCATGATCAAGATCATGACCGGCATACACCGCCCGACAGAAGGCCGGGTTCTGGTCGATGGCAAACCGGTTGCCATTTCCGGCTCACAGGCGGCCCGTAATCTCGGCATCGCCGCAATCTATCAGGAGCCCATGGTCTTCCCTGACCTCGATGTCGCCGAGAACATCTTCATCGCAGAGGTCGGCGGCGGTCTTTTTCACAACCGGAGCAAGCAGCGTAAGGGTGCACGCAAACTCATTGAGCGTATCGGGATGGATCTCGACGTCGACCGCACCGCCGCAGGCCTCACGCTTGCCGAACAGCAGGCCGTCGAGATCGCCCGAGCCTTATCGCAAGACGTCCGCGTTTTGATTATGGATGAGCCCACAGCATCGCTTTCCGCCCACGAAGCGGAGCAACTGCGAAGGGTCGCGAGACAACTCGCTGCCGATGGCGTCTCCGTCGTCTATATCTCGCACAGGCTCGAAGAAATCTTCGAAGTCGCCGACCGCGTGACCGTCATCCGAGATGGAGAGCACATATCCACTCGGCCCATCGGAGACACCAACACCGACACCATCATAGCGGAGATGGTCGGCCGCGAAGTCGGAAACTACTTTGCTAAGGCCGACAGCCACGCGACCGATGACACCATTCTCTCCGTCGATGGCCTGTCGCTTGACGGTGTGTTTGAAAACGTCTCGTTCGACCTTAAACGTGGCGAAATCCTCGCCATGGCGGGGCTGATTGGGGCCCGCCGGACTGATGTTGCCCTCGCTCTGTTCGGTATCACACCTCCAACTAATGGAACGGTTCGCTATAAGGGTGAGCCATTGTCCATCACCTCGCCGAAGCAGGCTATGGACGCGGGCATCGCCTACGTCTCCGAAGATCGCCGCAAACTCGGCCTCGCAATGCCTATGGCGATCCGCGCCAATATCTCATTGGCAACCCTTGGCACGTTGCTGTCCAAACTGGGGCTCATCAACCGTCCAAAGGAAGATGCGACCGCCCATCAGTTCCGCGAGCGGCTCAACATCCGAACACCTGATGTGGAGACCGAAGTGGACATGCTGTCGGGCGGCAACCAGCAAAAGGTGATGCTCGCCAAGTGGCTCAACATGGAGCCCGATCTGCTGATCTTCGATGAGCCAACACGGGGTATTGATGTCGGCGCTAAAGCCGAAGTCCACGACCTGATCCGCGACTTTGTGAAACGGGGAGGCGCGGCCATCGTTATCTCATCCGATCTTCCCGAAGTGCTCGCCATGGGTGACCGCATCCTCATCATGCGTGAAGGCGAGCAGATGGCGATCCTTGATCACGCCGAAGCGAGTCAGGAGCGGATTATGGCGCTTGCGACCGGCCAGCTTCGACGGGAGGCTGCCGCCTGATGCGATTTCTGGCGAGCCTTAATCCGCAAACACTGCGCATCTTAGCGCTTCTGCTTGTGCTGGCTCTCGTGGTGCTCTTCTTCTCGACGCAGATCAACAACTACCTCAACGGACGGCTGTTCAACCGCATCTCGTCATCGGTTGCCATCATGGCCCTGATCGCGACCGCACAGACGCTCGTCATACTGACCCGAAACATCGATCTGTCGGTCGGGTCCGTGGTCGGCTTCACAGCCTTCGCCACGGGATCGATGATCGCGTCCTTCCCAAACCTGCATCCGCTTTTGCTGGTCAGCTATTCGATGCTGATCGGCGCTTGTTTCGGAGCGTTCAACGGTTTCTTTGTCGCCTATGCCCGCGTTCCGGCCATCATCGTGACGCTGGCAACCCTGGCTCTGTTCCGTTCCTTGTTGGTGGAGTTCGCCGATGGACGAAGCATCACCTCGTCGCAGCTACCGCAATGGTTGACCAGCTTCCCAAACACACGGCTGCTTGAGATCGGGCAGTTCCAATTCCGCGCATCTTTTGTGGTCGCCGTGATTGTGGTGATCACCGTTCACATCGCACTGCAGAAACTACGCGCTGCGCGCAAGCTTTACGCTATCGGGTCCAACCCCGAGGCGGCTGCCATGGCCGGCATCAATCAAAAGGCCACCGTCTTCATCGCCTTCGTTTGTGCCGGCGCGCTGGCGGGCCTTGCAGGGTTCATGTTTCTAGCTCGTTTCGGCAACATCACAGTCGTCGCAGGGCTCGGTTTCGAGCTGAAATCGGTCGCTGCAGCCGTGGTTGGAGGCGTCAACATCTTCGGCGGGTCGGGCACAGTGCTCGGCGCGTTGATTGGCGCGGTACTGGTCGATCTCATCGAAACCAGCCTCGTCAGGTGGCCTTTGGTCTCGGAGTTCTGGCGCGAAGCGGTGCTCGGAGCGCTGATCCTCACTGCCGTAGCCCTTGATGCGATCGTCATGCGGCGGCTCATCGCGCTGCGTGCGGCGAAGCACCATGAGAAACGGGAGAAGGAGATCGGAACCGAACCAGTGGTGGAGGCACGAGATGGCTGAGCGCTCAGCACTCTCCACGATGTGGGCCCGGGTGCAGACCTGGGAAGGTTTCCTCGTCTGCGCACTTATCTTCATCGTCCTCATGAACACGGCTCTCTCGCCGCAATTCATGACGCTGACGAACCAGATCAATCTGTTCCAGCTATCGATCGAAAAGATTATCGTCGCGCTCGTGATGACATTCGTCATCATCAACGCCGAGATAGATCTGTCGGTCGGCTCGATGATAGGCCTGGCCGCCTGCGCCTTCGGCTTTTTGTTCCAGGCCGGTGTCGATCCGGTTCTAGCCATCGGCATTGTGCTCGTCATCGGCGCACTCGGAGGCGCGCTCAACGGCGTCTTCATCGCCTATGTCGGCCTGCCTTCACTGGTCGTCACACTCGCGACGCTCATCGGATTCCGCGGCCTCGCCCGTGTACTGGTCGAAGATCGCGGCATCACCGATTTCCCCGAATGGTTTGACGCTCTTGGTCAGAAAGGTCTCGTCGGCCCGATCCCGTTTGCTCTCATCGCATTCTTCGTCCTGTTCGCGGTACTTTGGGTGGTGCTCCAACGCTCCGGCTTCGGACGGCAGACCTATGTAATCGGGACCAATCGGGAGGTCGCGGCCTTTGCCGGTATCGATACAGCGCGCCATAAGCTGATACTGTTCACAGGTTCGGGCCTCGTGTCAGCCTTCGCTGGCCTGCTCTACGCAGCCCGTGTTGGTGCGGTCCGTGGCGATGTCGCGCTCGGCTTCGAGCTTGATATCATAACCATGGTACTGCTCGGCGGCGTAAGCATATTCGGCGGGTCAGGAACGATGCTGGGTACGCTGCTCGCCATTCTGATCGTGCTCAATCTGCGCAACGGCATGGCCCTTCTGAACATCACCGGGCATATCCAGACCGGTGTCATTGGTATCCTTCTCATCGCCTCAGTGCTGCTGCCGCGACTTAACCTGGGCAAATGGCTCGGCTCACCCGCCAGCCGAGAGCCGAGCGCATGAGCGATCCGGTTGCCAAGCTCGATTTCGACAGCCCGCTCCAGCGCATGCCTGTTGGCGAGATGGTGGCACGGCGCGTCCTCGATATGGTCAAGGCCGGTTCGCTCAAGCCTGGTGACCAACTACCAACCGAGCGAGAGCTTGCAAGCTCGCTCAACGTCTCGCGACCATCGGTGCGGGAAGCCATCCGTGGGCTCGCCATTCTTGGCGTGGTGCGCACCGTTCAAGGCGGCGGGGCGTACATATCCGATCTTGATGCCGATGCGCTCCTGGGGCCCATCCAATTTTTTCTGTCACTGCAGGACCTGAATGTCCGCGAATTGTACGACGCGCGCTCACTGATTGAGAGTGATGTCGCCCGCCGTGCGGCTGTCAATATTGGAAAGGGGTCGCTTGAGCGGTTGGATGCGCTACTCACCGCACAGAAAGACTGCTTGGACGACCCCGATGCCTTTCGCGCGTCGGACTATGCCTTTCATGAGATCATCTGGATCGGATCGGGCAACGCGTTCCTCAAGCGGATCGGCGAGAGCCTAAACGTCATCGGTCTTGAGTTCCGCAAGCGTGCGTCTGAAAGCCCCGCGGTGCTGCGCCAGAGCTATGTCGACCATCAGGAACTCGTCTCCGCGCTGAAGGCGCGCGATGCCGACTCTGCAGCGAAGGCAGCCGAACGACACATGCAAAACGTCTACCGGGTGACGATAGAGCAGCCCGACATGAAAGCGGAGGACTCATCATGACAGCACGCATCGGACTCGTGGGCGCGGGCTGGTGGGCAACCTTCAACCATATCCCGACGGTTCAGGCCTTGCCTTATGCCGAAATAGTGGCGATTTGCGATCTGGACGGAGCGCGGGTCACTAAGGTGGGTGAAGCATTCAGCATTGCTGGTCGCTACAACGATCTCGCGGCGATGCTCGCCGAGCAGGAGCTTGATGGCGTCATTGTCTCAACGCCCCACGTGGCCCATCGAGAACCCGCCGTGACGGCACTAGAAGCGGGCTGCCATGTGATGGTCGAGAAGCCCATGGCGACAAGCGCAGCGGATGGCTGGGCAATCGCCGACGCGGCGACACGAGTAGGCAAGCAGGTACTCGTGCCCACGGGCATGAACTTCGAATGGTTCTCGATGAAGGCCGCCGGCTGGGTGCGCGATGGACAGATCGGTGACGTTCGACACGCATCTTGCCAGATGGGGTCCGCGCTCTCTGACCTGTTCGCGGGCGAGCCGATGCTGGAGACCACCGAGCACATGTACCGCCCGCCCGCTTCCACCTGGGCCGATCCGGAACGCGCTGGAGGCTATGGCTGGGGCCAGCTCTCCCATGCGCTGGCGTGGCTGATTTACGTGTCCGATCTGCGAGCGGATGCCGTGTATGCCATGACCGGCAAGTCGAAAACCGGCGTCGACTTTTACGACGCAGCCACGGTACGCGCCACCAACGGCGCCACCGTTGCACTGTCCGGTGCTTCGACGGTGCCCAAGCATGTCGGTATGCATATGGACATTCGCATCTACGGGACGGCGGGCCTCATCTTCTTCGATAACGCCAGCGCGCGGCTTGAGCTTCGCCGGGATGATGGCGCCGATGAGGTCGTCGAAATGGCCACCGAGGATGGCGAGTATGACGGCGCGTTGCCCGTCAAGGTCTTCGCTCAGCTCTGCGCGGGCGAAGCGGTCGAGAATGCCTCCGACGGCACCAATGGCGCGCGGGTCACCGAAATCCTCGATGCGCTTTACCGCTCCGCAGCAAAGGCCGACCTCATCACAATCGGGAGCTGACCATGCAGCTATCTCTTACAGCGTGGTCCATGCCGTCCTGTACGCTCGACGAATGCGCGGCAGTCACAAAAGCACTTGGCATAGGCGCGCTCGATGTCGGGCTGTTTTACCGCTCTGCGCTCGATAAAGAACAGCTTCTATCCGACCCCATCGCAGTTGCTGAACAGGTCAGGGCGCTCGGTATCCGCACGCCCAACTATTATCATCTTTTCGGTGACAGCCTCGACGGTCGCAATCTGGCCTTGCCTGGCACACTCGATGGCAATCTCCAAGACCTCAAAAACGTTCTCACCTTCGCGGACGCGGCTGGCATCGGCACGGTTTTCATCCTCCCGGGCGTGGTGAATCCCGGCCAGTCTCGCGAGGACGCTTTGGTGGTTTCAACGAACAGTCTCACCGAAATGATCGCTCTGTCAGCCGATCATGCGACAACGCTGTGCATTGAACCGCACGTTCACTCATTCACCGAAAGCCCGGACATGGTCATGCGCCTGATCGATGCAACAGGCATCAAGCTGGCGCTCGATTACTCGCACTTCGCCTGTTTGGGTTACCGCCAGGATGAGATCGACCCGCTCGCCCCGCACGCCGCCCATGTGCATTTGAGACAAGCCAAGATGGGCCATCTCCAGACGAAATTTGCACAAGGTACGCTCAATTTCCCAGCCATGTTCGGCACGTTGCGGGATGCAGGTTATTCGGGCGCGTTGGCCATCGAGCCCGTCCATCAGGATTATATGAATACGTGGTTCGATGACGTGCTCACTGAGATCATCGCGCTGCGCGACTGTTTTATCTCTTGGCAAGGAGGGGCCACTTGATGGCTGGTTACGCATGGGTTCTCGAGGTCCGGCCCGGCTACGAGGAGGAATACAAGAAGCGCCATGATGAGATTTGGCCGGAGATGCTCGACGCGTTACGGAAGGCGGGCATCCGCAACTACAACATCTTCCGCCATGGCCTGACGCTGTTCGGCTATTTTGAGACCGATGATCTCGACGCGTCCATCAAGGCGATCAGCGACGATCCTATCAATGCCAAATGGGGCAAGTGGATGGGCCCCATCATGAAGATCGACATCGACGACCAAACGGGGTTTCCGTTCCTCCTGCCTAAGCAGTTTTTCATGGAGTAGTAGGTGGCCCCCAAGCCTTATCTGGAGGTCGCATTGCATGGTGGCTCGGTTACCGCTTGTCTGTCGTCGGCATAAAACGGAGAAACGCATCGATGACCAGCACCAAGCAAATTCTTTTCGGACTGTTGGCAGGCGTGTTCGTTGTTGGACCGGTCTTCGCCCATGACGACCATGTCCACATGCCGCAAGCAGAGATTGCGCAGACCGAGAACCTGGAGGTGACACCGGAAGCCGAGCGGCTAATCGCGGCAGACTTGCAGGCAAATGGTCCAAGCGAAACGAACGGGATAGAAGCCGTGACGTTGTTGGGTTCCGTCTCGTTGGACGGCGAGTTTGCTGATGTGAGCACGCGGATGTTACGCGCTCGAGAACTCGCAATTGCACCTGGTGGCATCGTGGCGGTGCATCAGCATGACGGCCGCCCTGGCGTCGCCTACATCATCTCCGGCCAAATGACTGAACACAGGGCCGGCGAAACCGGACCAGTCGTTAAAGAAGCTGGCGATACCGCATTCGAGCAGACTGGAACCATCCACTGGTGGGAGAACGAAGGCGACACGGTCGCGCGGGTGATCGTCGTCGACATCGTTCCAGCAGAGTAAGCACAGGCCAATCAACCAACAAAAAAGGCGCCCGCTGGGGCGCCTTTTCCTCGTTAAGAAGCGCGTTCCACTAGGCCAGCAAGTCGAAGCGATCAGCGTTCATGACCTTCGTCCAGGCGGCCACGAAGTCGCGCACGAACTTCTCACCATTGTCGTCCTGAGCATAGACCTCGGCGTAAGACCGCAGGATCGAATTCGACCCAAACACAAGGTCAGCACTTGTGGCAGTGAACTTCACATCGCCGGACTTGCGATCACGCAGCTCATAGGTGCCTTCTGCAGCCGGATGCCAAGAGTAGGCCATGTCGGTCAGGTTGACGAAGAAATCGTTCGTCAGTTGCCCCTCGCGATCCGTGAACACACCGTGCTTGATGCCGCCATGGTTGAGACCCATCACGCGCATACCGCCCAAAAGTACCGTCAACTCTGCTGCGGTAAGACCGAGCAGCTGCGCGCGATCGAGCAGCATGTCCTCGGCACTGATCGGGTAGGCTTCCTTCTGCCAATTGCGGAACCCATCCGCGAGCGGCTCGAGCACTGAGAAGCTGTCGGAATCCGTCTGCTCGGCAGACGCGTCGCCACGACCAGGCGTGAACGGCACGGTCACATCATAGCCAGCCGACTTGATCGCGCTTTCAAGGCCAACAACGCCGGCAAGCACGATCACATCAGCAAGCGACGCACCGGTCTGCGCAGCGATTGGCTCGAGAGCGTCGAGCACCTTGCCAAGACGCTCGGGCTCATTGCCGGCCCAGTAGCGCTGCGGCTCAAGGCGGATGCGCGCACCATTGGCGCCACCGCGTTTGTCAGAACCGCGGAACGTGCGCGCCGAGTCCCATGCAGTCGTCAGCATTTCGGTCTGAGACAGACCGGACGCGGCGATCTTCGCCTTGACGGCTTCGACGTCGTAGCCGGTCGAACCTGCGGGGATCGGATCCTGCCATATCAGATCTTCGCCCGGCACATCGGGGCCGAGATAGTTCACCTTCGGGCCCATATCGCGATGGGTTAGCTTGAACCAGGCGCGGGCAAACGCGTCCTCGAAATAAGCCGGGTCTTCCATGAACCGCTTGCAAATGTCGTGGTAGCTCGGGTCGACCTTCATCGCCATATCAGCGTCAGTCATCAAAGGCATCGCACGGCCTGACGGATCGGATGCGTCGAGTGGCTTCTCATCTTCAGGCATGTCTTTCGCGGTCCACTGCCATGCGCCCGCCGGCGACTTGGTCAGCTCCCAGTCGTACCCGAACAGGTACTCAAAATAGCCCATGTCCCACTTGGTCGGGTTCTTGGTCCAAGCGCCCTCAATGCCCGACGTGAAGGTCGTATTGGCCCTGTTTGTCATGCCAGGGTTGTGCCAGCCGAACCCTGCCGCTTCGATACCTTCACCTTCCGGTTCTGGCCCGATCGCGTCATGGGCGCCGCCGCCGCCATGCGCCTTGCCGACCGTGTGACCCCCACACGTCAATGCTGCGGTTTCAACATCGTCCATAGCCATCCGAGCGAATGTTTCGCGCACATGTTGCGCAGTTTTCAGCGGGTCAGGATTGCCGTTGACGCCCTGCGGGTTGACGTAGACGAGGCCCATGTGAACTGCAGCCAGCGGGTTTTCCATTGTCCCCGGCACTTCAAGATCGCCATAGCGGTTCTCCGAAGGCGCCAGCCATTCATTCTCAGAACCCCAGTAGGTATCTGTCTCCGGACCCCAAATGTCTTCACGGCCAAAGCCGAAGCCAAAGGTTTTGAAGCCCATGGATTCGTAGGCCATGTTGCCCGCGAGAATAATGAGATCAGCCCAGCTCAGCGCGTTGCCGTACTTCTTCTTGATCGGCCAGAGGAGCCGCCGGGCTTTATCGAGGCTGGCATTGTCCGGCCATGAGTTGAGCGGCGCGAAACGAATGTTACCTGAACCGGCACCACCACGGCCATCGCCCATCCGGTAGGAGCCCGCAGAGTGCCACGCGAGGCGAATCATCAACCCGCCATAATGACCCCAATCGGCCGGCCACCACTCTTGCTCTTCGGTCATAAGCGCACGGACATCGGCTTTGACGGCTTCGAAGTTGAGACCCTTGACCGCTTCACGGTGGTCGTAGCTCTCGTCCATCGGATTGGTGCGCGCACCATGCTGATGAAGAATGTCCAAGTTCAACGCATTCGGCCACCATTTGGTGACAGCGTTATCCGTCTTCGTGTTGCCGCCATGCATGACAGGGCATACGCCCTTGAGCTTGCCAGTGGGTGCGTTCATGGGTTCCTCCTCAGAGATCGCAATATCGATGGGAGACAGCGAAAAGCGGTACGCATTCGCGTTCGGCCCGCTCCCGATTTCGTGCCGAACTGCGTAGGGATACTTACGTGATTTAGAATGCTTATCAGGTAGGTCCAATTAGGGAAACTTGTAATTTCTGATAATTGCGATAAGATTTTCTGATGTTTGGGCTTACCATCAAGCATATGCGCTATTTCAACAGCCTCGTGGAGCACCGGCATTTCGGTCAGGCTGCTGAAGCAAGCGGGGTGTCTCAACCAGCCCTGTCGATGCAGATCAAAGAGATGGAAGCATTGCTCGGTGCACCGCTATTCGAACGCGGCGCCCGCCGGGTCGCTCTGACGGGATTGGGGGAAGCGCTCGCCGGGCGCATCCGGAGCATCCTCTCCGACATCGACGACCTTGAGGGCATAGCGCGCGCGGCAACCGATGGTTTTCCCGGCCCATTGAGGCTGGGCATCATCCCAACGATCGCGCCTTACCTGCTCCCAAGACTCATTGAAGAGCTTAACGCCAACCATGCTGGCCTCGACCTGCGTGTTCGCGAAACGCAAACGCCACGACTTGTGGAGGATGTGCTCGAGGGCCGGCTCGATATGGCAATCCTTGCCTTACCAGTGTCACGACCCACGCTTACCGAAACCCCGTTGCTAACGGAGAACTTCCTGTTTGTACGACCTCAAACGGACGTACCGGGGCCAGTTCCAAGCCCAGAAAAGCTAGGCGATATGCAGCTCCTGCTGCTTGAAGAAGGTCATTGCTTTCGGGATCAGGCACTCGATTTTTGTAAAATTAGTGAACCTAGGCCGCGCGAGTTGATGGATGGCAGCTCCCTTTCAACCCTTGTGCAAATGGTTGCAGCAGGGATCGGCGTCACCCTCATCCCGGAGATGGCAGTTGAGGTCGAGACAAGGTCAGCCTCTGTCGCACTTGCCCGCTTTTCAGAGCCGCAACCCAGCCGGACCGTTGGTATGATCTGGCGGACATCAAGCCCGCTGGCCGACGAGTTCTCAAACATTGCGGAAACAGTTCGACGGTCAACAGGTCATCTCAACAAGGCGGGCGCTTCTTGTTGACTGTTGCCGGTGTCGTCTACAGCTTTCTGATCATCATTTTGGTGGTCTTTCAGATGGCGCTGGCTTCTGGCGCAGCCCTCGGTGCCTTCACGATGGGTGGCCGCTACCCAGGTCAATTGCCCCCATACCTCCGCCAAGCCGCTGCCATCCAAGCCATGATCCTCACGACGATGGGCCTCTCGGTTGCAGATAGGTCGGGTATCCTAGACCTTAATTGGTATCCCCTCATCTTCTGGGTCGCAACAGGACTGACGGCGTTGACCGCTCTGGGAAGCACGGTCACGGCATCAAAAGCCGAACGCCTGGCATTCGCACCGATCACCATCGCGATGTTGGCTTGCGTAATCATCATTGTGATCCAGACATAGACGCCGCTTGAGGGCCCTTGCAGCAGCCGATGATTAGGCCTTAGGCTCGGGGAAAAAATCGCTGGGGAACGCGTCTTGGTTCGCGCATCGGTCTTACTCGCAGTCTGCCTTGTGTTTGCGACGCTTGTGGCAAGATCGAGTGCTGTTGGACTGGTGCAGCCGGGCATACCTGAACCCGTGACCGACGCAGATTATCTGCCGGTCGACATGGATCAAGCAAAGCTTGGGCAGCTGCTGTTCTACGACCCGATTCTATCGGGCAACAAAGAGGTCTCCTGCGCGACCTGCCATCACCCAGCCTTCGGTACTGGGGACGGATTGTCACTAGGCATAGGCGATGGTGGCATCGGGCTCGGCCCAGATCGGGTGGTCGATCCGGAGAACCCACCCGAACAACGCATCCCACGCAACGCCCAAGCGCTTTGGAATGTGGGAGCGCGCGAATACCGAACACTGTTTCATGATGGCCGCGTCGAGCTTGATGACACTTTCGCAGGCGGCATGCGCACACCGCTGGGCGCGGACATGATGCAGGGCTTCGCGTCGATGCTGTCCGCCCAAACCATGTTCCCTGTCCTAAGCCCCGATGAAATGGCAGGGCACTACTCCGAGAACCCTATAAGTCAGGCGGTGCGACAGGGGTTTATAACCGGTGATGGCGGCGCGTGGGATTTGATCAGCCGGCGTGTCGCAGCGATCCCGGAATACGCCAGTGCGTTCGTCGCGCATTTCGATCATATCCACTATGCCGGCCAGATCGGATTCACCGATATCTCGGACGCAATCGCCGCCTTCATGATCCACGAGTTCCGGTCCGATAGTAGCCCGTTTGATGCCCACCTGAGAGGTCAAGACACCCTACCTGCCGAAGCGCTGGCCGGGCTCGATCTGTTTTATCGTCCGCTGGAGGCGGGTGGCCTTGGATGCGCCAGCTGTCATTCCGGCCCGTTTCAAACCGATCACGATTTCCACGCTATGGGAGCACCTCAGCTAGGGCCTGGAAAGACAGCACGGTTCGAAACACACGCACGCGATGAAGGTAGGTTCAGGGTTACGGGCGACCCGGCCGACCTTTATGCGTTTCGTACACCCGCTCTGCGCAACGTTACTCTAACTGGCCCCTGGGGCCATGCTGGCGGCCATGCGTCCCTTGACGCCTTTATCCTGCATCATGCCGATGCGACCGTGGGCTACACGCCCGACGTCGTTCTACCGCCAATGGGTTCGAATGATTGGCGCGTGTCACAGGACACTGCAGAAAGCGCCGCAATTGTTGCGACGTCCAAACAAGGCACCCGTCGGCTCTCAAGCAGCGAGCTATCAGCAATCATGGCTTTCCTCGAAAGCCTGACCGACCCAGTCGCGACGACAGGACGGCTCGGCATCCCGCAAACGGTGCCAAGTGGGTTGCCCGTAACCAATCCGGAATAACTAGCGAGAGAGACGGACAAGCTGTCCTGATGCCACCTCGTGGACTGTCTCATCGCCCTCCGGCCAAATGACCGTCACGCTTGCCTGCTGGGCCTCGCCAAGTCCGAAGTGCAAAGGTACGGCCTGCCCCCCGGCATGACCGCCACCGATTGTGTTCTGCTGAGATTGTGAACGTCCAGCCGCCTCGACCCGCACAATGGCACCGATTGCATCGCGGTTGCCACCCTCCTGTTCAAGCGCAATCGACAACCAGTTTCCATCACCGGTCGTCATGTTGCGCCACAATTCCATCGGCGCCCGACGGTTCAAGACCACGAGATCCAAAAGCCCATCGCCATCAAAATCCGCCAAGGCTGCCCCACGCGCTCGCGCAGTCGTCGCAACCCCGGCGCCCGAAGCCGCTTCGACGAACGTGCCATCCGCTTGCTGCATCAGCAGATTGTTGGGGTCCTCCATCGCATTACCCGGCATCTGATCCACGTTGCCTTTCGCGATGAACAGGTCGGCCAGCCCATCATTGTCGATATCGCCAAATTGAGCGTGCCAACCTGTCGACGGACGTCCATCTCCACCGGTATGGGGTCGTGTTGCGTAGGTGCCTTGAGCAAAGGGCGCTGGCGCATAGCGGCCATCCGATGTGGCGATCTGCAGAAGCTGATCACCCATCGAGGTGAGCATAACCTCATCGCGCCCATCACCGGTCAGGTCGCGACTTGCGATGCCCATGCCCCAGAGCGATGGACCATCCCAGCCATCGGTTTCATCAAGGAAGCGGCGCTCTGCGATATCCCACATCTGTTCAGACCCACCACGCACATAATAGTGGCGGTCGTTGGAAATGCGCAGTGTCACGCGCCCGCGCGCATCGCGGGCGGCAAGCATCGAGAGCGGACAAAACCCTGGCGCAAGCGTTTCCATCCGATAGCCTGTGCCCTCGGGCCGTAAGATCAAGTTATCGTCACACGCCTCAAACGGCCCGTCAGGATCGTCGCGGTCAACATAGTGGCCAACAGCGATGGTCGGTCGCTCGTCTCCCAGCTCCCACCATGCGGTGAAGGCGGTCGACCATCGATCTTCAAATGCGAGACCCAACTCAGCCGTCATATCGGTGAAGCTGCAATCCGGCCCACCTTTTAGTACCTGATCGGGACCAGCGCGCAGAACATAAACGTCCTGCCACCCATCGGCGTTTACATCGATCGGGTAGGCGCCCGTTACGCCGATAAGCTCGGGCAGGTCGGTTCGTTCGAAGCGAAAATCACCCAGGTTACGCAGCAGCTTGGCGGGGTTGCTGCCGCCTGCCGCCATGATCTCTGGAAGACCATCACCATCACAATCAAAAACCGCTACCCCGCCACCGACGAAATGCTCCCAGCCACCCTCATATCGATGGGATGCGACCTGATCGCTTTGATCCTCAAAAGTAGGTTTTTGAGACAGAGGCTCGGCATACGAGCTTCCGCAGCTGATGAGCGCGCTCGCCCCAATCCCGATCAACAGCAAAATCTGCTTTTGCAGCACAGTGCGCTCCACCTTCGCTTCTCTTTCAGGAACGATATTTGATCGATCCACGTTCTGCTACGCGACACGCCTTCAACGAAAGTCGCACATTGGAAGGATGATAGGGCCTTTCACATAGCATCCAGACCGGGCATGATGTTGGTTGACTGGGCTGAAGTCCGGCATCGCCTTCGCGTGCGTCTCGTGCACCGCGCGCTGCAAGTGCAATAAAAAAGATAAACAAAAACCAACGCAGCACGACCAACACACAAACAATTTTGGGAGGATACCCATGCGCGTATTACTTGCCGCCGCTGTTGTCGCGACAGCCGGATTTGCCACCCCAGCTCTTGCGGACATCACCGTTGGTGTCAGCTGGTCGAATTTTCAGGAAGAACGCTGGAAGACAGATGAAGCGGCTATCGTCGCCGCTCTTGAGGCCGCGGGCGCGGAATATGTTTCCGCCGATGCGCAGTCGTCGTCTGCCAAGCAGCTTGCAGACGTAGAAAGCCTCATTGCACAGGGCGTCGACGCACTGATCATTCTCGCCCAGGACGCTCAGGCTATCGGCCCAGCCGTCCAGGCCGCCGACGATGCCGGCATCCCTGTGGTTGGTTACGACCGTCTGATTGAAGACCCGCGCGCCTTTTACTTGACGTTCGACAATATCGAAGTCGGCCGGATGCAGGCGCGTGCCGTTCTCGCGGAACAGCCCGAGGGCAACTATGTGATGATCAAGGGTTCACCCACAGATCCCAACGCTGACTTCTTGCGCGGCGGCCAGCAGGAAGTCCTGCAAGAGGCAATTGCTTCTGGTGCCATCACCATCGTCGACGAAGCTTATACCGACGGCTGGCTGCCGGCGAACGCCCAGCGCAACATGGAGCAGATCCTGACCGCGCAGGACAACAATGTGGACGCAGTTGTCGCTTCCAACGACGGTACCGCTGGCGGCGTCGTGGCAGCCCTCACGGCACAAGGCATGGAGGGTATCCCTGTGTCCGGCCAAGACGGCGATCATGCCGCCCTCAACCGCGTTGCACTGGGCACCCAGACCGTTTCGGTTTGGAAAGACGCCCGCGACCTTGGTCGCGCAGCAGGCGAGATTGCGGTTGCCCTCGCCGGTGGCGCGATGATGGCTGATGTCGACGGCTCGCAGTCTTGGACCTCTCCGGGCGGCACGGAAATGACAGCCGTGTTCCTTGAGCCAGTCCCTGTAACCGCCGACAACCTCAGCCTTGTCGTTGATGCCGGCTGGATCACACAGGAAGCGCTTTGCCAGGGCGTTTCGGGTGGCCCGGCACCGTGCAACTGATGCACCGGTAACAACCTGATTGGGCCGGATAGCACAGCTGTCCGGCCCTTCTTTCAGAGTGATAAAGACTGCTGCGCCTGCCGAACAGCGTCATGCGGGGATAGCACATGGCCGACACCACCAATGATGCCAATGCGAGCGCAGCGGCAGACCCACCCAAGCGTTCGTTCGTTCAATCGCTTGAGATCGATGTCCGCCTGTTGGGCATGGTCGCGGCCTTTATCGTCATCTGCATCGTATTCAATTTGTTGACCGGCGGGCGCTTCCTCACCCCGCGCAACATCTTCAATCTGACCATCCAAACGGTATCCGTCGCCATTATGGCGACCGGCATGGTTTTCATCATCGTCACCAGGCACATCGACTTGTCAGTCGGTGCGCTGCTGGCCACCTGCTCCGCCATGATGGCGATGATGCAGACCGCGTGGATCCCGCAATTCTTTGGTCTGGAAATTGGCCACCCGATGATCCCGTGGATTGCCATTTTGGTCGGGATAGCTGTTGGAACCCTGCTTGGCGCTTTCCAAGGCTATTTGGTCGGCTACCTCGCAATACCCGCCTTTATCGTCACTCTCGGGGGGCTGTTGGTCTGGCGCAATGTCGGCTGGTACATCACCAACGGCCAGACCATTGGCCCTCTGGATGAGACGTTCCGCGCTTTCGGCGGGATTTCCGGAACATTGGGCGCGCAGTGGAGCTGGATCGTCGGAGCTCTGTTGACCCTCGGCGCCCTGTACGCACTTTTTGCGGCTCGCCAGGCAAAACTAGCGCACGACTTTCCCGTCAAGCCGATGTGGGCTGAAGGCGTTCTGGCGGCGTTGGCTGTTTTCGGAATTATGGGGTTCATTTCAATTCTCAACAGCTATGAGGTTCCGCAGCGCGTTCTCGAGCGGCAGTTTTCGGCGCGCGGCGAGGAGCTGCCTGAGGGCTTCACCGCGTCATACGGACTACCGATTTCGGTACTCCTGCTGATTGCGATCGCGGTGATCATGACCGTTGTGGCACGCAAGACGAAGCTTGGACGGTACATCTTTGCCACCGGCGGCAATCCCGACGCTGCGGAGCTATCGGGTATCAACACCCGCATGCTAACGGTTAAAGTGTTCGCTATCATGGGCGCGTTGGTCGCGATATCGGCCGTGGTAGCCTCAGCCCGCCTCGCCAATCATTCAAACGACATAGGAACGCTCGACGAACTGCGGGTGATCGCAGCTGCTGTGATTGGCGGCACCGCACTCGCAGGCGGAGTGGGCACGATCTACGGCGCGATCTTGGGCGCTCTCATTATGCAATCGCTTCAATCGGGGATGGCGATGGTTGGCGTGGACGCACCCTTCCAGAACATGGTCGTAGGTGCGGTTCTGGTCCTCGCGGTCCTGATCGACACCATTTACCGCAAGCGCACGGGGGACAAGTGATGGCCACCGAAACCACAAACCGCAAAGCACCTGTCGATCGCAGCGGTACACCGCTTGTCGAGCTTAAGGATATCTCAATTGCCTTTGGCGGTATCAAGGCCGTCAACCATGTCTCGGTGGATCTCTATCCTGGGGAAGTTGTGGGACTGCTAGGCCACAATGGTGCGGGCAAATCCACCCTGATCAAGTGCCTGTCGGGCGCCTATCACAAGGATGCCGGCGAGATTTTCATCAACGGAAAGTCAGCAACGATCAACAATCCGCGCGATGCGCGCCGCTACAACATAGAGACCATCTACCAGACGCTGGCACTGGCCGATAACCTCGATGCCGCATCCAACCTTTTCCTCGGTCGTGAACTGACGAACATGACCGGCCTGGTGGACGATGCGGCGATGGAAGCGGAGACGCGCCGCATCATGGGGCGACTTAATCCCAATTTTAAGAAGTTCTCGGCACCTGTTTCGGCGCTGTCGGGGGGCCAGAGGCAGTCGGTAGCGATTGCGCGTGCCGTCTATTTCAACGCCAAGATCCTAATCATGGATGAGCCGACCGCCGCACTTGGACCGCAAGAGACGCAGATGGTTGCGGACCTTATTGAAGAGCTCAAACGACAGGGACTGGGGATTTTCCTGATCGACCATGATGTGCACCAGGTCAAAGAACTATGCGATCGTGCAGCTGTCATGAAGAACGGCGAACTGGTCGGCGTGGTCGATGTCGATGCGGTATCGGTTGATGATATTCTAGCAATGATCATTGCGGGAAAAAAGCCTGAATCGCTAGCAGCTTGAGGCTTGCATCAGCAATGCTAGGCAGCACTCGCGTAAGACTTGTCGTCCTTTTTGACGGTCGGCAAGCGACCGGCTTTGGCAAGCACTTGATTGTAGACCATACCAAGATGCTCGCGCAGCCTGTCGGCATGGAAGCGCTGATCAAATAAGCGGCGCGCTGCCGGACGCATGGAACGAAGCGTTTCGCTCGACACCAATTCAAGAATGTTCGCGAGGTTATCGACCGACAGGTCGAAGGTGTAGCCGGTCTTGCCCTCATCGATCAGAGCGGCCATCCCTGTGCGCGTTGACGCGATCACAGGCGTGCCATTTCGGTAGGCCTCAGGGATCACCAGAGGCAAGCCCTCCCAACGTGAAGGCACGACCAAAGCATCCACCGAGCCAAACCAATCATCGATACGTGCACGCGGAACCCAGCCATGAAAGGTGACATTGGCAAGGTCACGGCGTACCGCTGGCGCTTCAAGCACCGCGGCACCCACCACGTGCAAATGAAGGTCTGGGCGCGGCCCAACAATCCGATCAGCCGCCTCAAGCAAGATATCAAGGCCCTTCTGGCGGTCGAACCGACCGACATATAGAAGGTTTGTGCGGGCTGGCTCGCCGGGTTTTGGAAGGAAAAGGTCGCTTCGCGCGTCCAAGACACGATCCGGTACGCCGTTCTCGACCAACTGATAGTTGCCGCGATAGCCGTGCTCACGCGCAAAATTCAAATCGTGCTTCGACACGCAGATGACCATGTCGGGAAAGCCGGACAACAGGCTCTCGATACGCATCGTCAGCTTCCGCTTGAAGCTCCCTTCGTCGTAGCGATGAGCTGCCCAACCATGCGCGCAATAAAGGCTAGGCGTCCGAACGCGGCACAGCTTCAAGACGATCAGAGCCAGAAGTGAAAATGTGGAGTGAAAAAACAGAAGGTCTGGCTTCTCTTCGCGCATAGCCTTCAAGCTCATACGCACCATACGAATCAGGCTGCCGACGGAGCGCCGTGTGTGCCCAAAGCGATACTGCCGCAGATCTGCGTCGAGATAGCTTGCATGGCTCAACGGGACGACTATGGCGTTATTGATGCGACCAACAGCGTCCGCAATTAAGTTGAGGTAAGTCGCCGGGCCGCCCTTCGCGGTCTCGCAAATATGCAGGACTTTCGTCACGCGTGCTGGCCTCTCCGGCGTTAGACACGACGTCTTCCGCCTTGAATGACATCGCCATACCCAAAAATAGCAGAAGGGAAGCCGGCTGTGTCACAATGTTGCCAATGTGCGTAAACTGATAACCTTAATAGGCCGTGCACGACCCATCGGTCGGTCGCAAACTCAAACTTTGTAAGCCAAACGAAGCGCACCCCAGTGTCGCCCACCAAAATGCAGCGGTAATGAAAGGTCTTTCATGATGGCGTATGCCCCGCCGCCCATATCGCGCCTGTAGGATTGAATAAGGAACGGATCGGTATTGCGACCGGCACGCAAACCGACTTTGTCGTCGAACATGCGCCTGTTGCGACTGTTGGCATTGTTCCAAATGGGATCTGATCCCTGCGGTTTGGAAAACTTTGCGTTGTGCGTCGGCAAGTAGCCATTAACGTCCACCGCTGCGCAAAACACTATCCGGGGGTCGCTTTCGGCAACCTCCTCCTGAATGTCGGCAAACAGGCGGTCAGCCAAATCGGTGAACGCCGTGACGACCTGTTGGGGATCCGTCCCAGGGACAGGGGCATAGTCGCGATCAAAAAGCTTCGGAACCGTGATCGCTCCGGTCTCGAGCGCTTGCGTGATCTTAGCCTCGATTTCAGCGGCGGCCTTGCGCGCCATCGACAAGAAGCGGCCATCATCGGTCGCCAGATCGCTGTCTGCGGTGACCCCAACAAGCCGGTCGGTTTCATCAACTGCTCGACCTATCCGTCCGGCCGCTGCGCTGATGATCTCATTGTTCTCTTGGATAGCACTTTGAATGGTCGCCACTTTGGCGACCAGCGATTGCGAGGTACCTTCAATGTCGCCGATACCGGCTTCCACCACCGCACTTGTTGATGAAATCTCACCGATGGACGTCGAGAGCTCTTCAATCACATGGTCAAGCGCTCCCGTGCTCTCTTTCACGTCCGAGACACCGGCCAGCGCATCTTGGCCCAACGCAATCAACGCGTCAGCTTCGGTATGAAGATCGACGAGAGTTGATTGAATTTGTTGCGTCGCTTGCGATGTTTCAGCTGCTAACTGTTTGACCTCTCCAGCAACGACCGCAAATCCCTTGCCTGCTTCACCGGCTCGGGCAGCCTCGATGGTCGCGTTCAGTGCAAGCAAGTTGGTTTGGCGGGCAATCTGATCAATTGAGGTTGATACCTCAGAGACACTACCCAAAGCAGCCTGCAGACCCTGGAGCTGTGTATTGATCTTGCTGACGGCCTCGATGAGCCGTGCGATATCGGACGCGGCGCGACCCAAGGCGTCACGTGAGTCAGCCATAGACTGCGTCGATGCTTCAGCCACCATTGTGGTGGATGTGACGGAGTCGCGAATAATTGTGGTCTGCTCGCACGTTTGGTCAGCCATCGCGCTGAGTGCGACAAAACTGTCTGTCAGCCCGCGGGTCGCATCGTTGGCCGACTCGATCGCGCCACACACGTCCACCATCTCGACACCGAAAGTCGAAAGGCTCTCGGCAACCTCGGCAAAGGTCTGCCTGGTACCATCAGCCGGAGAAACGCTTTCCGGTGTCGCGTCAGATGCCGCAGTCGATGAGGCAAGTTGAGGAAGGGCGACGTTTTCCTCGCTGAGCGGTTTGGCCTTTTGTTGGAACAAAGCAAACACGGCGAGGGCATCCTTCGTGGCGCGCAAAAAACGGACCACTACAATGCCCCATCAGCGTTAATAGATAACGAAGACGTCTACGTAATTTCCCGCGTGCAAGCGTAAGCCTTGCCACCCTTACGCCTAGCGCTCAGACAGCCTAAGCTGAGCCTCGGGGAATTCGCCGAGCGTATCGGGATCATTGAAAGTGCCAACCCAGATATCGTATTGGCCGGCAAGCGGTCGGGTAAGCGTCAATTGCGGATTGACATCGCCTTCGACACGGTCGTCGTTGCATAACCAGTTGCCATCAGGTTGGTTAATCAGCAGCACGGTATCAGCATCCGAAACTACCGATAGGATAAGCGAACGGTTCGAACTGGTTTCATAGGTGATGCGCACGTCAGGCGCCTCAGCGACGAACCCCGCACAACCTTCGAGCGTATCTCCCGCCGGAATGTAACCACCGGCCTCGACATCAAAGGCACCCTGTGCTGCGGAAAAACCTTCACCAAGTTCCTCATCAGCATACGTCGCGTCCAACGTAAAATCAGGGTACTGTCGTAAATCGGCTGGCTCGGTTTCGCCGGCTACGGTAGCGGCAATCCAGTCTGCGTAAGCTGAAACGCGCGTGTAAGTGGTGAAGCGCTCACCGTCTTCAGCGCACAGTGTTCCGCCCGATACAATTCCGATCTGCGCATATCGATCACCGTGTGGGACCAGCAAAGGGCCGCCGCTATCACCTGCACACGCATCAATCAGATCGCGCCTGTAGCCTGCACAAAGCGCCTCGGGATCACCGCGTTCGTCACACCGGCTGTTCCGCACGATCGGCACCTCCGCAGCCACTAGGACGGCGGATGTTCCGAAGACGCTGCGAACCTCCTGTTCAAAGCCGGGACCTTTGCCCCCAACGCTTCCGGACACCTCAAACGCGCCAGGCGCATTACCCCAACCAGCAACAATGGCGTCTGTGCCGCGTTGCTCAAGATCCTCCAGTTCGTCCGCAGGCGGCAGTTCACTAGTGGTCACAGAAATGGGCTGCCGAAGACGAAGCAGCGCAATATCGTCCGCGCCAACACCCTGATAATCAGGATGCCCGAAGATGGTTTCGACATCAACGATCTGCATACCAGCATCAAGACTGGTGGAACCAAACGCGACAGCCATCGGGCTTGGGTCGGTCGGCACGAAGTCATCAATGCAATGGGCAGCAGTCAAAACCCATTGCGGCGCTATGACAGTGCCGCCGCAGAAATGCGCATCGCGGATGGATAGGCCACCTATCCGGAACAACGAAACCATGTACGGGAAGGTTTCGATCGAGGTAACGCAGCCGCCCATAACTCGGCCATCTGAGCAAAACGCCTCGGCATTGCTGGTGACGCCCACAGGCAACAGAGGCAACGTGCAGCCAAGTGCACCCACCATGGTGACTACGCTCAGCGCCGACTTCGCAGTGTCAAAAGGCGTCTTCATTTTCAGGCTCTCCATCGGTTAGAATTCAGCGAGGAGTGATGGGGCCAAACCCGCCTGCACCATCCATGGTGTCTGGTATCCATCAGAGGCGCTACGAACCTGTTTGGTTAGCTGCGCGAACATCTTTGGCGATGACAAATCGCCAGCTGCGATAGCGCGCAGCACAGCCAGCGCGAAGGGACTGTTGCCAGCTTCCGGCGACCCATCGGATGCGATTTGTCCCGGTGCGGCGGAATAGATCAGCGTAACTGAACCGTTCGAGCCCGAACCAGGGGCTACCAGATCACTGATCGCCGGATTGGCGCGTGTGCCATCTGGACTATCCAAGGGAAGCGGGTTGGCGCGACAGGTATCGATAAAGAGAACAGCATGGGAATTTTGCCGAGCAACCAGCCATCCGACGATCATACTCAACGGCACAGCCTGGGTGGCGAGGTCTGCGCGTGAGCGGACATGTTGGTCATCAGATGGTAGTAGGAATGTCTGCCCCTGATGCGCTATTCCATGTCCACTGATCCATACAAAGGCCAAACCATTCTCCGGGACATCTGCCGCGAACGCTCGAACCGCATCGACCAATACCTTTCGCGTTAAATCCGTCTTTGCAGCACCATCGTGAAGCCTGAAGCCCCTTGCCGCCAAAGCATCGGCTACGGATAGCGCGTCTGCGGATCCGTGGCGCAGGGACCGGGCACGGGCGTATGTGCTCATGCCAATCGTCAACGCATGGGCAGACTGGTACCGCGCCTCATCGAGCGCTCCTACGGCTGCTGATGAGAGGGCGGGACTTGATACGCTTGCGACAGCGAGCGCCGATGCCGCAACCGAACGCCGGGTGAGCCCGCCAGAGCCCAAAGAGGTCGGCGAAGGTTTAGCTGGACGTTTCATACATTCGCTACCGTTGATTGGTTATGTTAGCTGGTGATTATTTTCTTGCAGCTAAAATGCAAGTTTGCGTATTTATAGGGATGGCAGCCGACGCATCGAAGGGGAAAATGGTGGGTAAAAGCGACAGGCGCTTTCAAACCATCATCCGGCCAGTCCGGCGATGGGCGTCTGCCGCGAACACACGAGTCCTTTCCGGCTGAACCGTCTACTGCACCAATGATCGTCTGCCACTGCAATGTTCTGACCAAACAAGCAATTACGCAAGCCATCGAGGAGCTGGTAAGCGCTGATCGCTTCCGTCTGATCACACCGGGTTTGGTCTACAAGCAGCTGGGAAAGCGCGGGAAATGCTGCGGTTGCTTTCCGCAGGTTGTTGGTCTAATTGTCGCTAGATTAGAAGAATTCCAAACTAGCAATCCAGGCTACGTCCTGGAGCGTAAGGATATCATACCCGGTGCCAAACCGGGTCTAGCGCCGGTTCGGTCCAACGCTTTTCAAGCGATAGCCTTGGCCCCGGTTCGCCAGCGCGACGATTAGGCTGCCCGGCAACCCGCCTGTCGGCCGCAAAGTTTCTTTCGGGAGCGCGGCGGAGAGGTCGGGACAGATGTCTCTCCGCCCAGAGTACACAGGACGAACGCCATGAAGGGCAGCGAAAAAGTCATCGAGCGCTTGAATGAGGCGCTTTTTCTCGAGTTGGGGGCAATCAATCAGTACTGGTTGCATTACCGCATGCTGGAAGACTGGGGTTACAGCAAGCTGGCCGCCAAGGAAAAGCAAGAATCGCTCGAGGAGATGGTCCACGCGGATCGTATCACCGAACGGATTCTGTTTCTGGAAGGCCACCCCAATATGCAAACGCTTGCGCCTTTGCGCATCGGTCAGACGGTCAAGGAAGTGTTGGAAGCTGACTTGGCAGGAGAGTATGACGCGCGCGCGTCCTATTCGAAATCGCGCGACATCTGCCACGATGAAGGCGACTATGTTTCAATGAAGATTTTCGAGGAACTGCTTCGAGACGAGGAGGGGCACATTGACTTCCTCGAGACCCAGCTACAGCTGCTCGAGACCATCGGTGAGGAGCGCTATGGGCTTCTCAATGCCTCATCGGCTGACGTTGCAGCCTGACCGTAAAGATTGCAGGGCGCGATGGCGCCCAGCTCCCCTATTCCGCCGCCGTTGAAATCGTCACGTCAGTCGATACGGCTCGGTCAGCACCTAGGCTGTCACCAGAAAGCCGGGCGCGGCGCCCAGCAAGCCAAACCGTCAAAAAGCGATCAAGCCATGCGTTCATAGCAGGATCGTACAGGAAGCGGCCCTCAAGGTGCTCGCGACGCGACTGGGCACCAGGGCAAGCGAGACGTTCGCTTCCTTTGACCGTCCACTTATAGATCATCGCTGCAGTCATTTCTGGATGGAACTGCAACCCGACGGCCGCCGGTCCGACCTGAAAAGCCTGTTCCGGGAAAGCCCCGGAAGAGGTTGCTAGGCGGGTTGCACCAGCGGGTAAATCGAAGCCATCTTTATGCCACTGATAGACCGTCTTGGGCCACTCCATGACGCGTTTGCCCTCTACAGTAGCTTCCAATGGATAGTATCCAACTTCAACGCGCCCTTGAGGATCAGGGGCAACGCGGGCACCCAGATGTTGGGCCAATAGCTGGGCGCCAAGACACAAGCCCAGAAACGGCGCACCTTCACGCAACGGCACGTCAAGCCAATCGCATTCCCTTTTGAGGAAGGGCTCGTCATCATAGGCGGACATGGGACCACCAAAGACAATTGCTCCGTCATGGTCATCGAGGGTGTCCGGCAAAGGGCAGCCAAAGCGCGGCTTTCGAATGTCCAGACGGTATCCTAGCGCACGGAGTTTTTGGCCCACTCGACCCGGAGTCGAGTGTTCCTGATGCAAGACAACTAGGATCGGCTTGAGCTCGCATGCCATGCGGGCACATGACAAGTAGCAGATGCTTTTGTCCAGCACCTTCGCTGCGCCATCTGCTTAAGCTGCAGAAGCGTTTTGTTCTAACACGGCTTTCAATGCAATCTCTTGAGCTTATCGGACGAGCCGCGCCTCTTGCAGACGGCTGCCAAGAGTGGAGAAAGCGTCTTCCATATCTACATTGCGCGTGACATCGAAAAAGTGGCTCGACGACGTCGCACAATCCTGCATGTATTTCTCCGCATGCCGGTTGCCTTCGATGAAGAACGTCACGACTTCGATCCCGGAAGCCTTAGCGCTTTCGCAAACCGCCACAAGGTTGGAGAGCATCTCAACACCCGCGTTATTGTGACCATACTCATCGTGACCGTCGAAAAACCGAACTTCAAAAGTGGAGTTGCCATCGGTGATGAACACGATGATTTTGCGCACGTCTTCGGTTGAACGCGGATAGCCTGCAATGCCCCAATCATTGCGCCAATTGACAGACAGCGACCGCCAGGCCCAAGCCATACCCTCATCAAACCGACCCGTGCCAGCGGGACGGATGTCCGCAACATCGCGCATGATCTGCCGCATGTCTTCACTCGGACCGATGATGGGCACCGGACATCGCAGCGAGCGCAAGCCATGCACGCCGTACTCCTGGTCCGGATCGTGGGGAATGAAGGTTTCAACGTTCGCGCGCACATCCGTCAGCCGATAAGGGTTGGCCATTGTCGGCTGTTCCCGCGCAAACACGCAACCCGACCAGTCATCCTGATCAAGTTCCCAGTCACTGGCGTCATTGTCGGTATCGTACGCTCTGAACGCTTCATATTCGGCATCGGTGTAGTTGTGCAGGTCACCCATCTGGAACGTTTCAATCCAACCGGCATTTTGCTCGCCGATGTTCACCATATCGCCCATCGGGATGACGGTGACACGCAAGTCCTCCGGCCCTGCAGACGCGCCGTCGAGCGATTCAAGCATTCGGTCAAGGCTGTCATAGGCCGTCGTCCAGCGGCTTCCGAACGTCATCGAATTGGTTGCATCGATCACAAAGGCGATCTCAAGCGGTGCGCTAGCGCCTTGCGCCACCGCTTCGACTCCAATGTCGACCGCATCAATGCCCATGACACTCAGCAGAGTTGTGTCCATCTGGCCGGCCGCCCGGATATGCAAGCCCAGTTCGCTCTCAGAAAGGGTTATCTGGCCGATCCGGTGGCTCCCTTCAGGCGCGTGGGTGCGGAACACTTCATCGGCCAGATTCTGCTTTTGGGCCAGCGTGCTCAGGCCGCTCGTCGCAGCTGCCAGAACCGCAGCATCGGCCGCGCTCTGGTAGGTTGAGTGAATTTCGCTGACCCGCGAGAAATCAACTGTAGCACCAATCAGCCCGGTAACGGGAATGACTGCAATACCCATGACCACCGCGACGACCCCTCGCCTGTCGCGACAAAACCGGGCGCTGCTGCGCTTAAGGTGCTGCGTGATCCGCTTCAACATTGGGAGACCGAGGAGCTATTGATTGGATTAATTTGTTCTGGGTGAACAAAACTACCAGCGCGCTCCTCACCCGCTGATGAAACGAAAGGCTAAAACTTTAACTGATCGCGGATTGCGCGCGCCATTCAGTGTTCAGGTCGGGTTTCCAGCAGCCTCGGCAACTTTCTTTCTCAGAACCATTCGTTCGCGCGTTGAAACGCCAAGCAACTCAGCTGTGCGCCAGACCATATTGTCTTCAAGCTCGTTGACCACACCATCGGCGTAAACGGCCCGCCACAGGAGCTCGATGACATCGGCACGCTGCGCTTCCGTCAGCTTGTACTTCAAGGTCGACGTGAAGCCATAAAGATCAACTGCCTCATCGTCCCGTCGCGTCGCTTCGTCGAGCACTTGCTCTAACTGTTCTCCCGATAGACCAAACTGCTCGTCCAGAGCACGACGGATCGTAAGGCGTTCATCATCTGTGACGATGCCGTCAATCCGAATCATGTGGACGAGAAGTGCGGCAACCGCGATTTGAGGATCATCGGAAGCAAACGCAGAGGACGCGGCTGGTGTTTCCACCTCCGCGCTAAAAAGCTTCTTCAACTGGTCGAACATTGCCAGGTCCTAGTCCGAGCGCGCCATACTGTTCTTAGAGGATAGGATTTGCGCCAGCCGTTACAAGCGCCTCTTCAAACTGCGGCGGGCAACTTTTTCACCAAGTTCGGTTCGCTCCGCAACGCTGATACCCAGAAGCTCCGCAACGCGCCACATCATCGTATCTTCCAACTCGTGCACCAGCCCATCAGCATGAATGGCTTCCCACAGCATTTCGACGACGTCCAACAATTGGGCATCGGTCATGGCGTACCGCAAGCGAGCGGTGAAATCGTTCAAATCAACCGCCTCATGACTTCTTTCGGTCGCTTCGTTGATGAGACCTTCCAGATCCTTCCCCGATACCGAGAACTCCCTGTCCAAGGCCGCTCGGATGCAGGCTTCCTCTTCCGCAGTCACTCGTTGGTCAACACGGATCATCATCACCAATAGCGCAGCAACTGCCATGCGCGCATCGGCGGGATCGAACGCACTTTTCCAGACACTATTGTCTCCACTCTCTCCATGGATCACCAGCGTCTTCAGACCCTCAAACATTGCCCTGCTTTCTGCCCGTGGCCTGACATTCCCACCCCATGGCGCGGCGCCTTTGCTTAGCGGGCGTCATCATACGCCTTCACGATCTCTCGTGCCCGAGCGGCCACAGCGTCTGCACTATCGCCAGGCCTAAAAAGGGAAGAGCCCAGACCAAAACCATACGCTCCTGCAGCAAGCCACTGCGGAATGGTTTCGGCAGTAACACCTCCAACCGCATAGGTAGTAGCGGTCGGCGGCAACACTGCGCGCAAAGCCGAAAGACCGCTGGGCTTCATGATGTCGCCGGGAAAAATCTTCAGCCCGTCTGCTCCGGCGGCAAGGGCGGCAAAGCACTCGGTCGGGGTGAAAACACCCGGCAACGATACCATGCCGTTCGCTTTTGTAAGAGCGATGACTTGCGTGTTTGTATTCGGCGACACCACCAGGCGCGCCCCCGTCGCTGCGACCGCATCAACCTCTTCGGTGGTTACAACTGTGCCCGCCCCTATCACGGCCGCTTCGCCAAAACGCGCGACCAGCTTGGTGATCGAGTCAAGCGGATCGGGCGAATTCAGCGGCACCTCGATCCAACGAATTCCCGCATCAACCAGAGCTTCGCCAAGCAGGGCAACTTCATCGGGGCTAACCCCGCGCAAAATAGCCACCAAAGGGCGCATCGTTTGGCTCATGCAACTTCCAACGTTTTGCGCATCGTGCGCATGATCCCGCTCAAACCTGCCAGCACCATGGCTTCACCGTCGTGCACCTCGGCAGCAAAGTCCAAAGCTGAAAGGGCGTCTTGGTAGGCTTGTGTGAGCGACCGCGCACCAATCAGAGCAATTCGCTCGCTCTTGTTCAAACCGGCACTTGCCAAATCGGCACCAATCAGAAGACCAGACAGCCGCGCGCGGGCGACCGTTGGGTCCGTGCCGTTGAGCATGTCCTCTGCGCGGATACCAAACAGCGCACTGAGCAGGCGCTGCGGTGCCCGATAGGCTTCGCATACGGCTGCGATAAAGGCTTCAGCCTGCATGGATGACGCGTCGACCGAGTGGCTCAGAATTGATCGCGTACTGAGCAAGTCGAAAAGTTCGCCAGTCATGCACGTGCTGAACTCAGTGACCCACCCATCATCAAGACGAGCCCATTTGCTGTGCGTACCGGGCAAACAGACCCTTGCGGAGCCCGCGACAGCCCGACTGAAGCCGGCAAGCTGGGTTTCCTCGCCACGCATGATATTGGCCGGTTCTTCTTGGCGAAGCCCGGGAACGATCGCTGCTTGCAGGCGCTTGTCGTGCGCGTCCACAAGGGTCAGCGCCGATGGCAACGCCGACAAATCCACGGGAAGGCCTAGATAACGTGCTTCCACCCAACCTTGCTTGGATCCAACCATTCCGCACATCAAAACCGGTACAGGATGCGAACGACTATCAATCCAAGGAGCGATGGCTTCCAGAAGCGATCCCTCAAACGAAACTGTGGAGTCGGCCGCAATGGCACGCATACCCGCTCCATGAACCACAGCCATCGCACGATCATCCGCAAAGCTCATCGCGTAGGCACGCAAGTTGCTGGTCCCCCAGTCAACGGCAATCCAGTCGGGATAAAGCCCCTCGCCCATCAGCCGGTGACCACCACGCCGCCATCAATGACCAGCATCTGACCAGTCATCATCTTAGAGGTATCGGAGGCTAGGAAGAGTGTCCCGCCAACAATGTCTTCGGGCTTGAGATGTTCTTTAAGACACTGCCGGTCCATATGGTCCTCGAGCCCCTCCGGCGTCGCCCAAAGGTCGAGCTGCTTTTGGGTCAGCACCCAGCCTGGCCCAAGCGCGTTGACCCGAATTCTATCGGGTCCGAACTCCCGAGCGAACGACCGCGTCATTCCGGTGATGGCAGCGTTGGACGAGGTGTAGATTGCATAACCTGCATTCCCCATCATGTAACTGATGGACGAAAAATTGATAATCGAGCCGCCCCCCGCCTCCTTCATGCCCGGTGCAACGGCCTGACATGCAAAGAAGTAGGCCTTTTGGTTGATGGCCACCGACCAATCATAAAACTCCTCATCAACGTCCAGTGTCGCATGGCGCTTGTCATTGGCAGCATTATTGACGAGCTTCGTGACTGGACCGTGCCGCTCGCTCGCTTCGGCAATGCAGGCCTTCAGGCGAGCGATATCGGTGATATCGCATTGCATGTAATGCGGCCGATTACCGTGCTTGTCGGCCATCTCGTCAGCAAAACCGCTTGCATCTGATCGCTGAACAAAGGCCACGTTCGCGCCTTGCATCAGAAAGCCTTCGGTCAGCGCTGCACCGATGCCTGATCCGCCGCCGGTGATAAAGACGCTCGCGCCTTCAAGATCGCGGTAAGTCGCTTGAAGTTCCATTACCGTTCAGCCCCCACAGGCAGCACTTCAATCACAATCGACGTCCTTCGATGACCCACATGGTTTCGGGGAATGACCACGGCATGATCAGCCCCTGATGCAGCAGATAGCTGCCGGACACCACCATAGGGCCTTGCTTGACGGCTGGCGAGCCGCGAGACAGCGCCGCCGCCTTGCCTCGGTTGATCAAGTTGATCTCGTAGCGCGCTTCATGATCCAGCCGCGTGAGCCGCAAAGGTCTTGGCGCGATCTGTGCACTTGTCCCCGATTTTCCAACAAAGGCAACAAAGCGGCTGCCATCTTCTGCCAACTGCTGTTCGGCCACGACCGCTGGGTCGGGGCTATCGAGCCGGAGAATATCGGCGCGGGTCAGCCAGTCCCGATTCCGCTTCCACCACGCCGTCACCTCACCCAGAACGGCGGCTTCCTCGTCGGTCAACTCCCGAGGATCCATCTCGAATCCCATATGGCGCTGTGCCGCAACCCAGGCGCGGAAGCTGATATCCAGGGTCCGACCAGAGGTGTGACAACGACGCGGGCCGACATGCGAACCGGTGACCGCCATAGGCAGAAACAAGGCCGCATTATGCTGCATCTTCAGTCGCTCAAGGGCGTCATTGGAGTCCGACAGCCAAACCCTGTGTGTCCGGCTGAGAATGCCGAAGTCGATCCGTCCGCCGCCCGACGCGCAACTCTCGATTTCAACTTCGGGGAAAGCATCTCGCAGACGGTCGATAAGCGCGTAGGACCCGCGCGTCTGCGCTGCATCGGGCATGGGCAGCACGCGGTTATGGTCCCACTTGATGTAATCGATGGGATATTTGGCGAGAATGGCGGCCATCCGCTCATAGATGAAGTCTCGCACCTCTTGCAGCGCCATATTAAGCGCCTTTTGCTGGCGGCCCAACGTCTGGTCCTCGGAGCCGAGTGCCCATTCGGGGTGCACGCGATGCAAGTCGCTGTCAGGATTGATCATCTCAGGCTCGAACCAGATGCCAAAGCTCATCCCAAGCCCGTGAACGTGGCCAATCAGCGGACCGAGCCCGTCAGGATATTTGCGCGGATCAACCTCCCAGTCCGAAAGCGACGTGGTGTCATCATCGCGCTGGCCAAACCAACCATCATCCAGCACAAAACGTTCCGCGCCCAGTGCGGCGGCGCGGTCGGCGATGTTTTTGAGCTCTGGCAACTTGTGATCAAAGTAGACCGCCTCCCAGCAATTGTAATGCACAGGGCGCGGCTTGCCCGGCTTCGGCCACGTCACGATCTCGTCACGCAGGTGACGTTGAAAAGCAACCGCGCAGCCGTTCAAGCCATCGACCGAATAGGTCATGTAAAGCGGCGCGGTGCGGAATAGCGTATCGGCATCATGCTCCATCCGCGCCGCATGACCGAACTGCACCTGACGCCGCCCATCGGGCAGCTCTTCGGCGATCATTTTATGGCCACCCGACCAGCCATAATGAAAAGCGTAAGCCTGACCTTGCGTGTTGGTCGCGCCCCGCTCGGGCAGGATCAGACCCGGAAAGTGCTCATGCCCGGTGCGGCCCGTCCGGTTCTCGCGGTAGCGCATGCCCGGCGACCAAGCGGTTCGGTTCATCTGAAACTCACCGCACCACCGACCCGCAAAATCGATCATCTCATCGCACTGCTGCGAAGCGGGGATCACGGGTGCGGCGAGCCAATGCAGATAAACGGGGCTGGCCGATTCAAGCATCGCTGTTGCTGTGATGATGTGGCTCTTGGGGTTGATGGCGAACCTTGCGGTGTAGGTCAGCAGGCTCGTTGTATCCTCGTAGACCAGCTCCAGCGTGTCGTCGGTTCGCGCGTCGCTCGCGAAACAGAACTTCGGCAGAAGCGGCGTGCCGCCCTTATCGCGCAAAATGAGACCGGGCTGCCCAGGAAAGGAGCGCGTGGCCTCAGGACAAATCGATAGGTCAGGGTTGGCGTCCAGCATCCCGCCCGTCACATCGATGGCGTTCGCGCGATGCAACAGGTCAAGGTCTTCGCCCGCAGGTAGGGGCGCGCCCCAATAGACCACCTCCGGCAGGCGATCACCGCCCGGACTGGAATGAGCAGCCAGAACAATGGTCTGGCGCCCGTCGTCAAGCCGCCAACTGCGTGTCACGTGTGGGTGCCCTTCTTACTTCACGGCACCAAGCGTGAGACCAGCGATGAAGTGCTTCTGCATCAGGAAGAACATCAGCACCGGCGGGAGCGCGGCGACAATCGAGCCGGCGCTCATCAAATGATACGCTGCACGGAACTGTGAGTTGAAACTTGTGATCCCCGCCGTCACAGGCTGCGCATCTGGCCCCTGCGTCAACACCACCGCCCAGAAATAGTCGTTCCAGATGAACGTGAAGATCAGCACTGCAAGCGCTGCGAGGGCTGGTTTCATCAGAGGCAGGACAACGAACCAGAAGATGCGCCATTCGGCGACACCTTCGACCCGCGCCGCTTCAATCAACTCATACGGCAGTTGCCTGATGAAATTGCGCATGAACAACGTACAGAAGCCGGTCTGGAAAGCTATGTGGAAGAGGATCAGCCCGGTCTTGGTGTCGTAGAGATTGAGGTTCACCGTCAGGTCGCGCACCGGCACCATCAGGATCTGGAACGGCACAAAATTACCGGCGATGAACATGAAAAAGATCAGAAGGTTGCCGTTGAACTTGTAGACCCCAAGCGCGAACCCGGTCATCGACGACAGAGCGATGGCCCCCAGTACAGTGGGGACGGTGATCAAGAACGAATTGATCATGTAGCGCGGCATGTCGCTCTCAAAAAAGACCTTGCCGTAGTTGGTGAACATCTCAAACGACGACGGCAAGCCCCAATAGTTTCCGTTCGTGAAGTCGGCATCGGGCTTGATCGAGAAAAGCGCGACCGCAATCAACGGCAAAAGCCAAAAGATCAGAGCGAGCGGCAGCAGCGCCTGGTAGCCGATCTGTGCGCCGCGCGAGCGGTTTTCGATGGGTTTGGGAAACATTTACCTGGCTCCCTTCTCGTCGCGCCACATCGAGTACAGGAAGTACGCGATGAAGAAGAGCATCAGGAAAAACAGCACAACGGCGATCGCCGCACCGTAGCCCATTCGGAAGCCGAACTCAGACAGCGACTCTTCAAACATGTAGAAGCTGAGAACTCGCGTGGAACCAAATGGCCCACCATTGGTCATCACCGAAATCAGGTCGAACGACCGCAGAGCGCCGATAATCGTTACCACAAAGGCAATGAAAGTCGCCGGTTTCAGCTGCGGCAGGATCACATACCACAGCATCTTCCAGCCCTTCGCGCCGTCGAGGCGCGCGGCTTCCACCTGCTCGGGGTCCACGGCATTCAGACCGGTCAGATATAAGATCATGCAATAGGCGGTCTGAGGCCAGAGCCCCGCGGCGATAATGCCATAAGTCGCAAGGTTGGGGTCGCCAAGAATGTTCACAGGCCCCATGCCAAACACGGCAAGCAGCGCGTTCAGCAGGCCCTCACGCGGGAGATAGAACCAAGAGAACACCAGGCCCACGACAACCTGGCTGATCACAAAGGGGAAGAAAAACAGTGATTTGTACAGCCGAATTCCGAACACTGTCTGATTGAGAAACAGAGCGATGAACAAGCCCGCTGGAATTGCCAGCAAATACAGGAACAGCCATCTGACATTGTTCCAGAAAGAAACATCAAACTTGCGGTCGTCGGTGAGCAGGCGCTCGTAGTTGGCCGTGCCAACCCACTCCATCGTGCCCAAACCATCCCATTCGTGGAAAGAGATCCAGACCGACTGGAAGATCGGAATGATGACGTAAACGGCGAAAAACAAGATACCAGGGATCAGGAAGAGCCATGGTGTCAATGCGATTTCGTTGCGCTTGTACCAACCGCGCCGCGCGCCGGTAGCATCGCCCGAGCTTGCCGTGACAGTCGCCATCTCATTCCTCCCCGACCCAGAATTTTTACGGGTCCCCACGCCGTTCTTATGGGGCGCTTTTTTGCGGGCTGCAGAATGCTCCGAAGACGACTTTCGTGTCAGCTTGCGGGCATCCTGCCAGACGAAAACCCCATCCCGGCTGAGCCGGGATGGGGCAAAGTCTCTTCTTACTCGTAGATACGCTGGCGCGCGTCTTCCAGGCGCTCGAGGATGTCGTCCAGATTATCCGGAAACACCATGAACTCCTGTAAACCTTCCATGCCAACAGACGCCATTTCAGCGGGGAAGTCGCGGTCGAAGAATTGCATAATGCCGCCACCAGCATTGTTTGAGAGCATCTCAAAGCCCTGCTGAATGAACTCATCATCGGCAACCGACGAGTTGGCATTCACCGGCAGCTGACCGAGCGCGTCGCCGCCATTGATGCGGGTCTGCACGTCCGGTGAGGTGACAAAACGCAGGAACTCTTTCGCCGCTTCCACGTTCTGCGCGCCAGAGGCGATATGGAACGTATCGGTCGGCGCGTCTTCAGCGAAGTCGACATTCGGGTTGATCACAGGGAACTGGTAGAAGTCGAGCATGGAGTCGTCGAGACCACCGTCGCGCATCGCGGCAACGGCGAAGTTACCCATCAGATAGGCGGTTGCTTCGCCTTCCAGGATGAACGGCAGCGCTTCCTGCCAGGAGTAGGTCTGGTGATCGTCGATGAACGCACCCATATCGATGAGCTGACGCCAATTCTCGAAGGTCTGGCGGACACGCGGATCGGTCCATTCGACTTCACCGCGAGCCAGCGCGATATGGAAGTCATAACCGTTGGTGCGCGAGTTGATGTAATCAAACCAGCCACCGGCGGTCCAAAGGAACTTGGTGCCGATCGTGTAGCACTTGCGGCCTGAATCGAGGATCGCCTGGCAGTTGGCGAGCTCTTCTTCCCACGTGGCTGGCTCGGACAGACCCAACTCGTTGAAGATGTCCTCGCGGTAGTAAACGCCCCACTGATAGTAGGTGTACGGCACACCCCACTGCTTGCCGTCGATTGTCATCGCGCCCTCGGTGGAAGCGAGCGCAGCAAACTCCGGCTCATCCCACAGGTCGGACACATCCATGAACAGACCAGCATTGACGTAAGGCAGCATGCGGTTGGCGGCATACCAGTTGACAACATCCGGCGGGTTTGCGGACAGGGCATTACGGATTTGCGTTTTCCATGCCTCGCGGTCAACGATTTCGAGTTCCACCGTCAGATCAGGGTGCATCTCGTCAAACTCGGCTGCCAAGCCTTCCATCACCGCGCGCGGCGCGGGGTTGGACATGTCAGAGATAATGCGAAGCGTGCCTTCCAGCGCCAGCGCTGAAGTCGACATCAGGCCGAGCGCGGCGACGCCCAACACGGATGCTTTGAGGGTGCGGTTCATGTGGTTCCTCCCATGCGAACGTCCGGTGTGTGCACCACCGCTTTGATCGTCCACTGTGTTTCTCCCAAACGTTCACGCCTTTTCGGCTTGTCGCCTCGTCCATTTACAATGGGCCGGGCGCGAACGTCGTTGGTTGTACCGTTACAAAGAGCGCCAAATCAAACCGAGATTGGTTCCACTCAACGGAACTTTGTTTTGGTGGTTGAAATGATAGGCATCTTTGCATACCGTCTGTCAAGCGGATGGCGGTCCATCAAACGAGGCCGGCACTGCCGAACGGGAGGCGCAGACGATGGCACGGCTAGGGTCGATCGCCGGGGAGAAAGGGCATGCGGGCAGCTCCGAAGCGCCAGCTGGCCCTACGCCAACGCCATTAGCGCCGGGTGATGGTCCTGTCACCAAGGCACTCATCCTGCTCGATGCGTTCGCGGAAGCTGAACAGCCCCTTCGCTTCTCGGACCTCAACGCGCGGCTGCCTTTCCCCAAAGCGACATTGCACCGGATGCTACGCAGCCTTGTTGACGAGCGCCTGTTGGTCGTTAACGCCCAAACGGGAGCGTACCAGTTGGGCCCGCGTCTCATGCGTCTTGCGCATGCCGCCTGGGCACATGGCTCACTGACCGAAGCGGCGCGTCCGGTACTGGACGCGCTCCACGCGGATCTCAAGACAACCATCCATCTTGCGCAGCTCGATAACGGACAGGTGCTGTATCTCGACAAACGCATAGGCTCGCGGAGCCTCGCCATGTTCTCGCGCCCGGGCAAAGTTGGTCCGGCTTTTTGCACCGGGGTGGGCAAAGCGATGATGGCGCACCTGCCGCCCGAAATATTGGACGACGTGATCGGCGAACAGTCTTTCCGCCAGTACACGCCTCACACGCTCACCGACCCTCAAAGTTTGCGCGATGAACTTGAGAGTGTTCGCGCCCGCGGTCACGCCTACGACCGGGAAGAACATGAGCCGGGCATCATCTGCATCGCCGTACCGGTCCTTTCCCAGGCCGGTGATCTTTACGGTGGGCTATCGGCGACCGGTCCGGGATCGATTGACGACCTGCCGGCACTCGAAGCGCTGGCCCCCACTCTCAAGCAAGCCGCCGAGACAATCGCTGCGGACGCGGCGATGCGCATGGCGCCCACGCTGATCTGAGCAAAGAAGGATACCAACAATGGCCGGATTGACCTTACGCGGTGTGAAAAAGAGCTACGGGCCAGTGGACGTCATCCACGGTGTCGACCTCGATATCGACGAAGGCGAGTTCGTTGTGTTCGTCGGCCCTTCAGGCTGCGGGAAATCAACCCTGCTGCGAATGATCGCCGGTCTTGAGAAGATTACCGGTGGTAGCGTCGCGATCGGTACGCGAACGGTCAATGATGTCGATCCAGCAGAACGGGGTGTCGCGATGGTTTTTCAGACCTACGCCCTGTATCCACACATGACGGTCGAAGAGAACATGTCCTTCGGCCTGCGCATGAACGGCCACCCCAAGGCCGAGATTGACAAGGCGGTGAACAACGCCGCCGAGATCCTGCAGCTTGATGCCCTTCTCAAGCGCAAGCCGGCTGCGCTGTCCGGCGGTCAGCGCCAGCGGGTGGCCATCGGCCGGGCCATCGTACGCAACCCCGATGTCTTCTTGTTCGATGAACCGCTATCGAACCTCGACGCCGAGTTGCGGGTTGCCATGCGGGTCGAGATCGCTCGCCTGCACAATGAGATGGAAGCGGCAACCATGATCTACGTGACCCACGATCAGACAGAGGCCATGACGCTCGCTGATAAGATTGTTGTGCTGCGCGGTGGCTACATTGAGCAGGTTGGTGCCCCGCTCCACCTGTATGATGATCCCGATAACGAATTCGTCGCTGGCTTTATTGGCTCTCCGCGCATGAACTTCCTTGAAGGCGAAGTTGTCGGAACCGACGGGGGCATTACCGTGAAGCTTACAAAGCAAGGCGACCAACAGATCAAGCTTGATGTCGGCGGCCAGACCCTATCCAACGGAGATACATGCAAGGTCGGGATCCGCCCGGAGCATCTCAGTATGGAAGGCGGCACTGAACTCGAATTAAAGGTCGACGTCGCAGAGCATCTTGGAGGCGAGAGTTTTATCTACGCAGCGTCAGGCCAAGGTGAGAGTCTAACGATCGAGACCGCTTCGGGACGCAACGCGCAACATGGGGCGATTTTCTCGGTCGGCGTTCCGCCTGAGCGCGCGTTTTTGTTCTCTGCTGACGGCCAGCGCGTGCGCTAGCAAAAAGAGGCGACGCCATGGTGATCGAGCCCACGACGCTCCTGACCTACTGCGCCATAGTGCTGGGTTTCGTGTTCATCCCCGGCCCGGCAACCATTTTGACTGTCGCTCGCGCAACGAGTTCAGGCACGCGCGTCGGGCTTGCGACCGCCTCCGGAATTGCAGTGGGAGATCTCATCCATACAGCGATGGCCGTTGTTGGCCTCTCGGCCATCATCATGGCTTCGGCTTTTCTGTTCTCACTGATCAAGTATCTTGGCGCAGCGTATCTGGTCTATCTTGGCATCCGTGCCATTCTCGACCGCACAACACCTCAGCTTGCGACTGGCATGCCCTCTCTGACGGCTGGCACAGCGTTCAGACAGGCCATTTTGGCGGAGGTGCTAAACCCCAAAACGGCACTTTTCTTTCTCGCCTTCCTGCCTCAATTCGTCGAACCAGCGCATGGTTTTATCGCCTTTCAGCTGAGCGTCTTTGGCGTGCTTCTCGTTCTGCTCGGCCTCCTGAGCACGGTTATCTTTGCGTTGTCCGCCGGCTCGCTTGGGTCGTTCCTCCGGCGCAATCCGACCATTTCGAGATGGCAGGGCAAGGTTGTTGGCGGCATCTATTGTGCGCTGGGCGTTCGCCTGGCACTTCAGGAACGCTGACCGCATGTACTCTCGAAAGCGCCTGACCGAAGGCTGGGTCTTTAAGCCCGGTTTTGAGGAGGCGTGGACCCGGTCATCGCTAAGCGGCACACCGGTTGCTCTTCCCCATACCGCGGTTGAGCTACCATGGAACTATGGCGATGAGACGCTCTACCAGCGTTCCTTCACCTATCAGCGAACCGTCGAGCGGCCAGCTGATCTCGGCGCGGACCCGCTGTTCGTTGTTTTCGAAGCGGCTATGGCAGACACCCATGTCTGGCTCAACGGGCACTTGGTTGCAACGCACCGCGACGGCTATACGCCCTTCGAAGCCAATCTGACCCCACATCTCTCCGACGGCGACAATCTGCTGACCGTGCGTGTCAATGGCACCGAAAACGGTGAAATCCCGCCCTTTGGCGGCCGCATTGATTATCTGACTTACGCCGGCCTCTATCGCGATGTCTGGCTCGATCGGCGCCCCAATACCTGGATTGATACCGTTAAGGTGGAGGTCGACGACCCGTTGGGAGCAGCGCCCAAGCCGCGCTATTCTATCCAGCTGCGTGGATACGACCCGGAACGCGCCCGGCGAGGCGGGGCCCCAACGATCCGGGCGCGCCTCGAAGGGCCATCGGGTTATCTCATCTGCGAAACCGACGTTGGACCGCTCGACGACGCGCTCCCTGCGATCACCGATCCACAGCGATGGTCCATCGATAGTCCGTGTCTCTATCGGCTTACGGTCTCACTTTCGAATGGGTACAGCTTCAGCACCCGTTTCGGCATCCGCGAGGCGCACTTCCGCCCTGATGGTTTCTTCCTCAATGGCGAGCGGCTTCAGATCGTAGGCCTCAACCGCCACCAGAGCTTCCCACATGTCGGCTACGCGCTCGGCCCTGAAGCGCAGGCGCGCGATGCGGACATCTTGAAGTTCGAGCTTGGCGTCAATCTCGTGCGCACCTCGCACTATCCGCAGTCGAAGGCCTTTCTCGACCGCTGCGACGAGATCGGTCTGCTCGTGTTCGAAGAGATACCCGGCTGGCAGCACATTGGCGGCGATGTCTTCAAGGCGCAGAGCATCGCCAATGTCGCAACCATGATCCGCCGCGACTGGAATCACCCCTCGATCATCCTGTGGGGGGTGCGCATCAACGAGTCGCCTGATGATGATGCGTTCTACACCGAGACCAACGCCATGGCGCGGTCGCTCGATCCTACCCGCCAGACCGGCGGCGTCCGCTGCATCCCCGATTCCACGCTGCTTGAAGACGTCTACACGATGAACGACTTCGTGCTGGGCGAGGAGCACCTGCCGGGCTTCTTGCAAAGCCAGCAGGGCCGACCCCGCACACCGCTGCGCTCGCGCGAAGAGGTAACGGGGCTGTCCGAG
The DNA here is from genome assembly GCA_039024915.1 of Pseudomonadota bacterium. Classification (NCBI taxonomy): domain Bacteria; kingdom Pseudomonadati; phylum Pseudomonadota; species Pseudomonadota bacterium. The sequence goes on from JBCCPK010000005.1 coordinate 130,601, forward strand.
CCGGTGCCTTATCTCGTCACCGAGTACAATGGGCACATGTACCCGACCAAAGTCTTCGACGGCGAAGAGCGGCAGGAGGAACATGTGCGCCGCCATTTGGAGGTGCTTAATGCGGCCTATGGCGACCCAGCGATCTCCGGATCCATCGGTTGGTGCATGACCGATTACAACACCCACGCCGATTTCGGATCCGGTGACCGCATCTGCTACCATGGCGTCATGACCATGGGCCGCGCGCCGAAGTTCGCCGCGCACGTCTATGCCAGCCAGGGCTTCGACCCGCGCGTGAAACCGATCCTCGAACCGGCCACCCACTGGTCCTTCGGAGACAGAAAAGTGGGCGGCATCTTCCCGCTGATCATCCTGACCAACTGCGATGCCATAACCTTCCACTATGGCGATGACAGCCCTCTACGGTTTAAGCCGGCTCGCGAGACCTTCCCGCATCTGCCCTATCCGCCAGTGATCATTACAGATGAGGACCTCAACCCGGTCGACCGGATCGCTTGGGGCGACAGTTGGCGCGATGGCGTCATCTGCGGGAGCGTCGATGGCGAGGTGGTCATCGAGCGCCGCTATGTGGCGAGCCCCTTGCCCACCAAGCTCGATTCCGATGTCTCTGCGATCATCCGCGCCCAAGATGCATACCATGACAGGCTGATCCGCTTCACCCTGCGCGACCAAGTCGGAAACCGCCTGCCCTTCGCCATGGATCAACTTACTTTGATGGTGGACGGAGAGGCCCAAATCAACGGCCCATCGACGATCCCACTGATCGGCGGCGTCGCCGCAGTATATGTCCGCCAACAAGCAGGCGAAGCCGCCAAGCTGACCGTTGCCTCGGTATCGAGCAATGTTTCGGCGCAAACCATCGAGCTGTAGAACTTGGAAAGCCGCCTCGCCGAACTGCTGCATCGCTTTGCGCGACCGGGACGCGTTGCGTGGATCGGACTGCGCCCCGAACGCCGCGCGCCCATGGCCATTGTCGAGCAGGCCAGGCTAACAGAGGTAGGCCTCAAAGGGGACCATTCCAACGCCGGCAAGCGTGCTGTCACGCTGATTCAAGCGGAGCATCTTTCAGTGATCGGAGCTTTTTTGGGAGCACCACCAATCGCCCCAGAGCGTTTGCGCCGCAATCTGGTCATCGAGGGGATCAACCTCCTAGCACTGCGCGGCGAGGTGATATCGGTCGGCCCTGTCAGCCTCGAAATCACAGGACCGTGCGCACCGTGTAGCCGGATGGAACAGGAGCTCGGCCATGGTGGTTACGCTGCTATGCGCGGGCACGGCGGGATGACGGCGCGGGTGATTGAGGGTGGGACGGTCCAGTTGGGCGACGAGCTCGTGCATCGTTCACGCCCGCCGAACCACCACCCTACCGTTTAACGGCACTGTATGGCATGATGTGGAAATGGAACCGTCTGCTCCAACGCCTTCTGGAACCAACCCGCCGATAGGCAGTCATGATGTCGGCATGACGGCACGCACACTGCGTCTCGATCTCGGCTTGACCCTTGACGACATAAGTTCTGCGGCCGGTCTGTCCAAAGGCCATCTTTCGCGCTTCGAACGCGGGGAGAAGTCGTTATCGCCCGCTGCGCTGGCGCGGCTCGCGGACGCCCTGGAGGTGCCGGCAACCCGGTTGACCGGCCACGAAGTTCCCAATGACTGGATTACGATCATCCGCAAAGACGAGCGCTCCCTTGACGCTGTGACGCAGAATGGGTCCGTTCGCTACCGCTACACTGGGCTGTCGAAGCTTGCGCAGACGGCAGACACCTTCTTCATCGAGCTGCCGCCAGATGATCAACCCACGCAAACCGAACCACGGGCTGGACATCAAGGCATGTTTGTCGTCGAGGGCTCGATCGATTTGGCATTGGCCGGGCGCACCATCGCGCTGCAAGCGGGCGACTGGATCGAGTTTCCCGCACATTTGCCCCACAGCCTGAAGGCGCACGGCGGTCCAGCACGCTTCCTGTTGACCATCGCCGCCTTATGATCCCGCTACAGAGCTAGCAACGCTCGGGACCAGGAGGGGGAAGCGAGCGAGGCCGCATCCGACTGGCGCATTTCTTGCGACGGCTGCCGACATCGGGAAGGTGTTGTCGATCGCAATGGATGAGCTGCGTATTCTGATCATTGATGAGAACGCCATTCGTGCGTCCATCCTGTCAGAAGGTCTTCGAGACGCCGGTTATGGCAATGTCACGGTCATTGCAGACACCCGCAACCTGCTCAAACGCATCGTTGAGCTGGACCCGGACGCCATCTTTATTGATCTGGAAAACCCCAGCCGCGATGTCTTGGAACAAATGTTCGAGGTCTCACGCTTCGTTCAGCGACCGATCGCAATGTTTGTCGATCAATCCGACGACGATACGATCAATCAGGCAGTTGAGGCCGGGGTTTCCGCCTACATTGTCGATGGCCTCAAAAAGGAGCGCATGAAGCCGATCCTCAACATGACGATCGCACGCTTCAAAGCCTTCAACCGCCTACAAGAAGAGCTTGCATCCACCAAAGCGGCACTAGAGGAACGCACAGTCATCGACCAGGCGAAACGTCACCTCATGAAGAACGCCGGACTTTCGGAAGACGAAGCCTATGCTCGCCTTCGCAGCACCGCCATGGCTCAGGGCAAGCGCATCGCCCAAATCGCGCAGGCCCTCGTGACATCGATCGAGCTGCTGGAAGTCCCAGACACACCCAAAGGCGAACAAGGTGAGCGCCGACCATGACCCAAGTAACCTTACGCGCTGGCTTTATTCCACTGGTCGACGCTGCTCCGCTTATCGTTGCGCGCGAAATCGGTGTCGCGCGGGCCCATGATATCGACCTGCAATTGAGCCGATCGACATCTTGGGCAGCAGTACGCGACCGCCTCAGCGTGGGCGATGTCGATTGCGCCCATATGCTATCGCCCATTGTAATCGCATCCCAGTTGGGCCTGGGCAACGCAAAGGCACCCATGATTGCGCCTGCCGGCCTTTCGATGAACGGCAACGCCATCTCCGTTTCAACTGAGCTCTATCAGGAGATGCATGATGTCGGCTGGAGTGCGGACATGGTTCGCAACCCCGCAACGTCGGCAGTCGCCTTGGCGAAGATTATTCGCAAACGCGCCAGCGCAGGAGAACCCGCGCTTACCTTCGCAAGCGTCTACCCGTTTTCCACGCACAGCTATGAGCTGCGCTACTGGCTTGCATCAGCCGGAATCAACCCCGATACAGACGTCAACCTGACAATCGTACCGCCACCCCTGATGGTGGACGCCCTGGCCGACGGCCAGATCGACGGCTCCTGCGTAGGAGCGCCATGGAGCAGCATCAGCTTCGAAGTCGGCCATAGCCATATCGTCGCTTTGAAGGCTGACTTGTGGCGACAGGGACCGGAAAAGGTTCTCGCAGTGCGCGAGCATTGGGCAGATGAGAACCCACAAACGGTTTCTACACTCGTACAGATGCTCATTCATGCGGCGGCTTGGTGCAGCAATCCGGACAACACGGACGAGCTTGCTCAATTATTGAGCGATGAGAAATACCTCGGTATTGACGCTGGAATTATTGGCCGAACGCTGCGCGGACTTATCCTCGGCGTCGGCGAAGCGCCGGTCGAGAACCACCTGCTTTTCGACCCCCATCGGGCCACCTATCCATGGCGCTCCCAAGCACTGTGGTTTTATGCACAAATGGTGAGGTGGAGGCAGATTGACCATTCAGAGGTGAACGCCCTCGCCGCGAAAAAAGCTTACAGACCAGACATCTATCGAAAAGCATTCGCGACAATTCCATTGTTGGGCAGCGCGCTGTTCGGTCCAGCTGAAAATGCTTTGGGAGCTCGGAGCCTGGAGGCTTTGGAGGCCGATACAACCTTGTTTGATCAACGACTTTTCGACCCAGATGATCTTCCAGGCTACTTCTCCGGCCTCGGTCTGAATGTTTCAGTGACGTGATGTCTTTATTCGGCTCACCAGACGTAAGGGAAGTCCTCAGGTGGCGCATTGCAGCGCACACAAAAGGTGCACTGCGTTGCAGCAAATGATGAATATTTGATCTGTTATCATTCTAATCTAGCTGCCATCGTCTTTCTGTCAGCAATGGCGCTGACAATCCCGGTCTTTGCAATCCGACCTCGTCGGCAACGTCGCCAACCCAACAAGCGCTTCTTTACAGAGCGTAAATGTTGGTTAGCGGCGTTTTTTGCTGTGCGGGATTGGAGTTGCAAGGGACGGATCGCCGGAACCAACTCCAAAAAGGAATTGCGACATGTCCCCCCTAAACCTTGCATGGCAGGCCACGCGCTCGACGTCTCGGGCCGTCGCGTTTGCCAGCCTCATTGGTGCCAGCGCCATCGCTTTAACGGCGCCCGCGCAGGCTGAATTTCTTGATCTTGAAATTGAAGATCTAACGTTCGGCTTCATCAAGCTGACCGATATGGCGCCGCTCGCGGTGGCTTACGAGCTTGGCTATTTCGAGGACGAAGGTCTGTTCGTCACCTTGGAAGCGCAAGCCAACTGGAAAGTTTTGCTCGACGGTGTGATCGACGGTCGGCTTCAGGGAGCGCACATGCTCGCCGGGCAGCCACTCGCCGCGACCATCGGTTACGGGACCGAGGCACACATTATCACCCCGTTTTCGATGGACTTGAACGGCAACGGGATCACCGTTTCCAACGAGGTATGGGACCTTATGCGTCCGCATATCCCATCCATGGATGATGGTCGCCCACAACACCCGATTTCAGCCGAAGCGCTCCTACCGGTGATTGAACAGTTCCGCGATGAGGGGCGTCCCTTCAATATGGGCATGGTCTTCCCGGTTTCGACGCACAACTACGAGCTGCGTTACTGGCTCGCTGCTGGCGGTGTACACCCGGGTTACTATTCGCCGGAGGACGTAACCGGCCAAATACAGGCCGATGCCTTTCTTTCCGTGACGCCCCCACCGCAAATGCCCGCTACCCTCGAAGCTGGCACCATCTACGGGTACGCGGTGGGTGAACCGTGGAACCAGCAAGCCGTGTTCCGCGGCATCGGTGTTCCTGTGATTACCGATTATCAGCTGTGGAAAAACAATCCCGAGAAGGTTTTCGGCATCACCGCCGAGTTCGCCGAGGAAAACCCGAACACAACGTTGGCTATCACAAAAGCGCTGATCCGTGCCGCGCAGTGGCTCGACGAAAACGACAATGCCAACCGTGAGGAAGCCGTCGCTATGCTGTCGATGCCGCAATATGTCGGCGCCGATGAGGAAGTGATCGCGGCCTCCATGACCGGCACCTTCGAGTTCGAAAAAGGCGATGTTCGGGAAATCCCGGACTTCAACGTCTTCTTCCGGTACTACGCGACCTACCCCTACTATTCGGATGCCGTCTGGTACCTCACGCAAATGCGTCGTTGGGGTCAGATCGCCGAACAAATGCCGGACAGCTGGTATGATGAGGTTGCTCGGTCGGTCTACCGTCCAGACATCTATCTCGAAGCCGCCCGTATGTTGGTCGATGAGGGTCTCGTCTCTGAAGAGGACTTCCCTTGGGACACGGACGGTTACCGTGAGCCGACGGACGAGTTCATCGACGGCATCACCTACGACGGACGCCAGCCCAACGCTTATCTCGAAGCTCTGCCCATCGGCTTGCGCGACGACGAGCGCGTGGTTGGCGCAGATGTTGTGACGAACTGATCACGGCACCTTTCTTCGGTGGGGCGCGGCCCCGTTCGCGCTCCACACACTTTGATCCAAATCCCGCCACTCCCCCTTTCCCTTCCCGAGGACGTGAGACCATGACCACCGCTTCAGAATTTGACGCTGCAACAGATGATGCGGCGGTCCGCGAGGCCAAAAAAGAGGCTCGCTTCGCTGCCATCACCAAAGCCGGTGGCTATCTCAATATTCTTGGTCTTGGCTGGCTTGTGCCGATCCTCAAGATCGCCGCTGGTGACAGCCCCAAATATCAGATGCGCGAGCTTTGGCAGCTGCTGGTTGTGCCACTTATCGGCATCGGCTTGTTCCTTGCCGCCTGGGCCACCCTTGCGCCGCAGGTCCAGACCTCACTTGGCGCCATCCCCGGTCCTGCGCAGGTCTGGGACGAGGCGGTCGGGCTGCACGAGAGCTATCTGGCCCAGAAAGAGCGCGCGGCAGCCTTTTACGAGCGCCAGGAAGCACGCAATGCCGAGCTGATCGCGGCCGGTCGCGAGGACCGTGTCCGCGAGCGGCAGTACACCGGCCAAGCCACGTACTATGACCAGATTTTTACCTCCCTGTGGACCGTTACCGTAGGCTTCCTCTTAGCAACGGTGATCGCGGTGCCGTTGGGGATCGCGTCTGGCCTATCGCGTACCGTCAATGGCGCGATCAACCCGCTTATTCAGATTTTCAAACCAGTCTCACCGCTGGCTTGGTTGCCGATCGTAACCATGGTGGTCTCCGCAACCTACATCAATGTCGTTGAGCCGCTTCCAAAGTCACTGGTGATCTCCGCCATCACCGTGACGTTGTGCTCGCTCTGGCCGACACTCATCAACACCGCCCTAGGCGTTTCCTCGGTCGATAAGGACCTGATGAATGTTGGTCGCGTGCTCCAGCTACCGACGTGGAAAACCGTCACCAAACTGGTTCTGCCGTCCGCCCTGCCGCTCATATTCACCGGTCTGCGCCTGTCACTTGGTGTGGGCTGGATGGTGCTGATTGCCGCCGAGATGCTCTCGCAGAACCCTGGCCTGGGCAAATTCGTCTGGGATGAGTTCCAGAACGGGTCCTCCTCCTCCCTCGCAAAGATCATCGTCGCGGTCCTCACCATCGGCATCATCGGCTTCCTTCTGGACCGTGTGATGTATGCCCTTCAGGCCGCCTTCACCTTCTCCAGCCAACGCTAGTTTCGGCAGACAGGGATAAAGAAAATGAGTTTTCTCAGTCTCAAGAACGTCTCCAAGACCTACCGCACGGCGGCGGAGACCACAGAGGTCCTCAGGGACATCAACCTGGAAGTTGAGGAGCGGGAATTCGTTGCCATCGTTGGCTTCTCCGGCTCCGGCAAGACCACACTGATCTCGCTGATCGCAGGTCTTGTCCAGGCCGATAGCGGTGAGATCACGCTCAAGGGCGCTCCGATTACCGGGCCGTCCCCCGATCGCGGCGTGGTGTTCCAGAACTACTCCCTGATGCCTTGGCTCACGGTCGAGGGCAACATTGCACTGGCCGTCGATGAGGTCTTCAAGGACGAGGACACCAAGACCCGGGCGATCCGCGTGTCGGACGCCATCGATATGGTTGGCCTGTCCCACGCGGTGGACCGCCGACCGGCAGAATTGTCGGGCGGGATGCGTCAGCGCGTGGCAGTGGCCCGCGCCTTGGCCATGAGCCCGGATATGCTGCTACTCGATGAGCCGCTTTCCGCGCTTGACGCACTAACGCGCGCCAAGCTGCAGGATGAGATCGAAGCGATCTGGGAGAACGACCAGAAAACCGTCATTCTCATCACCAATGACGTCGATGAAGCCGTGCTTTTGGCCGATCGCATCATACCCCTTAACCCGGGACCGGGTGCCACGTTCGGCCCCGAGTTCAAAGTCGACATCCCCCGTCCGCGGGACAGGGTCGCGATGAACTCGGACGAGCGCGCGATCCATTTGCGTGCGGAGGTCACAAACTACCTGCTCGAAGTCGGCGCGGAGCGCGGTGCTGCGGTCGATGCAGACATCAAACTACCCGACATTGTCCCGATCGATCTATTTAAAGGCAAAAAGCTGTCCGGAACGGACCCTGAACTGCCCAAAGCATACACGGACGCGGCGCAATCAAGCACCGACAAAAAGTACCTCGAGTTCGTCAACCTCAAAAAGATTTACCCGACGCCGAAGGGCCCGCTGACAGTTGTCGACGGATTTGAGACGCGTATCGATAAGGGTGAGTTCATCACCTTGATCGGTCACTCGGGCTGCGGGAAATCGACCGTTCTGTCGATGGTTGCCGGACTGAACGAGATCTCCGACGGTGGCATCGTTCTTGACAATCGGGAGATCGATGTTGCCGGCCCGGATCGTGCCGTGGTGTTCCAGGCTCCATCCTTGATGCCTTGGATGACAGCCTACGAAAACGTCTCGCTAGGCGTAGATCGGGTCTACCCGAACGCATCCGACAGCGAGCGCCGGGACATCTGCGAATACTATCTTTCTCGCGTTGGCCTTGGTGACGCGATGAAGAAGATGGCCTCCGATCTCTCCAACGGCATGAAGCAGCGTGTCGGCATTGCGCGGGCATTCGCTCTATCGCCAAAACTCCTTCTGCTCGATGAGCCCTTTGGGATGCTGGATTCGCTGACCCGATGGGAGCTGCAGGAAGTCCTCATGGACGTCTGGAAGCGCACGCAGGTCACCGCCATCTGCGTGACCCACGACGTTGATGAGGCCATCCTGCTTGCCGACAAATGTGTGATGATGACCAACGGGCCGAACGCGCGCATCGGCAACATCATGGAAGTAGACTTGCCGCGTCCGCGCTCACGCAAGGCTTTGTTGGAGCATCCAGACTACTACCGCTACCGCCAGGAACTTCTCGACTTCCTCGAAGCCTATGAAGGCGGTGCGACCCCAGACCCAGCCGTTCTTGAAGCGATCAAAGCCAAGTCTGCTAAAACCGCTGAAAAGAACGCCGAAACGCTTCAGGCTGCGGAGTAGGATCGATGAACAAGCAAAGACTTGTTGTCATCGGCAACGGAATGGCGCCCGGTCGTGCGCTTGAGCACGTGCTCGAACACGCCGCCGATGCATTCGACATCACGATCTTCAACGCCGAGCCGCGCGTCAATTACGATCGGATCATGCTTTCGCCCGTCCTCTCGGGCGAGAAGGCTTATGAAGATATCATCATTCATGGCGATGAATGGTACGCCGAGCACGGCGTCACTCTGCACAAGGGACAAAAGGTAACCAAGCTTGACCGGTCAACCAAAACGGTCACGTCGAATAAAGGTGTTTCTGCCAGCTATGACAAACTGATCATTGCAACCGGCTCCAACCCCTTCATCATCCCTGTGCCCGGCCACGATCAGCCCGGCGTCATCACCTACCGCGATCTCGACGATGTCGACGCCATGTTGGCCGCTGCCGACAAGGGTGCGAGAGCTGTGGTCATTGGCGGCGGTCTCCTGGGGCTCGAAGCTGCCGCAGGGTTAAAGATGCGCGGCATAGACGTGTCGGTGGTACACCTCATGCCGACGCTTATGGAACGCCAACTCGACGCATCTGCGGGTTACCTCCTGCAAAGCGAGCTTGAGCGACGGGGCATCGCGATCCACTGCGGTGCCAACACCAAACGCATCCTTGGCGACGGCGCTGTGGAAGGGATCGAGCTGGAGAACGGCACGATTATTCCGTGCGAACTCGTCGTGATGGCTGTCGGTATACGGCCGAATGCGAGCCTCGCAAAAGAAGCTGGTCTTGAAACCAACCGCGGTATCTTGACCGATAGCCTCATGCGCACCTCAGACCCCGATATCTATTCGGTCGGAGAATGCGCTGAGGTTGGCGGGATGTGTTACGGGCTCGTCGCGCCGCTTTACGATCAGGCCAGAGTAGCCGGGCTGCATATCGCCGGGCAGATAACAGAGCCCTACAAACACTCCGATACCGCAACGAGGCTCAAGGTTACCGGCATCAACCTGTTTTCGGCCGGTGACTTTGCCGAGGGAGATGATCGCGAGGAGATTGTTCTGCGCGATGCACAAGCGGGCATCTACAAGCGGCTTGTTATCAAAGACAATGCCATCATCGGCGTCGTTTTGTATGGCGAAGTTGCCGACGGCGCATGGTTCTTTCAGATGATGAAGGACGCAACCGACATATCGGAGATGCGCGAAACCCTTATATTCGGTCAGGCCTATCAGGGGGGCGAACCCCTGGACCCTATGGCGGCCGTTGCAGCCTTGCCAGATGATGCGGAAATCTGCGGCTGCAACGGCGTTTGCAAGGGCACCATCACTGGCGCCATCACCGACAAGGGCCTGACTTCGCTCGATGAGGTGCGCGCCCACACCAAGGCGTCTGCATCGTGCGGCACCTGCACGGGTCTCGTTGAAAGCCTGATGGCTCACACACTGGGAGACGCGTACAACCCAGCAGCCGTCCAACCAATGTGCGGCTGCACCGATCTTGGCCACGCTGATGTCCGGCGCCTCATCAAGGCAAAAGGTCTCAAAACCATTCCCGCAGTTATGCAGGAACTGGAGTGGAAGACGTCCTGCGGCTGCGCGAAATGCCGACCTGCACTCAACTACTACCTCGTGTGCGACTGGCCCGATGAGTATGCCGACGATTACCAGTCGCGCTTCATCAACGAACGGGCCCACGCCAATATTCAGAAGGACGGCACCTATTCCGTTGTTCCCAGAATGTGGGGGGGACAGACGTCCTCCAAAGAGCTGCGCGCCATCGCCGATGTGGTCGACAAGTTCGACATCCCGACCGTCAAGGTGACCGGTGGTCAGCGCATCGACATGCTGGGCATCAAGAAGGAAGACCTCCCGGCAGTCTGGTCCGATCTGGGCAAGGCTGGCTTCGTTTCCGGGCACGCCTACGCCAAGGGCCTGCGCACCGTAAAGACCTGTGTGGGCACCGACTGGTGTCGCTTCGGCACGCAGGATTCCACGGGTCTGGGCGTCCGTATCGAGAAATTCATGTGGGGTTCCTGGACGCCGGCGAAGGTCAAGATGGCGGTCTCAGGCTGCCCCCGAAATTGCGCGGAAGCCACTTGCAAGGATGTTGGGGTGGTCTGCGTCGACTCCGGCTATGAAATCCACTTCGCGGGGGCGGCAGGCCTCGACATTAAGGGTACCGAGGTTCTGGGACTCGTCAAAACCGAAGACGAAGCCCTCGAACATATTGTTGCGGTCACGCAGATGTACCGTGAACAGGGCCACTATCTTGAGCGGATCTACAAATGGGCCAAACGCATCGGCTATGACGAGGTGCGCCGCCAGATTATGGACGATCCGGACAAGCGGAAAGCCTATTACGATCGCTTCGTCTTCTCGCAGCGGTTCGCGCAGGTCGATCCATGGAAGGAACGGGTCGATGCCGAGCCTCAGGCGGACATCTTCGCCGAGTACAGACCGATGGCGGACCTTACACTTCTGGAGGCAGCGCAATGAACGTTCACGTCTCATCGGTTCAATGGATCGCAATCGGTAACCTATCAGACATTCCGGTACGCGGTGCCCGCTGCGTGGTCACGCCGTTGGGCAAGATTGGTATTTTTCGCACCGCCAGCGACACGGTTTTTGCGATCGAAGATCATTGCCCTCACAAGGGCGGCCCCCTGACCCAGGGCATCGTTCATGGGCGATCGGTTACCTGCCCGCTGCATAACTGGGTCATCGACCTCGAAACCGGTCAGGCGCAAGGCGCAGATGAAGGGTCGGTCGAGACACTACCGATCCGCGTCACCGATGGCGACGTGATCGAACTGGGCCTTGAACCCGCAACGCTTGCTGCGGTGGCGGACGGGTAACCCCGATGGATGCCGGGCCTGCCAAAACGATACGCACCACCTGCCCTTATTGCGGGGTGGGTTGCGGCATACAAGCAACCCAGTCAGCGGCTGGTGTGACCGTCAACGGAGATAAGGCGCATCCTGCCAATTTCGGCCGCCTGTGCTCCAAGGGAACCCAGCTTGCCGAGACCATCGGGCTCGAAGACCGGCTGCTGTACCCGGAGATCGCAGGGACCCGGTCAAGCTGGACCGATGCGATCAACACCGTTGCCGACGCATTCACGAACGCGATTGCCGAGCACGGACCCGAGTCTGTTGCATTCTATGTTTCGGGCCAGCTTCTGACCGAGGATTATTACGTTACCAATAAGCTGATGAAAGGCTTTATCGGCTCGGCCAACATCGATACCAATTCGCGGCTGTGCATGGCTTCCTCCGTTGCTGGCCACAAGCGTGCCTTCGGTGCCGATACCGTTCCCGGCACCTATGAGGATCTCGAGCTTGCCGATCTGGTAGTCCTGACTGGCTCCAACCTCGCCTGGTGCCACCCGGTCCTCTACCAGCGCATCGCCGCCGCGAAGAAGGAGCGCGCCGGCGGGTCCAACCCGATGCGCGTGGTGGTCATCGATCCACGCCGCACCGCCACCTGCGCTATCGCAGATCTCCACCTACCATTGGCACCAGACACCGACGTCGCTCTGTTTACCGGTCTTTTGCGGCACCTTGCGCGCGTTTCGGTTGCACACGAGCACTATGTCGATGCGCACACCGTCGGCATTGATGAAGCTCTGTCCGATGCACAGAGCTGGACCATCGAGCGCGTGTCGGAGACCTGCAGGCTTCGGCCTTCCGAGGTGGCGCGCTTCTACGATTGGGTAACGTCGACAACGAAAACGGTCACCGTCTATTCGCAAGGCGTCAATCAATCGACGAGCGGCACCGATAAGGTTGGCTCCATCATCAATACCCATCTTCTAACCGGTCGCATTGGCAAGCCTGGGATGGGTCCCTTTTCGGTCACCGGTCAACCAAACGCCATGGGTGGCAGAGAGGTTGGCGGCCTCGCCAACATGCTCGCGGCCCACATGGAGCTTGCCAACCCCGACCACAGGCAAACAGTCCAGGCCTTTTGGGGCAGCCCGACGATAGCCGATAAGCCGGGCCTTAAGGCCGTCGATCTGTTTGAGGCGATCCATGATGGCCGGATCAAGGCACTTTGGGTCATGGCGACAAACCCAGCCGTTTCACTGCCAGACGCGGACCGTGTCGATGACGCGCTCGCAAAGGTGCCATTTCTTGCGGTCTCCGATGTCGTCTCGAGCACGGATACACTGCGCCACACGCGTCGGCCGGGTGGTGTTGCGCTCCCAGCCAGCGCCTGGGCCGAGAAAGACGGCACGGTCACAAACTCCGAGCGCGTCATCTCCCGCCAGAAAGGGTTTCTGCCGCTTCCTGGTGAAGCGCGGCACGACTGGCGGATCATATGCGATGTGGCAGATGCCATGGGCTTCGGACATGGATTTGACTTTGCATCGCCCCATGAAGTCTTCGATGAACATGCCCGCCTGTCCGGTGCAGGCAAACCGTTGACCCGCGACTTCGACATATCCGGCCTCGCTGGACTGTCCAAGGCAGCTTACGATGCCCTGAACCCTGTCCGCTGGCCGCTCCGCGCAGATGGTGCACGAACGGAGCGCTTCTTTGCCCAAGGCGGTTTCTATCACCCTGACGGCAAGGCCCGCTTCATCGTCCCGAAGCACACGACGGCACAAAAGCACGAGCCGAAGTACCCGTTCACATTGAACACCGGCCGCGTTCGGGACCACTGGCACACCATGACGCGGACCGGACGAAGCCCGCGATTGTCCGGCCATATGGCCGAGCCATACTGCGAACTTCACACCCATGACGCCAAGCGTTTGGGCATCACGCCAGCCTCTCTTGTGCGCCTGTCGTCTCCGCATGGTTCAGCAGTCTTGCGTGCGCTGGTCACCGATGATCAGCAGGTTGGAAGCGTCTTCGCTCCAATGCATTGGAACGCACAAACGTCAAACGGCGGGCGCATCGACGCCCTCGTCGCACCTGAAACCGATCCGTTTTCCGGTCAACCGGCTTTGAAGTTTTCCCGCGTGAGGGTGAAACCGGCGGGGATGGCCTGGCACGGCTTCGCCGTTCTGGCTGAGCGCCCGTCGACCCTGCCTTTTGCCTACTGGTCGATTGCAACATGTGAAGGCGGCTTTGCGCTGGAATTCGCCGACACCGAACCTTCTGAAAGCCTCGCAGCCATTGCAAGCGAGCTGATCGGCGGGAAACCTGATCTTGGCTATGAAGACCGCGTCGCGGGCAGCGCCCGGTTCGTCTCCCATCAAGGGCGAAAACTAAGCGCTGCCGTCTTCATCGCCCGTGAACCGGTAGCCGTATCCAGGCGCTGGGCAATCGGCATGCTGACCGAACCGCTAGGTGACGCCCGCAGCCGATTGGCGCTGCTCGCCGGTCGCCCTGCGGCTAGCCAGGCCGATCATGGACCTATTGTTTGTTCCTGCTTCTCGGTCGGACGCAACACCATCAACACTGCAATTGCAGGTGGAGCCAGTACCGTCGAAGAGGTTGGCACGCGCTGCAAGGCCGGCACCAATTGCGGCTCCTGCCGGTCCGAAATCTCAGGCCTTCTCGAGCGCGCGGGCACAGCGCCCCCCGCCTTGCTGGAGTCCGCCGAATGAGGACCGCCACATTTTCGCGCCGCAAGCCGTCCAATGCTGCACCCACCCGCATGGATCCACTCTCCGTGCTGCCGGTGTTCCTGAACCTCCAAAACAAACGTGCCGTCCTTATCGGCGGAAGCGAAGCGGCGGCATGGAAAGCGGAACTTCTCGCATCCGCTGGCGCGCGTGTGGACATCTATGCGACCACGATTGACGACGAGATGGCCGATTTGCTGCGCAATGGTGCGTCGTCAGGGACACTGACCCACCATAAGCGCCCTTGGGGTCTGGACTGCCTCGCTCCGGCCTCCTGCATCATTGCTGACGCTGAAACCGATGACGAAGCGCGTGCACTGGTGTGCGCGGCGCGCGGCGCCGGCGTCCCGATCAACATCATAGACAAGCCAGCCTTCTGCCAATTCCAGTTCGGTTCGATCGTCAATCGCTCCCCGGCCGTCATCTCCATCTCGACCGCCGGTGCGGCGCCCATCATGGGACAGGCGATCCGCCGGAAGATCGAGACGTTGCTGCCACAGGGCTTAAAGGGCTGGGCAGCGGCTGCCCAAGCGGTCCGCGCAACAGTCATGGAACGATTGTCTCCGGGTCCCGAGCGCCGGGCATTCTGGGAACGGTTTGTCGATCGGGCGTTTTCCGGCGAGCGTCCGCCCGAAACTGCATCGGATGACCTCTACCGATCGATCCACCAGCCGGGAAAAACATCAGGCCGCGTAACCTTGGTTGGCGCAGGGCCCGGCGACCCCGAGCTTTTGACGATGAAAGCTATTCGGGCACTGCAGGCAGCCGACGTGATCCTTTTTGACGATCTGGTATCAGACGCCATTCTTGAACTGGCGCGCCGGGAAGCCAAACGCATGATGGTTGGAAAGCGCGGCGGGCGCGACAGCTGCAAACAGGACGACATCAACGCTTTGATGATCAAGCTCGCCGGTCAAGGTAAACATGTTGTCCGATTGAAGTCCGGCGACCCCATGGTCTTCGGACGTGCAGGCGAAGAGATCGACGCCTTGAGGGCTCATGACATCCCAGTCAGCATCGTACCTGGAATCACATCGGCAAGTGCGCTTGCAAGCCAAGCTGGCGTCTCCTTGACCCATCGCGACCACGCGCAAGCTGTGAGTTTCGTAACGGGGCATTCGAAGAAGGGCGCGTTGCCCACAACGCTTGACCTTGCTGCGATGGCAAAACCGGGTACGAGCCACATCATTTATATGGGTGGCCGCACTGCGCCAGATTTGACCTCCGCCCTGCTCGCCCATGGGGGAGACGGCAGCCGGCCCGTTCTTGTCGCGCGGTCAGTGAGCCGTCCAGACGAACAGATCGTTTGCGGGCAGCTTAAAAAACTGCCTGAACTCGTTGCTGAAACCCACGGTGATGGCCCCTTGTTAATCGGTATTGGCGACGCGTTCGGGCGTGCCAACATCAACGCGCCACTGGAAGGACCGGCGCACAACCGGGCAGATGATTTTCAAACAACGGCTGTCGCTGCTGCGGGCTGATTCCCGGGCAACAGCTCCAAGCACTTCAAGCCGATCCATGAGACTGCTGCCCAAAAAATGTTCAGCAATCATACTGCTGATTTTTCCTTGGTAGATCAGCCGGTTAAACGCCAGCGGCCTGTTGTTTGGACTGACGAACGGTCTGATCTCGACCCGAGGGGCTAGCCATCTGCCCAATCCCACTGATTATATAAAGGCGAAGCGATCCGCATAAGCGGACATGCATCGGAGCAACGTTCGCTCTGAGGCGATAACGGCGGGGACAACGCCGCTTGGAGGGTGCGTATGGCATTGGTGCTCGAAGGGGTATCCAAATCCGTTGCGGGGCAGCCGCACATTCATCCGACCGATCTGGAGCTTGCACCTGGCACGATGAACGTTCTGCTGGGTCCGACGCTTGCGGGCAAAACAACCCTCATGCGCCTCATGGCGGGCCTCGATACGCCAAACACCGGCAAGGTCTTGTGGCAAGGCGACGACGTTACAGGTGTGCGTGTACAGGACCGTGGCGTTGCGATGGTCTACCAGCAGTTCATCAACTACCCGTCGATGACCGTCTTCGATAACATCGCTTCGCCGCTCAAGCTGCGGAACCTGGCTGCCGCCGAGATCCGTCAGCAGGTCGAGGAAGTGGCGGAACTGATGAAGCTCACGCCCATGCTCGCGCGCAAACCGCTTGAACTGTCCGGCGGGCAACAGCAACGCTGTGCTCTGGCGCGCGCACTGGTCAAGAACGCCGGCCTTGTGCTGCTCGACGAGCCGCTGGCAAACCTCGATTACAAACTGCGCGAGGAACTCCGCGTGGAGATCCCTAAGATTTTTGAGCGCTCTGGCGCGATTTTTGTCTACGCCACCACGGAGCCGGAAGAAGCGCTCCTTTTAGGCGGGAACACGGCAACGCTCTGGGAGGGCAAGGTCACGCAGTTTGGACCAACGCCAGAGGTCTACCGCAATCCGCAAACAGCGACCACTGCCCGGGTCTTCTCAGACCCGCCAATGAACTTTCTTAAAGTGACCAAGGCGGGCGGGAAGCTGCATTTTGGCGATGGCAACTCCGCGCCTGCCATCAACCAGCTGCGCGAGGTGGACGATGGTAACTACCTTGCTGGTTTCAGGCCAAACCATGTTGAACTGCACCGGCACGTGGAGGACGCGATGGAGTTTGAGACCACCCTGTCGGTAACCGAGATCACCGGATCGGAAACCTTCGTGCATCTGGACCATCATGGCGAGCCCTGGGTCGGTCTGTTGCATGGTGTCCATGAGCTGGAGCTCGGCATGAAGCTGCCGGTCTACCTCGACACCCAGCACGCCTATATCTTCTCTGAAGGCGGCGCGCTGGTCGCGCCCGCACCCTACGCGCAAACTCCGCCGGCCGAGGCGGCCTGATCCATGGCGCAGATCACCTTTGACAACCTTGCGCATTCCTACTTGCCCGCGCCTCAGGCGGAAGCCGATTACGCGCTCAAAGAGATCAACCACACCTGGGCCGACGGCGAAGCGTATGCGCTCCTAGGATCATCCGGTTGCGGCAAGACCACGCTTCTGAACATCATTTCAGGGCTTCTGACACCGAGCCGCGGCAAGATCTTCTTCGGTGACACGGACGTTACCGACGCGCCAACGGCAGCACGCAACATCGCCCAGGTGTTTCAGTTTCCAGTCGTCTACGACACCATGACCGTTCGCGACAACCTGGCATTTCCTTTGCGCAATCGCGGCGCTGAGGCGGCCTATATCGCGAGCCGCGTTCAGACGATTGCCAAGATGATCGGCATGGAAGACGAACTGAACCATAAGGCGCGCGGCCTGACCGCCGACGCCAAGCAGAAGATTTCCCTTGGCCGAGGCATGGTTCGGGAAGATGTGAATGCGCTTTTGTTCGATGAACCGCTAACGGTGATCGACCCGCATCTGAAATGGGAACTGCGCACGCAGCTCAAGTCATTGCACCACGAATTCGGTCACACCATGATCTACGTGACCCACGATCAGACCGAAGCGCTGACCTTCGCCGACAAGGTCGTGGTGATGTATGATGGGCGCGTCGTGCAGATCGGGACACCCGAAGAGTTGTTTGAGACGCCCGGTCACACGTTCGTGGGCTACTTTATCGGCTCGCCGGGCATGAACTTGCTCGGCGCTCATGTCGAAGGAGCATCCGCCCGCTTGCCGGTTGGCGACGTTGCGCTTGGTCATGCCTACGGACCTGTTTCGGGGGCCGTGCAGATCGGCATTCGGCCGGAGTATGTACAGATCGGCCCAGCAGGTGAGGGTTTGGCCGGGCATGTGACGCGGGTGGAGGATGTCGGTCGCCACAAAATTGTTCGGCTGAGGATCGGCGACAACGCCTTGAATGCCGTCATCGGCGAAGAGCGGCCGGTGCCATCTGGCGACGTCGGAGTAAGTTTCGACCGGGCCAAGATTAACGTCTATGCCGATGACTGGCGTGTCGCACCGCTCGAGACAGTGCGCGAAGAGGCAGCCTGATGAACAAGACCGACAACCAAAAGGCCTGGTTCCTCGTCCTGCCGGTGCTGGTCCTGGTTGCCTTCTCGGCGATCATTCCGCTGATGACGGTGGTCAACTACTCCGTCCAGGACACCTTCGGAAACAATGTGTTTTTCCCTGCTGGCCTCGACTGGTTCCGCGAGACGCTTCAATCGGAGCGTATGTGGGCGTCGTTCTGGCGCCAGCTGGCCTTCTCGGCGATCATCCTCGCCATCCAGATACCGCTGGGCGTCTACATCGCGCTCAACATGCCAAAGAAAGGCTTTTGGGTCTCGTTTTGCCTTGTCTTGATGAGCCTGCCGCTGCTGATTCCGTGGAACGTTGTCGGAACGATCTGGCAGATCTTCGGGCGCGTCGACATCGGCCTTCTGGGCTACACGCTCGCCAGCATCGGCATCGACTACAACTACACCCAAGACGCGGTGGATGCTTGGGTAACCCTCGTCGTGATGGATGTATGGCACTGGACATCGCTGGTGGCCCTGCTGGCCTATGCAGGCCTGCAGTCTATTCCCGACGCCTACTACCAGGCCGCAAAAATCGATCAGGCGAGCCGCTGGAGCGTCTTTCGCTACATTGAGCTTCCCAAGATCAAGGGCGTTCTCATGATCGCCATTCTGCTGCGCTTCATGGACAGTTTCATGATCTACACCGAACCGTTCGTCGTTACAGGCGGCGGGCCCGGTTCGTCGACCAACTTCCTGTCCATTGACCTGGTCAAGATCGCGCTTGGCCAGCTCGATCTCGGGCCAGCGGCCGCCTATTCGATCATGTACTTCCTGGTGATCCTTCTGATCTCCTGGGTGTTTTTCACTGTGATGACCAATCTCGACCGGGAGGACCAGCGCTAATGGCTGTCACCACCTCGGGCGCGCCTGCCACCACATCGGCAACCAAAACCAAAGCCAGCGGGACGGGCTTGCGGATCAACCGCAAGGCCATCGTGATGGGTCTTTATCTGCTGTTCCTGTTCCTACCGATCTATTGGCTCATCAATATGAGCCTCAAGACCAACGCGGAAATCCTTGGCGGACTGACCATTTTTCCGCAGAACCTGACGTTCGAAAACTACGTCACGATCCTGACCGATCCGGCCTGGTATTCGGGCTATATCAACTCGATGATCTACGTGTCGCTGAACACGATCATCTCGCTCGCCGTTGCGCTACCGGCTGCCTACGCATTCAGCCGCTACAATTTTCTCGGCGACAAGCACCTGTTCTTCTGGCTTCTGACGAACCGGATGGCCCCGCCGGCGGTGTTCGCCCTGCCCTTCTTCCAGCTTTATGGCTCGGTTGGCCTGTTCGACACCCACATCGCGGTCGCCCTCGCCCACACGCTGTTCAACGTGCCGCTCGCGGTGTGGATCCTTGAAGGGTTCATGCGGGGGGTCCCGAAAGAGATCGACGAAACGGCCTACATCGATGGCTACTCGTTCCCTAAATTCTTCGTCAAAATCTTCATGCCGCTGATCGCGTCGGGTATCGGCGTCGCGGCGTTCTTTTGCTTCATGTTCTCCTGGGTAGAACTGCTTCTATCGCGCACGCTGACCGCCACCGAGGCCAAACCCATCGCCGCCACCATGACCCGCACCATCGGGGCGTCAGGGATTGATTGGGGCGTGCTCGCTGCAGCCGGCGTCCTCACCATCGTGCCCGGCGCGCTCGTGATCTATTTCGTCCGCAACTACATCGCCAAGGGCTTTGCCCTGGGGAGGGTGTGATGCGGACAAACGCCAAGATCGTCGTGACGACTGCTCTCATCTGCATAGGCTTGGGGCACCAAGCGGTGGCGCAGCAAGCCGCAGAGTTTGAGGCCGGTTGTTTGGTGACCCACCTCAACCCCAGCGGCGAGGGCTTCCTTTCGATCCGTCGCGGTCCTGGGACACAGCATCAAGAAATCGCGCGCGTCCACAATGGCGACGCGCTCTTCATCGATACACGCAGGTGTCAAGGCGACTGGTGCTACGCCGAAGGCGGCTCTGTGAACGACCAACGCGTCAAACTCACCGGCTGGTTTCACACCGGCTGGTGCGAAATGTACCCGTAGGAAAGACCTGAACAATGGCTTTCTCATCGGCGAAACCTACCCGCAACTCGACAACCCTATCTGTCGCAATGACCTTGCTTTTCACCGGCACATCTTTTGCCATCGCTCACCCCGGTCATTCGCACCGTGGTGGGTGCCTCGTGACTCACCTGGACGGGGGCAGCGACGCGTTTCTGTCGGTTCGCTCTGGCCCCAGCACCCAGCATGCAGAAGTTGCACGGGTGCGAAGTGGTGACGTGCTGTTCATCAACACACACAACTGTCAGAACGGATGGTGCCGCGCGGATGCCGCGACCATCAATGGCAGGGCCAACGATATCGACGGGTGGTTTCCCACCGCACCATGCGACATGTTTTGACAGGGAGGCACTGAAGGATGGATCTTTCCTGGATGGCATGGACGCGCGAAACGGCGATTTTCTTCGGCGTCATTGCATCGCTTCTCATCATCTTCACCATCCTTGCCATTCGCTTCCCGGAGACCCCGCGCGTCGGGGTTCTTCGGATCGAAACCACGCGTGGCGACCGTCTGTTCATCACGCTCTTGGGCTCAGCCTTCATCAATTTGGCCTGGCTGGGCCTCGAGGTCGGGCCGCAGCCCTATGCGCTGCTGGTCTGCCTCGTCTACGCCGCAGCGGTTTTCCGCTGGGTCTGAGGCCTTCATCACCCCCGATGGCGATCAACATTGCCATCGTAACGACAACAAGAGGCAATCCCCGGGAGGGAAGAAACCTATGAAGACTATTCTTAGAACAAGCTCGATGGTTGCGCTGGCCGCCGGTATGGCGCTCCCAGCGGTGCCAGCGTTCGCAGACATGGACGCAGCACGCGCATTCCTTGACGCTGAAATCGAGCGCTCGGTACTCAGCCGCGAGGAGCAGGAAGCGGAGATGCAATGGTTCATCGACGCCGCCACGCCCTATGCTGGCATGGAAATCCAAGTCGTTTCCGAAACGATCACGACGCACGAATACGAAGCCAACGTGCTGGCGCCCGCCTTTTCGGCCATCACCGGCATTCAGGTCACCCACGATCTGATTGGCGAGGGTGATGTGGTCGAGCGTCTGCAGACACAGATGCAGACCGGCGAGAACATCTACGACGCCTACATCAATGATTCCGACCTGATCGGCACCCACTGGCGTTATCAGCAGGTGCGCAACCTGACCGATTGGATGGCCGGCGAAGGGGCGGACGTTACCAACCCCAACCTCAACCTCGATGACTTCATCGGGCTCGATTTCACCACCGGCCCTGACGGTAAGCTCTATCAGCTGCCCGACCAGCAGTTCGCGAACCTCTATTGGTTCCGTTATGATTGGTTCACCGACGAGAAGAACATGGCGGACTTCGAAGCCGAATATGGCTATCCGCTCGGCGTTCCGGTGAACTGGACAGCCTACGAGCAGATCGCCGAATTCTTCACCGGACGTGACCTCAGCCATATGGGCGTTGACGGCGAAGTCTATGGCCACATGGATTATGGTCGCCGCGACCCGTCGCTCGGCTGGCGCTTCACGGACGCGTGGATGTCCATGGCGGGTATGGGCGATGTGGGTGAGCCGAACGGTCTGCCCGTCGATGAGTGGGGCATTCGCGTCAACGACGCATCCCAGCCCGTTGGCTCATGCGTCGCCCGGGGCGGCGCCACCAATGGCCCAGCCGCCGTGTACGCGATTGAGAAGTACACCAAATGGCTCAACGAGTACGCCCCGCCCTCCGCGCCGGGCATGAACTTCTCAGAAGCTGGTCCCATCCCCTCGCAAGGCGGGATCGCCCAACAGATGTTCTGGTACACCGCCTTTACCGCCGATATGGTCGGTGAAGGTGCGGCTGCAGTCCTGAATGAAGATGGCTCGCCGCGCTGGCGCATGGCTCCCAGCCCGCACGGCGTTTACTGGGAAGACGGCATGAAGATCGGTTACCAAGACGCCGGCTCCTGGACGTTGATGCAGTCAACCCCCGTGGACCGTGCGCAGGCCGCGTGGCTGTACGCACAGTTCGTCACCTCCATGACGGTCGACCTGCAGAAGTCTCACACCGGCCTGACGTTCATCCGTGAATCGTCGATCAACCATGAGAGCTTCACAGAGCGGGCACCGCTTCTGGGTGGTCTCGTCGAGTTCTACCGCTCGCCGGCACGCCTGCAATGGTCGCCGACGGGAACCAACGTGCCGGACTATCCGCGTCTCGCGCAGTTGTGGTGGCAGAA
Source organism: Pseudomonadota bacterium (assembly GCA_039024915.1). Classification (NCBI taxonomy): domain Bacteria; kingdom Pseudomonadati; phylum Pseudomonadota; species Pseudomonadota bacterium. The sequence goes on from JBCCPK010000005.1 coordinate 153,081, forward strand.
CATTGGGGACGCGTCCTCCGGCGCTTTGTCCGCGCAGGAAGCGCTCGACAATCTGTGCACCGAGCAAGAGCGTGTGCTTGAGCGCCTTGAGCGTTCCGGTGTTCAGGGTGAGCTTGGCCCGGTCCTCAACGAAGAGATGGACGCCAGCTTCTGGCTCGATCAGCCTGGCGCTCCGAAGGCAAGGCTCGACACTGAGGAAGAAGAGCCGATGACGGTCAGCTATGACGAGCTGATCCAGTCCTGGCAGTAGGGTTCCGGCCAACGCCTTAACCTTCTGCGCGACATCTGAAAGCCCGGCATCGTAAGGTGCCGGGCTTTTTGCTATCCAGCCTGTCTCGTGCCGACGCTTGAGAACGGGCAAATCGGATGAAAGCGCTAGCCATCATTGGCTTCAGCATAGTGTTCGCGGCCTTCGGTTTTGCTCTTTGGTGGGCGAACCTTGAGTTCGGCGGAGACGGCGGCAACCTGATCAAGAGAAACCTCGCGCTTGTCGGCATGCTGCTGGCGCTGCTCAGCCCGCTATGGGCTTGGCTAACCGTGCGCGCGATCGCCAAAAGCGACGAGCGCACCCGCCAGGCTCAAAGCGATTGATCGCGTTCGGCGCCGAAGCGAGAGCGGCGCTTGCCGCCTATTAGAATGACATCAATCGATCGCCTTGAGCGTCGCGGATCCTACCAACCGAGCCAGATCGGTTCTGTAGCAACGATCAGGACGATGAAGCCGATAATCAAAGCCCAAACCCAGCGCTTTTGACGCTGCTGCGTCGTCAGTTCCTTCGCCGGTTTGGTGAACGTACGCAGCGTGTTGATGTTGTTCTGCATGTGGTCGAGATACGCGTTGGCCGCCCGTGACATCGGGCCCGCGACCGTTCCAGCCGTCTCGCCATTTGATGGATCGTGCGGTTCGGGGTCCGCCGGTGCGGGTGGCAGTTTGGGCGGCTCCCGCCGGATCGCCTCGCCGGCTTCAAGGCGCTTGATCCGGCTTTCAGCGAGCTCCTTGAACTGCGCGTCCGATCCAAAGCGGGCGAGATAGGCACGGTATTCATCAGCCGACTGCGGCTCGGCAGTGGACACTGCCTGCCAGAAATCCGCCTCAGCCTGATAGGCTCTCAGCCCATGGTCGACATCTGACGAAGAGATCTCAGCGGGCTCCTTGAGCGCCTTGCCGGTAATCCGCGAAACGCTGCGCAGCAGCGGCTCAAGCATCGCCGAACCCTGCCGGCCATCCCACTCGATCAAGTCGCAGGCTTGCACCGTCCGCATGAACAACGGCTGCTGGACGTCCTCAAGAAGCACGGGAATGATGATATTCCGCCCGTTCGCATCATGCGCTTCCGCCCGAACATAGGGCGACTTCACGGATGCTTCCGACCACAAGACCACGACCGACTTCGCTTCTGCGATAACCTGCTCGATCTCGAGCGCAAAGCGATCGCCTGGCATCAGCTCGATGTCCCACCATACTGTGAAGCCGTACGCCACGAGCGCTTCGGCAATCGCCTTCGCTTTCGGGCGCTCTTCGCGCTTATAGGAGATAAAGACGTCGACCATGAACGCTAGACATCACGGATGAACACGATGCCCATGCTTACCCGGACTGAAGCAAAAAACAACGCCAGGTCCGCACCGTGGGACGGCTCAGTGGACGAACAGGGGTGGGACCGATCCGCGGGGCCTTTGCTGGGCGCTGCCTCCCATACAGCTTTTCGGGGCATTGGATTTGTGATGCGTTGCGCCGTAAGACTGTTTGATGTGCGTTTGTTTTGACCAAACAAGTTGGCGCGACACGTGTCCGCCTCACCTTCTGATCACTCGCTTCGAGCCAAGGCCATGTATGCTGCTACCAAGATCGTCGTTATAACCGAACGCTCGATCCTCGACGGGATCGCCGAGTTGCTCGAGGAACACCAGGCGACCGGCTACACCTACACAACCGCCGGCGGCAAAGGCAGTCGTGGCAAGCGACGCATAGATCGCTCACCCCAGGTGGCAGGGGTCCTTGAGAACGTCAAAATAGAAGCCATTGTACCCGATCACGAGGTTGCTGAGCGCATCACCGAGGCAATCGCTGAGGCCTATTTCGATAACTACTCCGGCATCACTTATGTCGAGCCCGTTGAGATCCTGCGCCCGGCAAAGTTCAAGGTCTGATGATCGGTATGCGCTGCGTATCCGGAAGGTCAGAAGACAACCTCGGCCAGCGCAATAAAGAACGGAATACCGACACCGATAGCGATTGGTGTTCCAACGCTCGTCGATGATCCGATATAGCTAGAGGGATTCGCGCTTGGGATACCCGCACGCAAGGTTGGGGGTCCTGAAATGTCGGACGATGAGCTCGCCAAAACAGCCAGCAGGATGACCCCACCGGGGCTGAACCCTGTCACCAAATGGATGGCGTAACCCAATCCAAAGGCGATCAATCCGTGCACCAGAGGCATCACCGCAGCGTAGACCGCGTACCACTGGGCAACGCGCCGCAACTCGTTGAGGCGCTGCCACGCTTCCATACCCATGATGAGCATCAGCACGGATAGGAGCCCGCGAAAAAGCGGATCGTAGAAGGTGTCGAACACGCGCCCAGGGTTTGTCAAAAGGCCAAGAAGGAGGCCCAGGATCAGTGCGGACAGGGCAGAGCCCTGAAGGCTGTCTTTGACAATCGACCAAACGGTGAGCCGCTTGCCCTTCGATTTGCCTTGCTTCTCAGTATGCAGCCGCGCCAGCACGATCGCGAGAACGAGGGCCGGAATGTCCATGAACGGGTAGAGGGCTGGAACCCACGCCTCGTAGACAATCCCGTCCTGCTCCAACAGCACCATGGCGGCGCCCAGGGTCGAGGCGCTGACCGCGCCGAAGAGCCCAGCAGTGGCAATCGCATCGTCGCGGCGAATGCCTGGCAACCGGGCAAGCGTCACCAGCCCGAGCAAGACCGTTCCACCCCCTACGACTGTGGCCGCAAGCGCCGGCAGGATCATGTCGGCGAGGTCCGCCTCCCGGATCTCCATGCCTCCATTGAGGCCGATCCGCATCAGCAGCATGAAGACCGCAAACTTGTAGATCGCGTCGGGGATAACGAGTTTCGAGCCAGAGGCGGCTAGAAGCACACCACCGATCAGGAAAGCCAGGGTCGGCGATTGGAACTGGGCGACAACACGCAGGCCGAAATCAGCAAAAACGTCCACGGCCACCCCATGCGTCGTCGTCTATAATCAATCGCTAGGTAACGCCGTTGATCTGTGTTGGCAAAGGGTTGCTTCGTTGAGAAACGATAGCGTGCCGAAATATCGGGATTAGTGACGCGACGTCTTACAACTGGCAGCAGGACGTTTGGCGGCATGGGGCGGTCTCAGCTGTCAAAGATGAAGAGCTTGGACAAAGAGAACGTACGACTGAAGACGATCGTCGCGGAGCTCGGACTGGGCAAGCTCATTCTCAAGGGAAGCCTCAACCAGCTAAAGCCCAAGGCCTGACCACACAGGAAGTCCGTCAGGCCGTCCCTCATACACGCACGAAGCTGGCCACGTCGGAGTGCAGGACATCTCGGGTGATCGGCCTGTCGCGGCCGTCAGCATGGATCGCGCCCTGTCAGACGATTTACCTCTTAGCAAATGCGCTCAGATGGCCAGATATTTCCACAGGGCGGACATCGCGTCTGCTAACGCTCGGCTGTTTACCGTTACGGCTCCGGACCGCCCTCGGGACAATTTTTTTCCCGCTTGATTTCTCTTTCTCATCTGCCACCTTTGCCCACCATCTCACACCGGGGGCAATGTGGCGGACGAACTAATCTCCAGCGATGAGAAAGAGGCACAGACAGAGGAGCAAACGGCTCATTTTTGGGTTGGTCTTGGGGCGTCAGCGGGCGGACTGGAAGCCCTGCGCGCGTTTGCTCGGCAACTGCCTGACAAGCTGTCGGTCACTTACATAGTTGCACAACACCTATCGCCGCATCACCGCAGCATGCTTCCGGAGATTATCGGCCGTGAAACCTCGCTGGAGGTGCTCAGCGCTGAAGATGATGTCGCTCCCCTTCCCAACAAGATTTACATCACACCCCAGAACAAAGACATCGAAATTAGGGACGGTCGGATACGCATCGTGCCATCCAGCCGTGATTCCGGCACGCCAACGCCGTCGGTAGACCGCTTCTTGAAGTCGCTAGCCTTCGACAAAGGGGAGAACGCGGTTGGCATTATTTTGTCCGGTACCGGTTCTGATGGCTCGCGGGGGCTGCGAGATGTTCAAGCCGCCGGTGGCATTACGATTGCGCAGGATGAGCACTCGGCAAAGTACACCGGCATGCCCGTGGCAGCGGTCGAGGCGGGTGTGGTGGACCTGGTCATGTCACCGGAGGAAATCGGTGCACAGTTCCCAACGATTCTTGAGCGTCGCGCTAACCTCAGCTCGCTGAAGGCGTCGCCAGTTCATCTCGACAGTGTGTCTGAGCTTATCCACCTGGTGCACAATCGCTGCCGCGTGAACTTCCGGCACTATAAGGCGGCAACACTCCAAAGGCGGATCGAGCGCCGCATGGCGGCAATCGGCGTCAGTGAGATCGAAGACTATGTCTCGATTGCGCGTACGTCCGACAAGGAAATCGACGCGCTTTTCAAAGACTTCCTGATTTCAGTGACTTCATTCTTCCGTGACCCGGTTGAGTTCGAAATGCTGCGGTCAAACCTCAAGGACATTATTGCAAGCAAGGATGGCAGTGACCCCATTCGAGTTTGGATCCCCGGCTGTGCGACCGGCGAGGAGGTCTACACAATCTGCATGATCTTTGCAGACCTCATCGGTGGCCTGCAGGCCTTCGTACGAAAGAAGGTGCAGTTCTTCGCAACAGATATTGACCAGGACGCTATCGAAATCGCTCGGCGAGGCGTCTACCCGGAAACGTCTCTTGAAGAGGTGCCCAGAGATTTCATTGATGAGTATTTTGAGAAAGTACCAACCGGTTACGTCTTGAAGAAAGAAATCCGCGAGCGGATCGTCTTCTCCATTCACAATGTGATCCAAGACCCGCCATTTTTGAACGTCGACTTCATTTCGTGCCGGAACCTGCTGATCTATTTTCAATCATCGTTGCAATCGCAGGTGCTCTCGCGGTTCCACTACTCACTGGTACCCAATGGAATTTTGTTTCTCGGAAAGTCTGAGACAACGGCTGCCAATGACACGCTTTTTCGGGCGTCCGAGCACGGCAAGCACCTGTATTTCCAACGCCCCACCAAGTCCCGCCCTGTTTTCGATGACTACAATGACCTCAGACGCGCCTATGGGCCCCGCAGGCAGGCACAAGACCGAAACGCTGATCAACGGGACGTCACCTCGGCAAACGCTCGATTTGACTCACTGATCAAAGCTTTTGGGCCTGACGGCTTTCTCGTAAGCGCCGATCTTCAACTCAGGAAAGCCTACGGAAACGTCGATCCCTATGTCAGCCTGACCACCGAGGGAAACCTGTCGCTCGGTGTATCCACCTTTATTCGCGAGCCGTTCGCGCAAGACATTCGCATGTCTGTTCCCATGGCGATCCGAAAGAAAGAGGTACGACGAGGGGTTGCGCATCCCCCGACCCCAGTAACCCGCAAAAGAAAGCTCGAGTTACGGTCTATCCGATCGAAGGGGGCCCCGACGAAGAAGTGCTGGCGCTCGCCCTCATCTCATCGTGGGAAGACACCAGCCCGGACATCCCGAAAGATGCGCTGCAGACCACCGACAGGGAGTTGGCGCGCCACAATGATGAGCTTCGCCGTGAACTCGATATCGCGCAGTCCAACTTGCAACAGACCGCAGAGGAACTCGAGACTTCAAACGAGGAACTGCAGGCACTGAACGAAGAGCTGCAGTCAAGTAATGAGGAACTGCAATCGACCAATGAGGAGCTGGAGACCTCGAACGAGGAACTGCAGTCCACCAACGAAGAACTCGCGACTGTGAACGAACAGCTTCAAGTCAGCAGCAACGAGTTGCGCGTGGTCAATCAGAGCCTCAATAGCATCCTCAAGAATGTTGGCTCGCCCCTTATTGTCGTTGATCAGGCCCTCAACATTTTACAGGTCAGCAATGCGACGGAAGAGCTTTTCGGCATCAACATGGATTCCGACCGGCCGCATTTAAGCCTCTTGAAACAGGTTGACGGGTTCCCCGACATCGTCGAACTCGTGACGGCATCGATCGCTTCCCAGACGCAGACTGACGTCCAAATCAAAGATGAAGCGCTTCAAGCGGTGGTATCCATCGTGCCTCAGATACAGGCAAATGGTGATGTCACCGGCGCGGTTATACTGATTGTCGACAACACCGCCGAACTTGTTCGGACACGCCGCGAACTCCAGCTGATCTTTGACAACATCCCGCAAGCGATCTTCGTTCGCGAAGTCGATGGAACGATCCTGAAAGCGAACCCGGCCGCGAGCGCTATCGTTGACGCTGGAGAGCGGGAGCTGACCGGGCGCAACTATTTCGAGTTTCTGTCGTCGGGCTCAGCGCACACGTCAAAGCAAAAAGATGAGTCTTTTTTCAAAAGCGACGAAGAGCTGTCAGATTCGGTCGGCGAGATCGAAAACAAGTCTGGCCGAAAGCTCTGGAAGCGCGTCACGCGCATTCGCTCAGAGGATGTCGAGACCGGAGAACCTCTGCTTTACACGATGGGCGAGGATGTCACCCAGGAATATGAGTCCGCGGCAGCACTTAAACTGAGTGAGACCCGCCTCGACATGGCGGTTCGCGCCGCGGCTGTGGGCCTGTGGGACTTCGCGGTCTCAACCGGCGGGCTTTGGTGGTCCGACCGCTTCAAAGAAATTGTTGGGGTCAATGACGAAACGTTCAAAGGTCGTTTGGAGGACTTCAGTGAGCGTCTGCACCCCGATGACAAAGAGCGAATTATGACGGCCGTTCAGAGGCATCTCACAGACAAGGAGCCTTATGACGTTCGGTATCGACTGCGTCACGAGAGCGGCCACTATGTCACGATAGATGCCAAAGGTCAGGCGATATGGGATGATGATGGCGAGGCAGTGTCCATGATCGGCACCGTCGAGGACGTCACCGAACGCGACCGACAATTTACTGCGCTGGCGGAGTCGAAGGCTCAGCTCGATTCAGCCGCTAAACTGTCCGGCATGGGGTATTGGCGCATTGATCTCATCAACAACACCCTCTTCTGGTCGGACCATATCTATGTAATCCACGGCGTCGATCCCAAAGAGTACACCCCCGAACTGCAAGCCGGGATCAACTTTTACCATCCCGATGATCGGAAAGAGGTGACGGAGCATGTCAATCGCGCAATTGAAGCGGGCGACGGCTTTGACTTCGAAGCGCGGCTGGTACGCCCCGACGGTGACGTTCGCGTTGTGAAATCCATAGGTCGTACGAGCACCAATGAGGACGGCCAATCCGATGCTGTGTTTGGTGTGTTTGTCGACGTCACTGACGACCGCCACCGCGAATTGGAACTTCGGGAGACAATGCAGGAGTTGTCGAAATCAAACGAGGAATTGAACCGTTTCTCCTACGTTTGCTCGCACGACATGAAAGAACCCGTACGGCTCATTCAGTCGCTTTGCGAGTTGTTGTTGGTCCCCGACGTAAGCGCGGATAACGCCAAGCGCGACGACTTGATCAATCGCATAGCTGTAAACACCGACCGGTTGGCCGCGATCATCAGCAGTTTGCTCGCCTACTCACGAATTGATGAGCGCGTGGAACACACCGATGTCGACCTCAATAAGGTCGCTGCGGATGTCACAGAGGGCCTCGCCTTAGCAATTGAGGAGGCGAATGCGACGGTGGAGCTAAGCGCGTTACCCACCGTAACGGGCGCAACTGTTCACTTCAGTCAGCTCTTACAGAACCTGATCGCCAATGCGCTGAAATTTAACGACAAACCCGAGCCGATCATCCGTATCTCCGCAACACAAAGCGACACGACGAGCGTCGAAATTCGGGTGGAGGATAACGGGCCAGGGATTAAACCGGCAGACAGAGAAGCGGTGTTCGGTGTTTTTCAGCGTCTCCAGCGGCGTGATGAAATCGAAGGGACTGGGCTTGGACTATCCATCTGTCAACGGATCGTTGCGCAGTACGGGGGGAGTTTAGAAATAGCTGACAGCCTTGACCTTGGTGGAGCTTGTTTCATTTTACGGCTAAGTACTGATCGCTGACCGAGGGAGCACAGCGGCAAATGGTTTACGAAAGCCAGGTCAAAGAGCTTCACTTTGTGGACGACTCAGATACCGAGATCCTCATCACAAAGATGATTCTCAAGAAGGATGATGTGTCTGTCGACCTGCACAGCTACGTCAAAGCATCCGACTTCTTTGAACACCTGGAACGCGATGCGGAGCAGCATCGTGACACCTCGCTTGTGGTCTTTGACCTTAACTTGGGCATCGGAACCGGAATTGAAGCTATTCGGTCTCTGCGATCCGATCGCCGGTTTGACGACTTGATCGTAGGCATATGCTCGGGCTCGGACGATCCCAAGGATGAACGCGACGCTCTAAACGCGGGCGCCGATTTCTTCGTCACAAAACCCCTTCGTGGGGCGAGCCTTGAAAAAATCTGTAGCGCAGTTGCTTCACTGACCTACGACGCTTCTCCAGGCCAGCCAGCGCGTATCTTTCGATCATCGGCTTGAACCTAAAACGACAAGCAAGGGCGCGGTCGCTGAGATCGCAGCCGAATGAAAGCACGTCGATCACGCCTGTCCGAGTGCCTCGAACCGATCGCCGCAAACCATTTGCGGACGTTCGCGAAACCTAGGCATGGTGCCGGGAGGCTACGTTCAGCAGCGGGACCATCGTTATGACCACTGAGGTTGATCGTCCGACCTTCCAAGGGTTTCGAAGTATCGGAATGCACGCTACCACCGACAGGGGATGCACCCAACATTCGAACTCGTCCAATAAAGGGTCGGCCAACCTGAGTTGAGCGTCGATTGCTGCAGAGGTCAGCCAGGGGTCGGCATTTCTCGCTCTTGTCTACGTTGCTGTGCGAGCTTGCGGAGCTCTGCGGCCTCCATCCGCATCCTGGCGGATAGCGCTCGTAGTTGAATCGCTTCTTCTATGACCTTAGAGGTGCGCGTACGAACCGCTTCGATATCATAAGCGACTGAATTCACGACATTTTCGGTATACATTTTCGGGGATTTGCGACTGTTGTGTTTCGTTAAAGGTGTTCATGCCCGCGTAGAAACACCTATTCACATTTTTATGGTTAGCAAAGTGTAAAGAGCCGCCATTAAGCGCCACATCTGCCGCTAAACAGTTCGCCGACAGAGCCAAATCAATCTTGCCAGTTTCTGGAAGGTGTCAATAAAGGTGCCGATCGAGCGGTTGCCGCGCCTACGTCAATCTCGCAACTATCAAGCAACGGTTGAAATACTGATCGACGCGCGAAAGCACACGAACCCTAACCAACGAGAAGCCGCGGATTGGTTGAGCAAACTGCAATGCTGTAAATGGTGCTGCTGAAGGGACTCGAACCCCCGACCCCATCATTACGAATGACGTGCTCTACCAACTGAGCTACAGCAGCATAACCAATGTGCCAAGGCGAGCCACACCGGTCTCATCGGCTCGCGGAGCGGTACCGGACTAACCCAGCATTTGCAAGCACCTTAGACGGCCTCGGCGAACGTTGAGGTAAGCCCTGCTAGTTGCCGCAACTGGGCGCGGGATAAAAGCAGCCTGTCAGCTGGTACCGACGCGCAAGCACCGTTCAAAACAGACGAAAGCGGCGTCGCGGGTTGCCATCATACTCATCGCTGGCGTTATCACCCGGATCATCGGGAGCATGCCCGTCCGGTAAGCCAGAATAGCTTTCAGAGGCTTGTTTATCGGCTTTCTCACTGCCAGAGGCCTTCTTCATCCCGGAGGCTGGCGGAGATGTCGGAGCGCTCTTGGGCTCCATTTCCGCTTCGGGGGATGCGGGATCAACGCCAGCTTGGGGATGCTCGTTTGGGGTAACCTCAGCAGCTGTCTGCGCCGCATCGTCAGCACCGGCTTTAGGTGCCTCTGACGTTCCCGGTTGGGCGTCATCATTCGCCGGCGCCATCGGTCTGGCAGTGCTCTCTATCGACGTTGCCGGCTCGGGCGCAGATTCTTGGTCCGGTCCGGCTTCATCAGCGTCATCGTCAGATGCCTCACCGTCTAGCTCAACCTTTTCTACCTCGGCAACGTTCTCCTTGGTGCCATCGCCGGCACTTTTCTCGTCAGTGTTTGCTTTGGCGGACGATCCATCTGAGACAGCGGCTTTCATATCCGCATCTGATACGATAGCTGGCTCAGCCTCCACCGTCTCCACTGTGTCCCCGCCGTCGGTTGACGTGGGTACGTCCACAACATCGGGGAGGCGCGCAGGCAACATCACCTGGCCATCGGCACCCAGGGACTCCGCCGGGATCGCGATGGGCTCATGGGCCGCATAGCGCTCAACCGGAACCTTCCAAACAAACGCATCAACCCTGCCGGACAGTGGCGAAACCGGCTCCCAGGTCGACGAGACATAGCCATCAGCCACCCACGCGGGGTCGCGTTTGGCACGAAGGGCCCGCGCCATCCAACTGCGCGCCGCCACCGTGTCTCCGGTATCTTTTTCTTCGATCTCCGCCATCAGAAGGCACACGCGTTGCGTGGCATCGTCGCCCACATGGTCGGACAGCGTCTCACGCGCTTCTTCAAGCCGCCCAGCTTCCATCAGCGCCCGAGCCAGTGCCAAATCGCCCTCGGTTGTGTGGGAACATAATTGGCGCAAACGCCTTGCACGCTTGAGCCGGTCCGCCACGGCGTCACCAGGCCGTACGTAAAGATAAACCTCCGCCAACTCCGGGTGGGGGCTGTTCTTCCAGGCCGTTTCCAGAACCTTGCTGGCCTGGGTCATCTTTGACGTGCGGATCAGCAAGCGGCCAGCCACCGCCGCTGCCGGGACGAGGTCAGGCGCTAATTTGTGCGCTTCAAGCGCCATGGCTTTGGCCGCGTCGGGCTCGCCCGCTTCCCGGTCGATTGCCTCGGCGGTCAAAAGCACGGCACGCAGGCGATTGCGTTCGGTTTTCGAGACGATCCGCGCTTCGAGATTACGGTCCAGAACCGCACGCGCCGCCGGCCAATCGCCGCGTTGAACCTGATCTTCAAACTGCGCCTCACCGGCCCATTTGAGCGCGGGCGCCAACGCTGCCGCTTGGTCGGCATAGTGGCGGGCCGCTTCTTCATCCTCGTCGGCAACGGCATCGAGATAAAGCCCGCGAAGACCAAGTAACTGGCACTTGGGATCATCCAGCATCTTGCGATAGGCGAGCCGCTTGGCATCACCATCGTCCATCAAGTCGGCGCTAGACGCGGCCAAAACCTGGGTTAGCGGAGCGGCTGGCAACATCTTGCGCGCCTGTTTCGCATATCGCTGCGCCGCTTTCGCATCGCCGGAGCCCGCTGCGACGAGACCGCTAGACAGGGCCTCATAGCCCTTGTCGCGCTTGCGCGAGGAAAAATACCCGCCGACCATCTGCGGCGAGCGTACAATCATCTTCAGGACCCATGCCACGATCATGATTGCGACGATCAGCGCGACAAGCCCGATCATCGCCACCATCGCACTAAGCTCGATCTGGTAGCCCATCCAATCGATCGCCACGGTCCCGGGCCGATCGGCCAGCCAGGCAAACCCGAACGCAAGGCCCAAGACGGCAGCGAAGAAGACCAATACCCGCAACACGGTTATGCTCCTGGTTGGGTGAAGGTTGTTAGCGTCATGATGCTCCAGCCAATGCTTGGATCAGCCTGTCGCGAGCCATGGCGATCGCGGAATCGAGCGCGACACGTGCCTGCAGGTCCGCACGCAGGTTCTCGGCGGCGGCGGCAACCGGTTCGGGCAAACCGCTCACCGCATCTAAGGCCCCACCATAATCACCAGCAGCAAGCAAGCTACCGAGCTGATCGATCTGCCCGGTCACGGTCGAGGCCTCGCCGACAGGTCCGTCCGGCGATTGGATGGACACCAATTGACGCGCTCGCTCGCCAAGGGCACCCAGCATCCCCCCCGCTCCACCCTCGGTTGGGATCGCCGCAATCATTGCATCACGGCTGGCGGCAAAGCCTGCCATGAGTGCCGATTGGTTCAAGGCTCCGGGCAAGTCCAGCGCGCTAAGTGGTTCGAATGCTGCGAACAGCGCATCGTCAAAGCCAGCGGCGCTGGTAGCAGCCGTAATCGGCGCTGCGAGATCATCGCCGCGGTCGCGCGCGTCGACCACTGCATCCAACGCAACACCGAGGCGTGCCAACCGATCGGGCGGGTCGCTCGCAACCGCAGCGGCCATTTCGGCCACCGTAGCACCAAGCGCTCCCAAGTCGCCTGCCATCGACTCACCGAGCGAACTGACACTGCCATCAAGATTTGCCAGGCCGCCGTCGAGGGTTGCGATCTGCTCTTCGACGTCGCTGAACGCGCCTTCCAACGATCCCAGCCTTCCATCGATGGCCTCAATCTGCGTTGAGGCAGCTTCGAACAAACCTTCCAGCGCATCAATGCGCTCAACACTTTGCGCCGCCTCATTTGCGAGACCAACGGCCCCTGCCTCGCCAGTACCCTCGGCTGTGATCTCGGGCTGAGCGGCCGCCCCCAAAAGCTCAGTAAGCGCATCGACTTCGGCACGAAGTGCCATAAGGTCGTTGCTGATCTCAGGGGCAAGCTGCCCCGGCTCACCCGCAGGCACACCCTCCCCGATCAAAGCTTCCAACGGCTCCAACCGCGCGGCCAAAGGCGCTACCGCGCCTTGAACGCTCTGAGATATCTGACCTTCGAGACGGCCGGTCAGCGCCCCAAGATCAAGTCCCGACGCATCGGAAACCGACAATCCCTCGACCTGCAAGGCCAGCCCGTCGAGATCTTCGCGCAAAAGCTCGAGCGCGGATCCGACATCTGATGTCGAGACTTCGGCGAGCGAGGCTTCAACGGCAGCAATCCGCGTCGAAAGCCGCTCTTCGGTCTCGACCAGAGCGAGACGTTGCGCATCGATCCGTCCATCTGGGAGACTAAAAATCCCTAAAAGTTGGGCCAGAAAAAGCAGGACCAGCGCGATCAAACCACCAACGAGCCCAGCGGCGAAAAGATAAAACGCCGAAGGTCCACCTGCAGGTGTGCCTCCACCAAGGTTGACAGCCGCTTGGGTCGCGGCGGCCAACGCCGGTTTCTGCGCGTCTGGTGTCTTTGCGTTCCCGCCTGAGCCGTGCGATGCAGGGTCGCGCGCCTTATCGGCAGCCTTGGCTGCAGAGCCCGCACTCTTGGCATCCGTGGTTGGTTGTTCCGCTTTTTTTGAGCCAGCAGTTCCGCTTGCCGTCGCTGTGGACGCGGTTTGTCCAGCGCTAGGCGATGCTGAACTCGTTGTCTGGGCTGACCGCTGTTTGTCTTTTCCCGTGGTCTGCTCGGACGGCGTGGCGGCACGCGACGTCGTTTCAGCACTCGTCTGTGGCGAGGCGGGAGACTTGGAAGCGCTTTTCTCAGTTGTCACCGTCACAGACGCGGGACGTGTGGACGAAGCACCCGCGGACGCGCTGGCACCTGTTTTACTGGCACTTTGCGTGTCGCCCGACCCGCTTATTTCAGGCGCAGCTGAACCCGTAGGCGATGGTGCGAGCTTAGAGGGCGTCGGATCGACCGCGCCGCCAGGACTCGATGGAGGCTTGGCAGCGGCACCCTCCGAAGCGGCTTCAACGTCGATAATGAGCGGCTTTGACGGCGCACGACGTCCTGATCGACCGCCCTGGCGCCGCTGACCTTTGGAAGCTTTCGCCATCCCGTCCTCCGCAATTCATACTCGCCCGACCGCGCTTGCGTGAAGCGGGACCAAGCCAACAACCCGGCACGTGCCCACCAGCGCAATCCGAATACCCCACTTAAGCATGTGGTTTGATCCCCGTCGCCCCCTTTTTTGGCCGTATGTCAGCGCAGCTGGCGTCACGGTTAAAGACGTCCAAAGCGCGCTTGGAGCGAGCTAAAACTCGTCAATAGCATTCAGAAGACTGTTTTCATTGGGTTTCTCTGACGTCCTTGTGTAACCAGCGCTAACGCCGTCCGCACGTAACTCGGCTTCAACCGCTGGCGATAAGCAGACCCAACGCAGATTGGACAACAGGGTGTCCAGCCCTGCCTTTCGAAGCGCATCAAGTGCGAGGCGAGCGGACCGGGCAGAATAAGCGAGCGCCGTGTCGACAGGTTCACGGCGTAGAAGCCGCACCACGTCGTCATCTAGGCCAGATCGCGCAATTGCTTCGTACACTTCGATGGCCCTCAAAGCCGGATAGGCACGCTCGAGGCTGGCCGTTCGATCACGAGCGCACGCGTAAAGAGCCTTATGCCACTGATCAGCGGACAGCGGCGCGAGCGTCGCAATCAAAGCGTCAACGGTCTCTGCCGGCGGGACCAGAAGTCTGAAGCCGTTCGCCTCGCACAAGCTTGCCGCGCGGCCTCCCACGACACCATAACGCCGCTTGGTGAGCGAAGCGAAGGGCAGCACCTCGCGCTGCGCTGCCGCAAGGACCGCTTCAAGCGCGGCCGCGCTCGTCACTGCGATCAAGCCCCGCGGTGACGCTTCAAGAGCCCGACCCAGCTTCAGCAACCCATCGTGCAAGGCTTGAATGTCCGTCAGCGGCGCCACGACCGCTGTATGACCGCGTTCGGCGAGCAACGAAGCCGTTCGGCGCGCCGATGCTTCTTCGCGCGTAACCAGAACCCGTCTGGACCGACTATCGGCTGACCGATCAGGGGCGCTCATATCACGTGGCTTAGCTCGACCAATGCGGCAGGAAGCCCGGCCCGGCCTTCGCTTTAAGCGCGACACCTGTTTCTGATCCGAAACGAACCGGCTGAGTTCGAGGCCCATTGGCAATGATTGTATGCGCCTGCGATCCGTCCTCTTTCAACACAATACCCGACAGATGCAGCTGATCCCCGTCCACCGTCGCAAGTCCGGCAATCGGTGTCCGGCATGAACCATCGAGCGCCTTCAGGAACGCGCGCTCGCACGCTACAGCGGTCCCGGTATCCTCATCATCGATTGGCGCCAACAGATCGCGTGTACGCGCATCGCCGCTTCGCGTTTCGATCCCAATGGCGCCTTGCGCCAACGCGGGCGGAAAACGCTCTGGGTCGAGGATCGTCATATGTTCCGGCTCGAGGTCCAGCCGCCGCAGTCCCGCAAGCGCCAGCAACGTTGCATCAACCTGCCCGTCGGCAAGCTTCTTGAGGCGCGTCTGAACGTTGCCCCGAAAAACCTCTGTTTTGAGGTCTGGGCGGACACGTTTCAACAGCGCCGCCCGGCGCAAGGAGGCGGTGCCAACCGTTGCCCCATCGGCGATCGTTTCAACCGTTGTACCATCCCTGCTGATGAAGACATCACGGACATCTTCGCGCGGCAGAAACACCGAGAGTTCAAGGCCTGCGGGTAAATCGGTCGGCATGTCCTTTGATGAGTGCACCGCCAAGTCAATGCGCCCACCATGCAGGGCCTGCTCCAACTCTTCGGTGAATAAGCCCTTGCCCCCTATTTCTGTCAGCGCCTTGTTGAGTATTTCGTCGCCCTTGGTCGAAAAAATCTCTATGGCCACCGCGTCTAACGGCCATCCGTGCGCCTGGGCCAGGCGTTTCCGGGTCTCATAAGCTTGAGCCAGGGCCAGAGCGCTGCCGCGCGTGCCAAGGGTTAACTGGATATCGGGCAAGGGGTAACTCCTAAGACTGCGCCGGCCTTAATCCTGGCGTTCAAGGCGCGCGTGATGCTATGGCCTGCGCCGCCGAACGGACAAGCGCGTCAATAGGCGGACGCACCGAGCGAAGGCAAACCTCATGCTGGCCCTGGGCCTTGAAACAAGTTGCGATGAAACCGCGGTCGCACTCGTCCGTCGTGAGGCAGACGGGCGGGCGATCATTGAGGCCGAACGGGTCCTCAGCCAACTTGACGAACACGCGCCCTACGGCGGCGTGGTACCCGAGATCGCGGCGCGGGCGCACATCGACCATCTCGATGGGCTCGTCGCCCAGTGCATGGGCGAAGCGGCTCGATCCTTTGCTGACCTTGATCTTGTGGCGGCGACCACCGGCCCGGGCCTCATAGGTGGCGTGCTTGTTGGCGCCGTCACCGGACAAGCCATAGCAAGCGCATCAGGTGCATCGTTTCGGTCCGTAAACCATTTGGAGGGTCACGCGCTTTCTCCGCGCTTAAGCGCCGATCTCACCTTTCCCTATTTGTTGCTGCTGGTGTCAGGCGGCCATACCCAAATTGTGCTGGTTGAGGGCGTCGGCGCCTATGTCAGATGGGGTTCAACCCTGGACGACGCCCTGGGTGAAGCGTTCGACAAGACCGCCAAATTGCTCGAACTTGGCGTCCCTGGAGGACCAGCGGTTGAGCGGATGGCCCTGCAGGGCGACAGCGGCGCAATTCGCCTGCCCAGGCCGCTCAAGGGCAAATCAGGATGCGATTTCTCCTTCGCCGGGCTCAAGACTGCGCTTCGACTGGCGGCAGAGGCAAAAGCACCCTTGAGCGATCAGGATGTCAGCGATTTATGTGCCGGATTCCAGTCTGCCGTGACGGGCATTCTTGCCGACCGTTTGCAGAACGCGCTTGCCCGATGGGCGGAAACCTTCGATCGGCCGCCCACGCTGGTGGCTGCCGGCGGCGTCGCGGCGAACGCTGCGATCCGGCGAACCCTCGACCAGCTGATGGCCGCGCATCAAGGCGTCCTCATCGTGCCGCCCATCCGCCATTGTAGCGATAACGCCGCCATGATCGCATGGGCAGCGCTTGAGCGCGAATCCGTCGGCCTACCCCCTCATTCGACCACCGCAAGGCCGCGCTGGCCCCTTGATGAAACCGCCACTCCCGTTCTGGGCCACGGAAAGAAAGGGGCTCGTGCTTAGGGATACAGGCATTTTGAAGCCCTGAAATGACAATTTTTCAAGGACTTGCCAGGTTTAATCATTCCATCTTCGACGGACCCGCGTGCGCGTTTCGTGTAAAGCGATCTGTATTGCGTGGACACTTTCAGCGGCGCTTTGCCGGGCAGGCGACAGACGCGCGCGGCCCAGTCGCAAGACCGGGCAGCCATCGTCGGCAATCGCGAGCAGCTGTACACTGATGGTTGCCGCCCGCGCGGAACATGATAGGACGAGCGGCAGGCGGGTTGCACCAGATTAAGCTCCCTGCCGCCCCCCGTGGGCCGGTAACGGGATTGGGCAAACTGTCCCGCCCATATGGCCGAGCCATACGCCATTGTTGTCGCGACAAACCCCGTTTGTCGTGGTCCACCCCAGCGTCCCGCCGGATGCAGAGGAGAGTTCCACCATGCTGTTCGCCCTGATGTGCACCGATAAGCCGAACCATCTGCACGTTCGCCAGGAGACGCGCGCCGAGCATCTGGCGTTCCTCGAGGCACTGGGAGACCATTTGAAAGCGGCGGGGCCGTTTCTCGATGAAAACGGCACGCCAAACGGCTCCCTGATCGTCGTGGAAGCCGACGACCGGGCAGCCATCGAGCGGATCGCGGCGAACGATCCCTATGCCGAGGCCGGTCTTTTCGAGAGCGTCGACATCCGACCCTGGAATTGGATCATCAAACCGCCCTCTTCGGTGGTCTGAGGAGGTATCCATGCGCTACTGGCTGTTCAAATCCGAACCGTTCAAATGGTCCTGGGACCAGCAGAAAGCCAAAGGCGACGCTGGCGAGGAATGGGATGGCGTCCGCAACTACCAGGCGCGTAATTTCATGCGCGAAATGAAACAGGGTGATCGGGGCTTTTTCTACCATTCCAACGAAGGGTTGGAGATCGTCGGCATCGTCGAGGTGTGCGCCGAAATACACCCCGATTCGACGACCGATGACGAACGGTGGGAGTGCGTCGATATCCGCGCGCTGGCCGATGTGCCCAAGCCGATCTCGCTGAAGGAGATCAAAGCGACCGAAAGCCTGTCGGACATGAGCCTTGTCACCTCCATGCGCCTGTCGGTTCAGCCGGTGCGCGACGAAGAATGGGCAATTGTCTGTAAGATGGGCGGAATCGACCCGGAGACGTTGAAGCCCACTTGATCGACCATAGCCAAGGCACCACTTGCCCCACCATGCCAGCGCCGCTACGCCAGTTACGACCGGCTCATGATCGCGCGAATCGCACCAGAAACTCCCGAAGGACTTCCCATGGCTCCTCTTGCCCCTTTCACCGCAAAAGATGATGACAAAGACGACAAGGACAAGCGCGCCGGAATGGGCGGAAAGCTCGAGGAAGCGCTCAACGATTCCCGCTTCGTCCTGATCACCGGTGAGATCAACGACAAGGTTGCGCGTGAAGCCACATCACGCCTTCTGGCCCTCGCTCAGCTCAGCGATGATCCGATCAATCTGATGATCTCTTCGCCCGGAGGCCATGTTGAATCCGGCGACATGATCCACGACGTCATTCGTTTCATCCGCCCGAAGGTGAACGCGATCGGGTCGGGCTGGGTCGCTTCGGCAGGGGCACTGATCTATGTCGCTGTGCCCATTGAGCGGCGGTTCTGCCTGCCCAAGACACGCTTCCTGTTGCACGAGCCACGCGGCGGGGTTGGCGGCCAGGCTTCGGACATTGAAATTCAGGCTACGGAAATTCGGAAGATGCGCGAGCGCTTCTACGAGATCTTTTCCGAAGCCACTGGCCAGAGCGTCGAGAAACTGCAAGCGGACATGGACCGCGACTTCTGGCTCACCACCGATGAGGCCAAGGATTACGGTCTTCTCGGCAAGGTCATCACATCGGTCAACGACTTGGGATAGTACGGAGCCTCACGGCTCATCTAAGCTGTGTTTCTGTGAGGCGGTTGTCAGAGCCTAGCAAGGCTTGGAAGCCGGCATTCTGCATAATCCGTGCGCAACCGGGATGTGACTGTTGACATGAGGACCGCCGCAACGCGTGGTCTGTAAACGATGCCGCATGCTTCTCCACCTTCCATTCTGGTCTTTTCCGACCTCGACGGTACGGTGCTCGATCACCAGACGTATGATTGGGCGGCGGCACGCCCCGGCCTCGATCATCTGCGTGCGATAGGTGCGGGTCTGGTGCTGGCATCAAGCAAGACTGCAGCGGAAATGGAGCCGATCAGACTGGCCATGGGGTGGTCCGATTGGCCAGCAATTGTGGAAAACGGTTCCGGAACAATTCCGCCAGACACGGCATCAGATGCGCTTGCTACCGGAGAGAGCCGCGGATCTGTGTATGCTGACCTGCTCAGCCGCCTCAAGCAGGCGCCGCGCGGCTTTATCGGCTTCTCGGATATGTCTGTGCAAGAGGTCGCCGACGCGACAGGCCTGGCACTAGGCGAGGCAGCGCTGGCCCGGCAACGCCAGTTCAGCGAGCCTGGCCTGTGGACCGGCCCAGCCGCTGGCCTGACAGAATTTTTGGCAGCTCTTAAGCCTTTGGGACTGACAGCGAGGCGCGGCGGGCGCTTTCTGACCATTTCCGTTGTTGGCGCGCATGGTGGGACAAAAGCCGACGCGATGGCGAAGATTGTCGCGCACTACGGACCCAAGATGACGATCGCGCTCGGGGATGCCCCCAATGACATCGAGATGCTTGAAGCGGCGGATTATGGCATCATCATCACCAACCCCCACGGTCCGACCATCAAGCCGCTGGAAGGCGAACGTTCCGGCCGGATCCGCCGGAGCCTCAAGCCCGGGCCGGCGGGCTGGTCGGAGGCCATCATCAAGCTGACATCGGTCGCATCGCAAACACAATTGCCGGAGCATGGCAAAGGCGGCGTCAACTTGGCTGGCCGCGCCTGATACGCCCAAGCGAAGATCGGAGAGACACACACCCATGGCCGATTTTCACCAGAACGGGAATATCACCACCCTGCACGATCTTCGCGCGCGGAGACCCGAGATATTGGCGCACGAAGTGTCCGTGCTGGCCGCCTCACGCAAAGTGTCGCTGATTTTGCCGTGCTTGTATTCCGAACTGGAGGGCCCCGCCCTTCCCGGCATTCTCGCGCAGCTTTCAAAAATCACTTACCTGCACCGCATCATCATCGGTCTGGATGCTGCCGACGAACAGCAGTTTCGGACGGCACGGTCGTTTTTCAAGGTGCTGCCGCAGGATCATACTGTGATCTGGAATGACGGCCCCAGGATGACGGCGATCCTCGATCAGCTGGACGCGTTGCGCCTCGCCCCAACCGAGCGGGGCAAAGGAAAAAATGTTTGGACCTGCATGGGCTATCTCATTGCCTGTGCCGATTCCTCGGTCATGGCCATCCACGACTGCGATATCATTACCTATGATCGCTCGCTTCTCGACCGGCTGATCTATCCGGTGGTCAACCCATCATTTCCCTATCAGATGGCCAAAGGCTTCTATCCGCGCATCGGCGACGGCAAGCTCAATGGCCGCGTGACCCGACTTCTGGTCAGCCCACTTCTGATCGCACTCAAACGGGTTATCGGCGATCGGGACTACATCGATTACCTGCGCAGCTTCCGCTATCCGCTGTCGGGAGAGTTTGCGATCCGCACGCCAATCCTGCCCGATCTTCGCATTCCGTCGGACTGGGGCCTTGAGATCGGGATCCTCTCGGAAGCCTGGCGCAATCTGGCGCCCAAATCCGTGTGCCAGGTCGAAATCGCCGACAATTATGACCACAAGCACCAAAACCTGTCTGAGGACGATGCGCGCACCGGTCTGTCAAAGATGTCCATCGACATTTGCAAGGCGTTGTTTCGAAAGCTGGCCGCAGATGGCACCATCTTCACCCACAACACATTCCGGACGCTCAAGGCCACCTACTACCGGTCTGCGCTCGACCTGCTTGAGAGCTATTACACCGACGCGAAAATGAATGGCCTGGCGCTTGATCGCCATTCTGAGGAACGCTCCATCGAGCTGTTCGCGGAGAATATCCTGGTTGCGGGCCAGGCGTTCCTCGACAACCCCAATGAGACGCCGTTCATTCCGACCTGGAACAGGGTTCACGCCGCCGACCCCGAGATACTGACGCAAATGCACGCTGCGGTCGCTGCCGATCTGGACGACTATCCGGCCACCTAGATTTCGTGTGATCCGCGAAAGTGGTCAAGCTTTGCGCGAAAGACAAAAGGCAATGGATCGTGGGTCTCATCGATGCGCAGGCACCGAAGCCCGACCGTCCGAAGAGCTGACGCAAAACAGATAAGTCAAACTGAGACAGTACCCGAAACCGCTTCAACTTGACGGCTAAGCTTTCCCGGCGCACTGATAGGCGACTATGTGTAATGGCGGCATCTCTTCGCCCAGACCGTTCGGCTGCCAGCGCTCCTCGTGTGCGCTCTGTTTTGCAGACGTGCCCAGCGCCGTCGCGCGGGCCGTTGCCGTGCGCGGCGCGCAACGATATGGCGGCACCAAGGTCATTCCAGACCGCGTGCGAAAACACGCCGGCGCGATGGAATGTGTGTCGGTGGTCGATCGATGAACATCTTGGCAGACACAATCAGTCTTACGGGCTGGACAAGCTGGGCTGGGCTTGCGGGCATTGGCCTGTACATTATCGCCTATGCAATGCTTCAGTTGGGCTTCCTGCGCGCCGACACCTACACCTTCTGCGCGATGAATGCTCTTGCAGGCGTTGGAGTTCTGTTCGGCCTGACCGGCGCGTTCAACGTCTGGACGGCCTTGATCCAGCTTCTATGGATCGGCTTGTCATTGATCGGCGCGGTGCGCCTTTGGCTCGACCGGCGCACGGTGGCGTTTGACACCGAGGAAGCCGCTTACCTCAAACGCGCGCTGCCGAAACTTCCCAAACCGCTGGCGCGCGATCTGATGGATCTGGCGCATGTCATGTCCATCGATGCAGGCACCGAGCTGACCACGCAAGGCGAGGAGATCACCCATCTCGCCTACATGTTGGAGGGCGATGCCGAGGTCATTGTTCAAGGCCATCCGGTAGCGTCACTCGGACCCGGCGCCTACATTGGCGAGGTGACCTATGCCGACGCCCAACCGGCCAGCGCAACCGTGATCCTGTCGAGCCCTGCGGTGATCGTCTCCTTTGAGATCGATACGTTGCGCAGTTTTCTGGATGAGAATCCCGGCGTACAGCCGCACCTCGAACACAGCGCAGCGAACAATTTGCGCGCCAAGCTGCGGGCTGCAAATGCCCGCATCGTCGAAAACGAAATGAACCGCGCGTTGGCCGCGCCTGAGAGCGAGGCCGACGTGCCGCAAAGCTCCCCGGCTGAAGGGAGGCGTTCGGCCGATCAAGGTAGCGATCCGTTTTTCGGCTCCCGGACCCCACCAACCGCGCCGCAAAGCCCCTCCGGACGACCCCCAAAAATCAAAGAAGTGGTTTAAGCCTCCGCCTTTCAGCCGCGACAGCTGGTTTGCCGCGGTACACGGTTGGCTAAACGACAAAGTGCCGTATAGCGCGTAGCCTGAAGCTTCGATGATCAGGGACAGTTTGAGTGCTGCAGCTCTCTTCTTATGGCTGGCATGAAGCCATCGGCGCGCTGGGCGTGGTGCTTTACCTGTCCGCCTATCTCCTGCTGCAGATGGGGCGCCTGCAGGGCGATGGCTACTGGTATGCCGGGCTCAACCTTCTGGCTTCGTCCTGTGTGCTGATCAGCCTGATCAACGCCTTCAACCTGTCGTCGGCGCTCATCAACAGCCTGTGGGTCGCGATCTCGCTTGGCGGGCTCATCCGCATCTACCGGCTCAACCGCGCCGTCCGCTTTGGCGCCGAAGAGCAGCGCTTCCTCACTGCCACGATGCCCACGCTTTCCCGCACCGACGCGCGGGCATTGCTCGATCGAGCCATGATCACGCAGACGAAGCCTGGCAGCGAACTGACGCGGCAGGGCGCACCCATCGACCATCTGGTCTACCTGCTCGACGGAGTGGCGGATGTGCGCATCGACGGACGCAGCGTCGCGGCGCTGGGCCCCGATGCTTATGTCGGCGATGTCACCTACCGCACGGGCGAGCCGGCGACCGCAACCGTGACGGTATCGGAACCGGGAACGTGCGTGTTCTTCGAGATTGGCGCGCTGCGCCGGTTTCTCGCCAAAAACCCCCGGGCCCGGACCGCCCTCGACGCCAGCACCGCTGAGCATCTGGGCCGCAAGCTCCGCGCCGCCAACGCCCGCAGCGGGCAGGGGGTTGAGGGTGCGGAGGTACAGCCGGAAGCGGCGGGCTAGGGCGACTACTCCCCGACCCAACCAATGGTCGCCGACTGGGCCAGTGCTTAGGACAACCTTGTCAGCATCCCGTCGCTAACGCGGCCAATCTCCCTTGACTGATCACCCATTCGGGCGCACGGGCTCCGCGCTATGGCGACCCCCGACGACCCCGACAGTCCGACCGCTCCCCCTGCCCGACCGGCAGGGAACGGGCCATCTGCGCCCGACGCATCCACTGACGCACAGGACAACACATTGTCCAAAGCGGCGCGGCGCAAGGCCCTCACCTTCATCCTGCTGACGGTTGGTATCGATGTCGTCGGCATCGGCATCATCATCCCGGTCCTGCCCGAACTGATCCGCGATGTGGATGGCACCGGCATCTCGCTGGGCGACGCGGCCTTTGTCGGCGGGTGGCTGATGTTCGCCTACGCCTTCATGCAATTCCTTTCCGCCCCGGTCCTGGGCGGCCTTTCGGACCGCTATGGCCGCCGCCCCGTCCTCCTGTTGTCGCTTGCCGTCCTTGCCTTCGACTATGTGATCATGGCGCTGGCGCCGACGCTGCTATGGCTGTTCATCGGGCGCATCCTGTCGGGCCTCGCAGGCGCGAGCTTCGTCACCGCTTACGCCTATATCGCGGACGTCTCGCCGAAGGAGGATCGCGCCGCGAATTTCGGCCTGATCGGCATGGCGTTCGGCGTCGGCTTCGTCATCGGCCCGGCAATCGGCGGGCTCCTGGGCACCATCGATCCGCGCCTGCCCTTCTGGGCGGCGGCGGCCTTCTGCGTCGGCGGCGTCGTGTTCGGCTGGTTCGCGCTGCCCGAAAGCCTGCCGCCGGAAAAACGCCGGGCGTTTGAGATCCGCCGTGCCAATCCCGTCGGGACCCTAAAGCGCTTTTGGGGCATCAAACCGGTCCTGATGCTTATTGTGGCCGGCGCCATCCTCGAATTCGCCATGCAGGTCTACCCCGCCGTCTGGGCCTATTACACGCCCGTGCAGTTTGGTTGGTCCACCGCCGATGTGGGCGTGTCGCTTGCGGTCTTCGGCGTTCTGATCGCCGTTGGCGAAGGCTTCATCCTGCGGGTGGTCCTCAAACGGTATGGCGAACACCGGGTGATCATCTGGTCGACGATCCTCGCCATCGCCTGTTTCGCGGCCTACGCCGTCGCGCCCAACGGCATGTGGGGCTATATCATCCTGGTCTTTTCAGCGATGTCCGGGTTTGGCTCATCGGGCCTGCAGGGGCTTGCGTCGAACGCCACCAGCGAAAGCGAACAGGGCGAACTCAACGGCGCGGTCATGAGCGCGACCGCTATCGTCGCCTTCATTGCGCCGCCCATCGTGACCGGCCTGTTCGCATGGTTCACCGACGGAGAGGGGCTTTACCTGCCCGGCGCGCCGTTTGTTTTCGCGGCCGTCATCTGCTGCGCGATGTACATCCCGTATGCCCGCGCGCGCGCGCTCGGCATCCGCGACAGCGCCGGTGGCGGGCAAGGGTAGGGGCAGGGCAGGGATCGCGCGGGTCAGCTGAAGGCGTTGAGCGCCCATCCGATCGCGACGACCTGCGGAACGGTCAGAAGCGGCAGGAGCAGCGCCGCCCGCAAACGCCCCGTGACTTCCTTGAGGACAAGAATTTCGGTGTAGTCGGTCGCGGCCCCCGCCATCAGGAAGGTGAAGGCATTGCCCGGCGCTGCGGCCCGGCCCATCAGATCGGCGGCAATCGGCACCGAGCCTTCCGAACAGACCTCGATGACCGTCGCCGCAACCAGCGTTGTGAACAGACCCAGCAAGGTCGGCCCGAACCATGCCGCGAACACCTCCGTCGGCACCGTCACCTGGATCAGCGCGGCCAGGACGACGCCGAACAGCAGCCAACGCAGCACCGTGCGGCTTGCGGTGACCGACCGGCGGGCGGTGTCTGTGACGAATGCCCAGTCGAAGCGGGTTCGTTTGAGCCCGGCGCGCGCCTCCCGCCAGACATTGAAGTTCTCGGGCAGATCGACGCGGTTGGGGTTCGGCGCCACGCGCCCTGCCCGCTCCAGCGCTTCGACGGCGAGGCCGGCAACACCGGCGATGACGAGCGAGCACGCGATGAATACGACCATCCAACCCCAACCCATCATGATCCCGATGATAATCGTCAGCGATAGGGAGTTCCACGGCGAGGCGATCAGAAACGCGAAAACCTGTCCGAGCGAGGCACCGCGCTCGTAGAGCTTCGCGCCGACCATCAGCACGCCGTGGTTGCACAAATCGAGAAACACGCCCGCGAGCATTGCACGGCCGATACCGGCGGCGCCCTGATCGCGCCCGATCATGCCGATGACAAACGCGCGCGGGACCCTGTCGATGAGGCCCACAGCGATCATGCCGACCGCGATACCCCACCACATCAGGTTGATCATGTCCTGAATGGCATGGGCAAAGTGGCCCAAGCCCCAAAGATCGGAATGGTCGAGGACGAAACCCGCGAGATAGGCGACGAGGATAGTCGCGCCCGAGCCCAGCAGCAGCCAGTCCCGCGGGCGGCGGGCAATCGGCGCTTCTTCGCCGCTTGTGGCGTGCGCACCGCAGCAAGAGCCGGGTGCCCGCGCGTCTGCGGCGGCTTGTCCTTCATTTGATCGAACGGCTGTCTCCATCATCCCTCATGTGCGCCCGGGCCTATCCGCGGTCAAGTGAAGTGACCAGGGGCCAGCGCGCTTTGACACGCATCAAGGCACGGGCCCCAGCCATCGCGGATTGTCTTGCAGCTTGCCGTTGGCAGTGCTTTCGGCTCCACTTTGGCTTCAATGGGCAGCATTTTCTCCAAAATGTGCGACCAATGGGCGAGATCGACCACCTTGTTGAACAGGTCCGCTTGGCCGAAAGTGTATTCGGCTCAAAAACCGGTTTTAGGATCAAACGCCTCCGCAAGACGAGGCGAAGAAACCGGGCTAATCAAAACGCATGCGCGGGCGATCCGCGCACCGATAGTGGGGCAATCGGGAAGCGCAGCACGGCGCTTTCGGGAAACGTGAGAAAGAGGGAACACTACCCATGAGTGAAATCTATCCGGTGCCGGATGCGGTGGCCTCGGCCTCGCTTATCGACGACGCCAAATATCGAGCAATGTACGACAGATCGGTGTCCGACCCAGAGGGTTTCTGGGGCGAGCACGGCAAACGGCTCGATTGGATCAAGCCTTACACCAAGGTCAAGAACACCTCATTCGATCCACACAATGTCGATATCCGCTGGTTCGAAGACGGAACGCTGAACGTTTCGGCGAACTGCGTGGATCGGCACATTGCGACGCGCGGCGATCAAGTTGCCATCATCTGGGAAGGCGATGATCCCGGCGATAGCCTTGAGATCACCTACCGTGAACTCGGCCAGCACGTGAACACAATGGCTGGTGTGCTGAAGAATGCGGGCGTCAAGAAGGGCGACCGCGTCACGCTGTACCTGCCTATGATCCCCGAAGCGGCGTACGCCATGCTCGCCTGCGCCCGGCTGGGCGCGGTGCATTCCATTGTCTTTGGCGGCTTCTCGCCGGATTCGCTGGCCCAGCGCATCGAAGGTTGCCAATCGAAAGTGGTTGTCACAGCCGATGAGGGTTTGCGCGGTGGCCGGAGAGTTGCGCTCAAGGCCAACGTGGACAAAGCGGCCGAGACCGCACCAGTTGAGACCGTGGTTGTGGTCAAGCGCACCGGTGGTGACATCGCCATGCAGGACGGTCGGGACGTCTGGTATCACGAAGCGGCCGAAAGTGCGCCAGACTTCGTTGAACCGGAGGAAATGAACGCCGAAGACCCGCTGTTCATCCTGTACACGTCAGGTTCGACCGGTCAGCCCAAGGGCGTCCTGCACACCACGGGCGGCTACCTCACCTATGCGTCGATGACCCATCAATACGTCTTCGACTACCAGGACGGCGACATCTACTGGTGCACCGCCGATGTCGGTTGGGTCACCGGCCACAGCTACATCGTGTACGGACCGCTGGCGAACGGTGCGACGACCTTGATGTTCGAAGGCGTGCCGACCTACCCCTCGCCTTCGCGCTTCTGGGATGTGGTCGACAAGCACAAGGTCAACATCTTCTACACCGCCCCAACTGCCATCCGCTCATTGATGGGCGCAGGCGAAGAGCATGTGAAGAAGACAGACCGCTCGACACTCCGTGTGCTGGGCTCGGTCGGTGAACCCATCAACCCCGAAGCCTGGAACTGGTACTATTCGGTCGTGGGCGAAGCTCGCTGCCCGATCGTTGACACCTGGTGGCAGACTGAGACCGGCGGCATCCTGATCACGCCATTGCCGGGGGCGACCGCGCTCAAGCCCGGTTCGGCGACGCGGCCCTTCTTCGGGGTGCAACCGGCGCTGGTGGATGCCGAAGGGGTGATCCTCGAAGGCGCGACCGAGGGTAACCTCGTAATCACAGACTCATGGCCCGGCCAGATGCGCACGGTCTATGGCGACCATGAGCGCTTCGTGCAAACCTACTTCTCCACCTATAAGGGGATGTATTTCACGGGTGATGGCTGCCGCCGCGATGAGGATGGCTATTACTGGATCACCGGCCGGGTGGACGACGTCATCAACGTCTCAGGCCACCGTATGGGCACCGCAGAGGTGGAAAGCGCTCTCGTTGCCCACCCGAAAGTGTCGGAAGCCGCGGTCGTGGGCTATCCGCACGATCTGAAGGGTCAGGGCATCTATGTCTATGTGACCTTGATGGAAGGCGAGGACCCCACCGACGACCTGCGCAAGGAGCTCGTCAAATGGGTCCGCTCCGAGATCGGCCCCATCGCGTCTCCGGACCTGATCCAGTTCGCTCCGGGTCTGCCGAAGACCCGCTCAGGCAAGATCATGCGGCGTATTCTGCGGAAGATTGCCGAGGATTCGTTCGACAATCTTGGAGATACGTCGACACTCGCCGATCCGGCCGTTGTCGATGATCTGATCGAGAACCGGCAGAACAAGAGCTAGCGCCAAAAGCTGGCGCACGTAGAAGGGGCGCGCTTCAGCGCCCCTGACGCGAAAGCTAGCGACCAAAAAGTGGCGCACGGTGTGCGCGGGCAACCAGCCCGCGCGACGCGCAAGATTTGCGCCAGCAAATATGTAGCCGGGCCCAGGTAGCACTGGCACTCGGATTAAAGGCCAAGGAAGAAGGCGGGCTTCGGCCCGCTTTTTTGTGCCCGACCGCAACATGGAAGGAACGCCCGATGCGCTTGCTTATTGCCCTTTTTATCCTCGTCACTTCGGCTTGTGTGGCGTCTTCGGATGAGGTGTGGGAGACACCAGACGGGCAAGTTGTCTACCTGTCAGAGACCAAAGGCGTGGCCGTCTGGGAGATCGATCAGCTGGAGGGCCCAAGGCGGATATACATCCAGGAGCTTGCTGGCAATTACGATAACCGTTCGATCCATGAGGGCTTCTGGATTCAAACCATTGGCGAAGGCTGCGGGGCGACAATGACGGGGCCCGATGGTTTCAGCGGGACGGCTTGGGGTCGCGTCACGGTGATCTTTCACAGCAATGGCTTTCCCACAAACTGGACGCTCCTGAGCGGAACCTGTTTCGGCGAGCCAGACACGCCGTTGCAGGGACAATCGCCATTGTTACAATGAGCAGCGCTGGATACGTCGTGCCAAACGCCAGGAAGCATTTGTCTGAACCCGCTACACTGCGCCTCAAGTCCTTTGACCGCCCGTTTGTCTTCTCATTGCTCGCTGTGCTTCTGGTCGCTTGTCAGCCAGCACCCTCCGACCCGCCCAGCGCAGATGTTGCTGATCCGTGCGGTGCCGAAACACTACAAAGCCTTGTCGGCCAGCCGTTTGCGGACGTATCCCTGCCGGACTATGAGCCGCAACGCATTTTTCGGATCGGCGATGCCGTGACGATGGATTTCATCGAGACGCGTCGGAACGTTCAACTGTCGGAAGATGGGGTGACGATCCTCGCCATCAGCTGTGGCTGAAAGGCGGTTCGCGCCTCACAACGGCCAAACCACCAAAATTGTCGGTACCGCGACTGCGATGACCAGCACCTCCAGGATCAGACCCATCCGCCAATAATCGCCAAACTGATAGCCGCCGGGGCCCATGATGATCGTGTTGTTCTTGTGACCGATGGGCGTGAGGAACGCGCAGGACGCGGCCACCGCAACGCCCATCAGGAACGGATCCGGATTGGCGTTGATGGACTGGGCAACGGAGACCGCAATCGGCGCAGCAATCAGCGTTGTGGCCACATTGTTGAGAAAGTCGCTCAGCGTCATGGTCACCACCATCAACACGGCAAGGATGGCCCAAACCGGCAGACCCGATGTGCCGCTGACGATGCCATCGGCGATGAGCTGCGTCCCACCAGATGCTTCGAGCGCGCTTGAAAGGGGTATGAGGGAGGCAAGTAGGACAATCACCTTCCATTCGATGTGCGCGTAGAAATCTTCGCCGCCCAACAATCCCATTGCCACATAGGCCACCACGCACAATCCAAGGCCGATCGTCAGCGTCGTCACGCCCAACACGGCGAGCGCGATGGCAACAGCGAACGCCCCAATCGCAGCAACCGCTTTGCGGCGCTGAATGACATCGGTCTTGCGGTCGGCAATGGGATAAACCCCAAGCCATGCCGTCACCTGATCCATCCGGTCGTCGGGCCCCAACAGCAGCAGCACATCGCCGGCCTTGATGGTCAGCCGTCGCACTCGGTCACGGAAACGCGTGCCCTCCCGCGAGACCCCCAGAAGCGTCACCCCATGCCGGTAGAGAAGCCGCACGTCGCTTTCCGAGCGCCCGGCGATGCGCGCCCCGTCCGGCACAATCGCTTCAATCAGGGTCAGATTGGTCCCGCGTAGCCCGCCATGTTTTTCGGAACCCGCGAAATCCAGTTCGGCCTTACCCATGAACGTTTCGATGGCTTTCGGGTCGCCTTCAAGCACCAGAAAATCGCCCTTGCGCAGCGTCTGCGTGCGCGAAAAGCCCGGCAGGCGCACGCCGCGACGCACCAAGCCAAGAATCTGAATGTCGGCATCCACCGCCTGCGGGTAGAGATCGCGGACCAGCTTTCCGATCGCAGCTGACTCATCGCCAACGCGGGCTTCGGCAACGTAAAGCCCCGCATCATCCGCCAGTCCATCCGCGCCCTTGCGTTTCGGTATCAAGCGCCAGCCGATGGTGGCGATGAAGGCAATGCCCACACTCGCAACCACCAATCCTACCGGCGCAAAATCGAACATTGAAAAGGGTGCGCCGAGCGCGTCCTGCCGATACTGCGCAATGACGATATTAGGCGGCGTCCCGATGAGGGTGATCATGCCGCCCAAGATGGTCGCAAAAGATAGTGGCATCAGCGTCAGCGCCACAGCGCGCTTCGCCTTCTTGGCAACATCGATATCGAGGTTCATCAGGAGCGCCAGCGCGGCGACATTGTTGATCACCGCGGACAGAGCGGCGCCTGCGACGGCCATGACCGAGATATGGACAGGGAGCTTGCGATCGGGATCGACCACAAAGCGCGCAATCAGCTCGACAGCGCCCGAATTCACCAAGCCGCGGGACACGATCAGGACCAGCGCGATGATCACCACCGCGGGGTGACCGAAGCCCATGAAGGCGTCATCCGCCTGGACGTAACCGCCGAGGACAGCGATCAGAAGCGCGGAAAACGCCACCAAATCGTAGCGAATGCGGCCCCAGACCAGCAGCACAAACACCGCTCCGAAGAGCCCGAAAAGCACAAGTTGATCTTGAGTCATGAAGGCCTTTGGCCAAGGGAAGCGTCTACCTGTCGCACGGACACCAAGCGGCTTAGCACAGTTTGGGACCGAAGACGGCACGCGAGCCTTTGGCGCCTTTTGCAAACCGGGTTTTGCGCCTCCATGCGCATCCCCCTGCAGACGCGCCGCATTGACCGCCGCATTGACCGCCGCAAGCCGGACAATATGTCAGGAAGTCCGGGAAGCGGTTATCCACGTACCTTTATGGGGCGGCAGACACAGGCTCTTTTATGCAAACGTCAGCAACCACGTTCACAACCATGGCACTGCGGGCCATGTTCCGCGACTGGTACCATGGCCAGATCAAACCAGTGCCGTTTGCGCTGCTGTTTCCGATCGCCATGGCTGCAACCTATCTGACCTATTCCGCCCTGCTGGACGCATTAAGCAACCCAGCCTATTTTGACCGTCGTGCGGTCGCGAGCGCGAGCCAGAATTTGGGTCTGCTGCCGTGGGGTCAGACGACCGTCTGGATGTCAGCACTGGCTCTGATCGGCTCCGTCGCAGCGGGCGCAAACCTGATGGCGAAACGCATCCGCGACATGGGGCTACCTGGGGGTCTGGCCGTCTGCATGCTCGCCATCATCATCCACGTGCTGATCAGCGGCGGCACAACGCTGATTTGGCTGCTCAATGCGGTCATATTTGCTAGCTTCGTCGCACTTCTGGCCATCCCGACCGACCACCTCGAAGCCGGCTCAGGCCGCCCGCGACCGCGACCCGACCGGAAAGGCGATCAACAGCGCTGACCCGATTAGTGCAACAGGGCCTGCTTGATCGCCGTTTCTGCCAAAGGCTTCGTCAGGAAACCGATGGAAGGGTCCAGTCTGTGCAATGCTTGTTCTTCGCGCGGGAGCAGCGGAACTGTCAGCATCATCGAGGCGTGACGAACCGTTTGTTGCAGTTCAGCAGCGTAAAGCTTGGAGAAAAATTCTAAGCCATTTAAATAAGGCATCCGGAAGTCAGATAAAAGTAAATCAACCTGTTGCCTCTGATATCGACACTCAGCGAGGAAGTTTAAGACCTGCCGAGGATCGAGAAATTGTTCGATATCGTCAAACCATCCAGTCTTTTGAAGTGTTTGTGTTGCAAAATACTGATCAATATCGCAGTCGTCCAAAACAATTGCGTGCAGCTTGCCCATTTCAAACCCCCTTGGTCACAGGCGTAACATCACGATTTTTCATGGAGTTACGTCTTGACACATAGAGCGCCTGTGCGAGTTTCAAGCACCCGGGCTGTGTACGGGTTGCCCTGCGTTACTTACCTTAGCGTTACTTGCCAATGTGGGGAATCACCAACCGGCCATGACCCAGCGCAGCCTTCAAACCTTCTTCGATACGGTCCAAACCGTTGATCTGAACACCTGTGACACAGAAGCGGTTCACCGGTCCGGCGCGGTTCAAAACGGATTGGTCATCGCATGCATTGATCCCGGCACCCTGAGCCTGGTGGCATGGAGCGAGAACGCGGCATCGGCCGGCTTCGCGGTTCCGGAAAGCCTTACGTCGGTCGCTTCCAATCGCGCTTCCCTTGAGGGCCTTGCTGATACCAGCCCGACGCTCAAGGAGCTTTTTCCAGAGGTCGAGGAAGAGATCAGCGAGTTGTACGCGGACCCCACCATCTCCTATCAGAACATCGCCTTGAGCGATGATCTAGAGCGCAACGGCAAGCGGTACGACCCGATCGTGTGCATCACCGACGATTGCATCTTTTTGGAGCTTGTACCCCACGTCGAGATCACCCCGCGCGACCTACGCATCAAATTGCGCGCCTCCAACAAGGCTTCGCAAAGCATCTTGGCGGCTCCCGATTTCGATGTTGCGGCCCAACTGGCCAGTGAAGCGGTCTTCGAACTCACCGGCTATGACCGGGTGAAAATCTACCAGTTTCTTCCAGACGGCTCAGGCTGGGTGCGCACCGAAAGCGCACGACCAGGGATGCCCAGCTACCTTGGCCTTCATTTTCCCGAAACCGATATTCCCAAGCAAGCGCGGCACCTGATGCAGATCCTGCCATACCGCTGCGTGTTCGAAGCGAACGACGATATCTCACCAATCGTTTCCGCCGACGGCCCCGTCATGGATCGAATGGATCTGACATGGTGTCTGGGTCGCTCGGTCTCGACGATGCACACGCAATACCTGCGCAATATGGGCGTTTCGTGTTCGTTCAGCGTGGGGTTGCGTGCAGGCGACACCCTGTGGGGAATGATTGCCTGCCACGGCAAAGAGCGTATCGACGTCCCCTATGATGTGTGGGGGATGGTCCGCGACATTGGCGACGCGCTTATGGCGAAATTCGACGCGGTCCAACGCGACGAACGGGCCCGTAAGATCCGCGACATGCGCGATCTCGAGGCCGAAGTCGCCGCGCATCTGCGCCAGCGTGAGAGCATTGAAGAGGTACTCCTTCACTACTCGCCGAAACTTCAGGAGTTCCTCGATGCTGAGGGCTTTGCCTTCCAGTTCGACGGAGAAATCTACAGCGTCGGCAGGGCACCACCGCCCGACTTCACGCGACGCCTGATCCATTGGGTTTCCCGGCAAAGCAACGACACCGACCATTTCCGCTCGAACGCGCTGCATCAGCTGTGGCCCGACGCGCGCGAACACATGGATACAGCCTGTGGCGTCCTCATCCAGCCCGTAATCATTCACCGCGTCTGTCAACTTGTGTGGTTTCGCGGCCCAATAACGCAGACGGTTCGGTGGGCAGGGGCGCCAAACGGGAAACGGGAAACGACCGATGCAACCGGCCTGGCGGCCCTCAGCCCGCGAAACTCGTTCGATCAGTGGGTCACTGAACACCGCGAAGAAGCGCTTGAGTGGACAGATGCCGAAATCAGTGCCGCGCGCGAGATCTTCAAGGACGTCCTCGATATCATCGCCTCGCAGGCGCAGAATCTCAAACGCATGAATGCGGAGTTGCAACTCTCCCAGGAAGAGACACGCGAAGAGCTTGCGCAGTTCGCCTACGCCGCCGCCCACGATATCCAAAACCCGATCAACACCATAACCAGCGCCCTTGAGATGATCCGCTCCGTGCAAGGGGAAGTGGATGATCCGATGGTTCAGAAATCGATGGATTTTGCCATCCGCTCTTCGGACCGGCTGCGCAATCTCGCCGATCAGATGGCCAAATTCGTGGCGCTTGGCCGCAAGGAAATCGAGCCAGAAATGGTCTCGCTGTCCGACGTCCTAGACGATACGCGCAGGATGCTCGCCCAATTGATCGACGATAGCGGTGCACACATGGAGTTTGAGGAGCTTCCTGAAGTCGCGGGGAACCGTGATCTGCTGACCATCTTGTTCATGAACCTTCTGTCGAACGCGATCAAATATCGGCATGCCGACAGGCCGCCGCACATTGTGATCGACGCAGCCCGCCGCAATCGCTTCATTCATGTTTCGGTCACCGACAATGGCCAGGGCATTCCGCAAGATCGCGAACAGGAGGTTTTCAAGCCATTCACACGGCTGCACCGCAACGACACCGTCTCGGGCAGCGGGCTGGGCCTTGCCACGTGCCAGCGCATCGCCGAGCTGCACAAGACACGTGTGGTGATTGATCCCAACTACAGGAACGGCACCCGCCTTGAAATGAATTTCACGACCGAGCTTTGGGGCCGAACAATCTAAGCTGTACCGATAACGTCAGATGGAGTACGCATCAGTAATTGCTTAAATTAGCACTTTTGGCATAAGCATAAGCTGATTTATTCCAAACTTGATTGGGTCCCCAATGGCGGATAGTCTGTTGAATGTACGCTTTGCATTGGTCGACGATAACGAAGCGGACATTTTCTTTGCGGAAATCCTGCTTAAGAGAGAAGGGGCGTCCGCAATCCAATCCTTTCCTGGGGGACAGGAGTTCATCGACGCCGTCCATGGCGGCCTGGAATGCGACATCATCTTTATGGACATCAGAATGCCGATCATGGATGGCTTTGAGACCATCGATACACTCTCCGCTGAAGGCGCCTTCGAGCGCATGGGCGCGCGTGTCTTCATGATATCTGCGGCGACAAATTCCGAGGACATAGAGCGGTCCCAGGCTGCGGACGCTATCGAGGGGCTGTACCAAAAGCCGCTGACCCCCATGGCGTTAGCGGAGATGAACCTGCAATGAGTGCAAAGCACCGGTCGGTGCGCGCCTGGCTTGCCGATGAAACACGGCAAGCGCATGAAGCCCTCCACCACCATCCACGCCTCGCGCCGCTCGCCGACGGCTCGCTTGCTCGCGCTGAGCTGGCCCACGTTCTGGCGCATCATTTCGCAATCTACGAGGCCGTCGAGCGCGCACGCGCCTCGAATGGCTGGTGTGATGATCTGTCATTGGAAGCTCCAATCCAGGCACTGGTCAGCGACCTTCTGAGCTTGTCTCCGGCAGAAGCCTGCTCGTGCCGATACCAACACGGCCTGACAAGCGAAGCGCAGTGTCTGGGTGCGCTGTACGTCCTGATGGGTTCTCAATTTGGCGGGCAAATCATCGGGCGAGCGCTTTCGGCAAGCTTTCCCGATTTTCAGTCGAGCTTCTTCGCGGCTTCCCCGGAGCGGCTCACCGCGTGGCGGCTTTTGCTCAAACGGTTGGAAACCTTTGATGAAGACAGCGATGAACGAGCTGACGTTCTGGCGGGCGCACAGCGCACCTTCGCCGGATTCGGCACGTTCATGCTGACGCCTCTGGCAGCGTAGATCTCAAGCAACCCAAGCCAGCTGTCTCGGCGGATGGCCGGTTCGTTCCGTTCCCAGAACTATTTGGCGTATGAGGGGGGTCGCATGTTCTACGAGCCCAAAAGCGGCCATGGCCTGCCAAACAATCCGTTCAACGCCTTGGTTTCGCCGCGACCCATTGGCTGGATTTCGACCCGCGGCGCGGACGGTTCAGAGAACCTCGCCCCCTACTCTTTTTTCAATGCCGTGTCTTACGTTCCGCCACAGGTGATGTTCGCATCGACATCGACCAAGCCAGACCGTGAAAAAGGCAAAGACACCGTGTCCAACATCATGGAAACGGGCGTATTTTGCGTCAACGTGGTGGGCTACGCGATGCGCGACGCAATGAATGCCTCATCGGCAGAACTGCCGAAGGAAATCGATGAATTCGAGCATGCGGGAATCGGGCGAGCACCGTGTTCCACCATCGCCTGTTCGCGCGTTGCCGGCGCGCCAGCAAACCTCGAATGCAGGCTTATCCAGATCGTTGATCTGCCCGGCAAGGCCAACATAGTCACATTCGGCGAGGTGACCGGCGTGCACATTCGCGATGATTGCCTGGTCGATGGCCGCGTCGATCCCACCGTTTTCCAGCCGCTCGCACGGCTCGGCTACAGCGACTATGCCAGGGTGACAGAGGTGTTTGATCTGAAACGACCGGAAACGCTTTAGCGTTTGCCCAGGGCATAATAGAGGCCAAGCAGGACAAACGCGCCGGCAATACTCCCAAGGACGAGGAAAACCGCTCCGGGATCTCCGACAGATGCGCTGAGGAAAACAGCGGTTAGCACCTGCAAGGCGGCCGCAATGAAGCAAACGGCGGCGAGGTTGAGCCGATCGGCAATGAACATCAGGAACCCAATAAACAACCAAGCAACAGTGACGTAAAGGAAAGACCCCGCCTGTCTGTCGGCCTCCGGTCCGTTCGACGTCATAACGATCGCAAAACCGCCATAGGCGAGAAAAGCGATACCAAACGGAAGAACCCGTTCGCGGACCCAACCCGGTTCAAGCTCGTCGGTCTCAGCAGCCGCCGCACGTTGCGGCTCCCGCGCAAAATGGGAAATATCCTGCGTCTCACCTTCAGGTACGGTTCGAGCGGACGTCTCTTCGATTGGGGCTTCCGGCTGTGCCGCAGCAACCGGGTGATCTTCCCCTTCATCCGCCTTTTCTGCCGCATCGCGGTTACCGCGCACGACCGGTTCCTGCGGCTCATCGGCAGCCTTTGCGCTTTGATGCTCCGCGTCTGATGCACCCTCATCGGCGAGCCCATCGCCACCATTCTCGTGATTGTCTTGTGACGGGCCCTGGAAGCTTTCCGAACGCGCTTCGATAAGTTTAGGGCGGCGCCTGATCTGCGCAACCAACCGGCTGAGGTCAGCGTGGAAGGTCTCATGATCAACGCGCAACGCCTGCCGACCGGAAAGGTCACGGATCGCGTCGGGCAGGGTATCAGCACGCGGGGTCATCGATCCTTGTACGAGGATCGGGATCACCAAAAGCTTGGCCTCAAGCGCTTCAGCCAACTCCATGCGGACAAAGTCTTCGGGATCGTCGAGACGGCGACGGCCATTGTCATCAGAAGCGTCAAGCCAATCGCGCCCGATCACCGCGAGCAGGACATCGCTCGCCGCTATGCGCTCAGCGATAACATCGGCAAATCTCTCGCCGAGCGGAATGTTGTCGACATCGACAAAGATGTTGTCTCCGCCGAACTCAGCAACCAGGCGGTCGTGATTCCGGCCCGCCTCAGAGGCGGCATCATCCCGACGATAGCTGATGAAGATCGTCTGTCCCATGTTTCCGCTGGCCTTCGTCGCGCCAGCCGCAATTGCGCGTTGCAACGCCCATTATGTCAAGCCGGCGAAGCTTCTGCAGGCGGCGATGACCGCCCGTCTTGGTCCTGGCTACTTCGGCGAAGACGTCTGGGAAACGCTCCCCTCAATCCAGGACGTGTAACCCTCGCTCGCTGACAACACGGGCAAGACGATGAACTCCGGCTCATCATAGGGATGCTCACGGCTGATGGTCGCGGTCAGATCGTTGAGCCGATCGCTCGCGGTCTTGATGGTCAGCAGCTGTTCGACGGCAACTTCGGTCTGCCCCTG
This sequence comes from Pseudomonadota bacterium, assembly GCA_039024915.1. NCBI lineage: Bacteria > Pseudomonadati > Pseudomonadota > Pseudomonadota bacterium. The sequence continues at coordinate 190,836 of JBCCPK010000005.1, forward strand.
CCAAACGTAGGTCGACTCAATGGAGCTGATCTGAACGCACGCTGCGACCCGGGCCTCGACCAGCGAGCGAGCCAGCGCCTTGGCCACCTTCGGGTCATCTAGTGTCGTTTGCACAACAATCAGTCCCGGTTGTGCCCGTAACTGCATCATCGCCATATGGTTTTCTCCTTGTCAGGGATGCGAATCCGCTCCACCTTCATCGTGTCTTGCAACAACCGAAAGGAGGTGACCGATGTCGAGCGATTTTTATGGCCAGGTGAAAGCTGGTGGTGAAGCGAGCGTGTCGGAGCAGCCTCTAAGCGCGCGCTGAATCATTACAGTGACGGCAAGCCGATTAAGGCGGGTCGGAACGACAGGTTCGAACCTGGATAAAAAACGCGGGGGGTCGGCACTGCCGGCCCCTTTCTGTTTTTGCAGGAGCTGCGCCAAAACTGTGATCTGGGTGGGCTTTTGCCAGGTTGGGTTTGAGTGCACGGATGCGATCATCACCAACGCCTTTTGAGAAGGTCGGCCAGACTCGGCGTTTAAGGCCGAACGGGCAATCAGATCGCTTTTTCTCGCGCTGATCTTGCGCTTCGGCTGCGCCTCAACGTGCGGTCAACACTCTCTGGCTGGCGCTGATCTTGCGCTTCGGCCCCGCCTCAACGTGCGATCAGCACTCTCTGGCTGGCGCTGATCTTGCGCTTCGGCCCCGCCTCAACGTGCGATCAACACTCTCTGGCTGGCGCTGATCTTGCGCTTCGGCTGCGCCTCAACGTGCGATCAGCGCCGGCTCACTCTTCTTTAAGCAGCGCCTTTCGGGCCGCCTCACGATGTTCATCGGTGATGTGGCTGCTCATCAGCGCAAACACGCCCATGATCACCGCAACATCATCGGTGAACCCGAGCCCGAGGATGAAATCAGGAATACCGTCGAGCGGTAGAACGAAATAGGCGAGGGCCCCTAGAAGCGTCGCGCGGACCCTCGTGGGCGTCTCACGGTCGAGCGCACAGTAATATGCGGCAACCAGCTCATCCATAAACGGGACCGACCCGGCAGCCTTGCGCACGGTGGCAAAGAAATCCCGCCGCACCCGCGCTTCATTGTCATCGAACTGGGTACGCTCATCGTCCGACAGGACATCGCCATCAAATGCGTCATCCGTTCCGCTCATCTTGCAAACACTCCTCTCACTCGCCTCACCTGCCGCTACCTATTTGGGACCGGCAAACGGCGCGCACAAGGCTCACGCCCCACGCTTATCGGTGCGCGCGGGCCTAAGCGGCAGCGTCGAAGGCTTGCGCAAGCGCAATGTCTTTCTCAGTAACCCCACCCTCATCATGTGTGGTCAGGACGACTTCGACCGTCTTGTAAACGTTCGACCATTCGGGGTGGTGATCGGCCTTCTCCGACAGGATGGCGCAGCGCGTCATGAAACCAAACGCTTCGACGAAATCTTTGAACGTGTACCGCTTCTCGATCGCTTCGCGACCATCGACCGCGCTCCAGCCATCAAGATCAGCGAGGGCGGCGGCGCGGTCGTTATCAGACAAGCGGGGCATGGCGAAACTCCTGAATAATGAGAACTGATAGGTGTGATCAAGCAACGAGCGATGGGATGAGCGGGTAGTCGTCTTCAATCACATAGGGTCCGCCACCCACAGAGTCGCGCGACGAAAAAAGGACGAAGCGTTCGACATCGAACGCCAACTGCATGATACCGCCACGCTGCTGCAGCCAATGCGCGACAGCGCCGGGCTGCAATCCTCGGCAGCGGGCGAGCGTTACATGGGGGGTGTAGGATCGGCGCTCGGCCGGAAGCCCAAGCCGTTGCATCATGCGTTCCTGCTCTGCCTGCAACGCCAACAGGTCCGGCGTGATGCGGACCCTCGCCTGCAAGGAATGCGGCTTGTTCCCGCCAAACGCTCCAAGACCCTCAATCGTCAAGGTCATTGGCGCGCGCTCAACCTGATCGAGCGCACAAACGACCTCCCGCGCCATCGATCCATCGACGTCACCTATGAACCGCAAGGTTACATGGAAATTGTCGGGATCAATCCAACGGGCGCCGGGCAGGCCGCTTTGCAACAGTGCCAGGTGGTCGCGAACCTGCCGCGGAACCTCCAATCCGGTGAACAGGCGGGGCATAAGACCTCACAGTCATCGAGCGGGCACAAGCTCTTCGAACGGAATATGGGTAGCGGGAAGCACCGGGCAATGGAATCATCTTCGCAGGCAAAAGCCAAGGTCGCGGTGCCATACCAATGATGACAACTCGGTGACAGTGAGCGCCCGGCCGCCCCCCAAAGTCCCAATCACTTTTCCCGTCGGGATGACTTGACTTGGCAGCCAATCCGATTCTCGCCTCGATTGGAACAAACAGGGAATAAGTAGAGCGCAGAAAGGTGCTCGCGCGCTCGGCAATCGTTAACGCCGTCAGATGCTTAACGAGCATCATGACATTGCTCGCTTGCATCTGCAGCAGCGTGATCTGACGCATACTTGGACGCACCGAAGCCTCATCGACAGACACGCAGACAGGATAAACGTCTCTGGTTTTTGGGCAACCAAGGAGCGGGCGCCGAAGCCGCCGGCATCACTGACGCTGATGATTGTTCCATTCCGAGACAGTCGCATCGGTCAGCTTCGGAACCACGACCATTCCGTTCGCGGAATAAGTTCGGTTTTCTCGACTGGCTTGAAATGTATGGTTAACGGACGGGAAACGCAGCAGGCAAACCGCCCGTTTTCTGCTTATGGCTTGAGACCAACGACGGGGTGGCCCGGAAAATCAACTCAATTGAGGAAACCGGAAACCACATCCCGTTTAACAGAAATGTTTTCTCGATCCGCAGCAAAGCGAGTCCAAACCAGAATCAAAAGATGAATGACGGTAAGAACAAAACCGATACGGCTTCAAAAATCATGATTCGTTCTCAAGGACTTGAGCCCGTTGAATTGTGCAGCGATTCGATTCGTAATCTGCCGATAGCGCCCTAGGGTGATGCCATGAGTTTCTACCCCCATAGCTTCGAAGCTGAAATCACGACCCATGATGTCGGCTCCGCACGCTATCTCTACACGGTCATTTGGCTTCCAGAAGAGATGAAAGCCGCCTTGCCCTTCGCTGACCATCCGCGGTTGCGGATCGAAGGGGAAATTGCGGGTGCGCCCTACTCGGGTTCATGCACGCCTGTTCGTGGACGACACTATCTGCTCCTGTCCCAGAAATTTTTAGACGCCATCTCCGCGCAGCGCGGAGATTGGGTGGATGTCCGCTTTGCGATTGCCGACCAGGATGCAGTGGACGTGCCGGTACCGTTGCTCCACGCCATGCAGGAAGAACCGGAAATTCATGCTTTGTGGGATGCCCTGACCCTAGGCAAACAGCGCGGCCTCGCTTACATGGTGGCAAGCGCGAAAACCGCGCCCACCATCGCCAAGCGCATCGAGCGCGTTTTTGATATCCTGACGGGCAAGCGTGACATGCGCGGAAAGCCGCTTAGCTAGGCCACAACCGGCACCGTCACAATACGGTAGTCGGTCGCTATCGATCGTCCGCCTGAATCATCGTGCAAGGCCATGCCAAAGCCGCTAGCCGGTCGAACCCCACCGATGGCTGGAAGGGTGCCACAAAGCATGGCCTCACCGTCCTCCTGCAGCGGGTTACCCGCTAAGAGCTCTGTTAGCGGACGCATCGATGCCAAGGTGCCCTTCTGATAGGGTTTTCGCTTTCCGGCCTCTTCAATCCACGAAGATAACTGCAAAATATCAGTTCGTTGCGATAGCGAATCGAAGTCCCACAGTGCCTTCGCAACGGGTTTCGCACACACCTGCTTGGAGTGCGCCACCGAAGTTGCCTCCAAACCGCGGTCGGTGTGATCAGAGGCGACCCCTAACCAGAGTTTTCCTTGCGCGCGCAGCAGGAACGGCTCCGCTTCTCCGGACGTTTCTTCGCCGAGCACCACAAGCTCATCCGTCTGGCACAGGAGGCTCGGTGAAACCCTGTAAAACAGCGGCACCGTCGATGGTGGCGGCACGCCGATGGCTGCGAGTTCGTCGATATGGTGCTGAACCGCTTTGGGGTCGCGACCCGTCCACCCGGCGATCGTCAGCGACGTGATCGTGACAGCAAGTGGGCCATCGTTGGTTTCAAAGCTCAGAGTGGTCATGATGTTTCACAGCCCCGATGGCAGGAACAGCGCAATTTGCGGAAAAATGATCAAGAGCCCCACCATGAACAGCATCACAAGCGCGTACGGAATCGCGCCCACCATCACATCGGTGAATGAACCGGATTTGCGAGCGCCCTGGACGACAAACAGATTGAGCCCAACGGGCGGCGTGATCAGAGCCATCTCAACGAGAATGATCATCAGGATCCCGAACCAGATCTTGTCGTAACCCAGCCCGACAACGATGGGCACAATGATCGGGATCGTCGCGACCATCAGCGACAATGTTTCGATGAAGAAGCCGAGAACGATGTACATCAGGATGATCGCGAACAGCGTCATGAGCGGCGACCAGCCCAGGCCCGTCATCAAATCCTGCAGCGCCCGGCCAAGCCCGGCTGATGACAAGGCGAAATTGAGCACGTAAGCGCCGATGACAACGAGCATGATCATGGCCGTTATCTTCACGGCGCCGCGCAGGCTATCGATCAACATCGACAGGGAAAGACCACGATTGAACGCAGCGATGATCAGCGCAATTGCCACGCCGACAGCGGCGGCTTCGGTCGGCGTCGCCCAGCCCTGGTAAATCGAGCCGACGATGGCCGCGAACAGAAACAGGATAGGTCCGAGATCACGCAGACCGACGATGCGTTCCCGCCACGTCGCCTTGCGCCCCGGACCACCAAGTCTGGGATTGATCGTGCACAGAATGGCGGTGATGACCATGAACATCGCCGCGAGCATGAGCCCGGGAAGGAGGCCAGCGAGGAAGAGCTGAGGGATCGAGCTTTCGGTGAGGAAACCGTAGACGATCAGGTTGATCGACGGCGGTATCATGATTCCCAACGTGCCACCGGCTGCAATTGCGCCGGAAAACAGACGCGGATTGTAGTTGAGCTGCTCGGCCTGCGGCATCGCGACCGTTGCAACCGTGGCGGCGGTTGCGACCGACGATCCAGAGGTCGCAGAAAACAGGGTTGCAGTGCCAATATTGGCGTGGATCAGCCCACCGGGCATCCAACTCACCCAACGGTCCAACGCGGCGTATGTCCTTTCGGCGACGCCGGAACGGACAAGAATTTCGCCAAGCAGAACAAAGAACGGAATCGCGATCAGCGTCGCCGAGTTCGACGACGACCAGACGATCGCGCCGAGCCCGCGCATCAGAGGAAAAGGGGAGAAAAAGGCGTCGATCCCAAAAGCGAGCAAGAACAGCGTGATGCCGACCGGGATCGAAAGCGCAAGGCAACCGAGCAATCCGAAGCCAATGTAGGCTATCATACCTCGGTCCCCGCGCCGCCGACCGCCTCGGCCTTCTCGATCTGCTTCCTGGCGGCATACCAGGCGATCGCCAGTGCGAAGATGGACGCGGTAAGCGCAAACCAGGCCCAGCCGGACCACCAGAGAATTTGTGGGATCCACAAAGGGGTCTCCAGCGGCGTGTTGGCCGCCGAATCGAGCCGCCATGATCGCGCGAAGACGGGCCACGCCTTGATGCCAATAAAGATTGCGGTTGCAGCCAGCGCCCACAGGGCGAGGACATCCATCGCAACCTGTCCCATGGGTCGGAGCTTTGCGCGCACAAGGTCGATACGCACATGGGCAAGCCGGGACAGGGCATAGGCCATCGCCCAACTGGTTGTGATCGCCATGACGTAACCGGCATACTCCTCGGTGCCGCCCAGACCGGTACCAAAGCGGCGACCGACAATATCTGTCAGGATATAGCCGACGGTCAGCAGAAGGATGAGCCCTGCCGCGATGGCAATGCCGTCATTGATCCGCCGAAGGGCCCCGACGGCCCGATCGATCAGCTGATCCATCGTGGTTCATCCGCGGCAGAGGGTACGCGAAGACCGGTCAGCGTTTCGATTGAGCCGTCGAGGGAAGTCATGTCCGCCGGTCTAATTCAGCGGGATTTCGACACCGGTCGTCGCGCCGACCGAAGCATTCCACCGCTCGGCCCAGTCGCCGCCCGCCCGCTCCGCCCAGTCGGGCAGTACCTGGGAGATGAGAATCTCGCGCGCCTGCTCAAAGTCCGCGTCCGACACATCGACCAGGGTCATGTCGCGGGCGTCGCCAAGCGTGCATTCCGATGTCCCCGTCAGGCAGGCGATGTCCATGGCGAGGCCATCCTGCGCCACGGCCCATGCAGGGTCCTCAAACTCGGTCTTGATGCTTGCCAGAAGCGCTTCCTGCTGGTCAGCGGGCAGGCTGTTCCAGGTGTCCATGTTCATCGCGGTGACCACCGGATCCCACCCTCCAAGCGGGATTGCCATCAGATGGGTGGAGACCTCCCACCAGCCGGCATTGTAGCCCGAACCGGCACCCGTCACGGCGCAATCGACAACACCGCGTTGCAGCGCGCCGGGAACCTCACCAAAACTTACGGTCACGCCTTCGGCACCAAGCGCTTCGAGAAACAATGCGGTCATACGGCCGGACGCGCGAACCTTTTTGCCTTCCAGATCGGCAAGGCTCGCGACCTCGGCGTTGCAGAACACGACCTGCGGCGGGTAGGGCGCAATCGCGAGAACCTTCGAATTGAAGGTTTCGGCGTAGATATCCTCGACCATCGGACGGGCCGCATCGACGGCAGCGCGAGCGGTGGCGGCGTCCGTGGCGATCAACGGCACATCGAGCCCCTCAAGCGCCGGAGAGTCGGCGACCGCGTAATCGCCAACCGTCATCGCGACGTCGTAGACGCCTTCGCCCAGAAGCCGGAATACGTCGCCTACGCCGAGACCCATCTGGTCATGGGTGGTCAGTGCCGATGACAGGCTTCCATCACCAACGGTACCAAGGGTCTCAGTCCAGAAAGGTCCCTCAAACTGTTTGTGGAGCGGCAGCCCGCTCCAAGAACCGACGACGGCCAGTTCTTCGGCCGCAACCGGCGCGACGGCGAGGCTGCCCAGCAAGGCGGTTGAAAGGGAAAGAACGGTCAGGCGTTTCATGAGACTTACTCCTGTCATGATCGATTTGTTCGGCATTAAAGCGGATGGAATTCGTCAAGGTCCGTGATCAGCATCGAACCCGGTGCATGGGTGATGCAAAGCGAGGGTCGGGCTGCGCGCAACGCCACTTGCGGGGTCACGCCACACGCCCAGAAGACCGGCACCTCGCCCGTATGGACTTCAACCGGATCGCCCCAGTCGGGCTGCATCAGATCGGCGATACCAATCTCGCCGGGGGCACCGATGTGTACCGGTGCACCGTGAGCCTGAGGGTATCGTGCGCTGATGCTGATCGCGCGCTGGACATCGGCTTCGGCAATCGGGCGCATGGAGACCACCATCGGCCCCGAGAATGCTCCGGATGGCTTGGTCGCGCGGTCGGAAATGAACATCGGCACCGTCTTGTCTTGAGCGATGTGGCGCATGGCGATGCCCGCCTCCGTAAGTGCGCGCTCAAAGGTGAACGAGCAGCCCAGCGCAAAGGTCACGATGTCGTCGCGCCAAAGCCGCGTTAGGTCCAAAACACTCTCCACAAGACGGCCTTCGCGGTAAACGTTGTAGCGCGGCACGTCCGTGCGCAGGTCGATGTCGGGACCAAGTGCTGGGATATGCGGGTCGCCCGGCTCCGATCTGCCCACCAATGGGCAAGCCTGGGAATTGCGCGCACAAAAGTCGCTGAAGTCGCCAGAATAGGCCTCGGGCAGCATCACCAGATTGCATTGGAGATGACCTGACGCCAGGCCCGCCGTGTGGCGCTGATAGTCCCCGGAACGAATGCTGGAACGGACCTGGTCCACGGGCTGATCCGCAAGGACGGCGTGGCTGAAACGCCCTTCTGGTTTTACTGGAAGACCGCTGGACAAGAGCCGCACTTGTGACACGTGTGATGTTCCCCCAATCTCGATATTGGCGTCAGTGTGTGAACGAAACACCGATAAGGTCAAATCGCTTTTTCTTGTAGTAAGCGATCAGTTTTTTCGATCATTGGTCGTCTTCTTCTGCGATGATCGCTGCCATCTTCGCCGCTTCCCGCACAACCGGGTTTTCCGGCTCGCCGACATAGGATGCGGTGAAACGCAGCGGGCTGATCATCCAGCCGGGGTCGAACGTGGCCAGATGGCCCGCAACGACACGCGAAGCGCCAAGCCGCGTCGGAAGAACACCAACCCCAAGGCCGGCGGCGACCATCTCGAAGCACGCCGACAAGGAACTCGACGGGAACAGCCGCACCGATGGCCCGTGCCGCTCCGTCAAGGCAGATTTAAGCTCGCGAAAGGGCCGCGTATTGCGGGCGTAGGTGATGACCGGGACGGTCGCGAGATCAGGAGGCCCGTCTTCCAAAAGCACAGGGGCCACGAACCAGCCCAGTTCAAAGGTAGGCAGATCGATGTTTTCCGTCGAGTATTCGGAGACGGGACCCATCAGAAACGCCAGGTCGATGGTGCGATCGAGAAGCTGATCGCGCAGATTGACCGAGATATCGACCGAAACCTCGATGGTCAGCGCCTCATAGCGCGCCTGTACCGCAGAGATCAGCGCCGGGAGCCACGCCTGGGCGATGGTCTCCGCCGCACCAATCCGAACAAGGCCGGTGAGTTGATCATCCGGGGTGACCGCCGCGGTAATACGACCCGCGAGATCAATCATTTGTTGCGCAAGCGGAACAAGGTCGGCGCCGGCTTTGGTCAGGACCAAGCCCTGCCCGCGACGCTCGAACAAGGCCGTCCCCAACGATGCTTCAAGGCTCGCAAGCCGCGCAGACAGCGCGGGCTGGGTGACATGGAGCGATGTAGCGGCCGCTCGCACCGAGCCTTGGCGGACGATTTGCAGAAAGGTGCGCAACTGATCGAGGGTCATCGGCATCAGTGTTGCGCGACCGTTCGGCCCGGTAAACCGTTAAGCTGACCGCGGCGAACACCACTTTCGGACAAGCGTAACCGCGATGCCTGCGAAATGCGTGCTGCCAGAGGTGATATCTTATGAAGCGTGTTATTCTAGGAATGGATTTCGCGGAACGAATGTTGAATTACCGACCTGGAATCATTGGCTTAGCCGACGTCAATGTCTCGATAGCGTAGACCGATGTGCATGCCGTGATGAATAATGTGCGTCCCTGTGAGCCACCAAAACAGAAGTTGGTGGATTTTTCGGGCGTCGCGATTCGACCCAGGAGCGCTCCTTCGGCAGACAGGACGTGGACACCACCGGGTCCATTGCAGAAGATACGGTCTTCAAGGTCGGTCTTCATGCCGTCTGGCACGCCTTCGCCCTCACCGCCGATCGTCGCCCAGACCGCGCCGCCGGTAAGACTGCCATCGGCAGCGACGTCGAAAACCCGGATCGTCGGACCCCAACTGTCGTTGACGAACAGGCGGGTTTCATCGCCCGACAGGCACAGACCGTTCGGCTGCTGGAAATCATCGCAAACCAACGCCAACGTACCGTCCGGATCGAGCCGGAAAACGCCTTGAAACGGCAGTTCCTGGTCGCGCAGGAGACCCAAATCCTCGCGAATGCGGCCAAAGCTGGGGTCGGTGAACCATATCCTTCCCTGACTGTCGCAGATGACATCATTGGGTGAATTGAGTTCCTTGCCCTCATAGTCCGCTGCAAGCACGGTCACCCGTTTGCCGCCATGATCGTGGATCACGAGGTGCGACGACGCATGTTCGCAGCTGATGATGCGGCCCTCTCGGTCAAAGCAGTTGCCATTAGCCTGATTGGATGGATGACGGAACGTCCTTAGGCCTTGTTTTTCCGACCATTTATACTGGATACTCTCGGCGATATCGGAGAAGACAAGCCAGTGCTCTTCGGGGTGCCAAATCGGACCTTCGGTAAAGGTGAAGCCCGTTTGGAGCTGTTTGAGTTCGGCTCCAGCTGCCAGGACGCCATCGATGGGATCTTGCTTCATGATGTTTATTCCGGTTTGCCTCAACTCTTAGGGCGAAGACGGTCAACCCCGATCTCGCCGCACCATCGATGACATTGGATTTTTTATCAGCTTATGGACTGCGGGGCACGCGGTGGCGTGCCGAAGCCAGATGGCAAACAACAGGTTGGTGATCTCGCGCCCTATATGGGCCTTTGCACACTTGTTTCGCACGCATAACAAATTGGGTACTTTCTTTTTTGTATCGGCTTCAGAACTGTGCTTGGCGCACGGTGCGGCGCCTAGCTCGGCGCAAGGTGCCACGTCTACGAATTGCATGACGATCCATCCGTAAGAAATCGGAAGTTCAGCACAGATGCGGTCCGAACAAGGCCCAGCCCATGGTCCACTTCATACGGCAAGTGGCACCATCGGCTTAGTAGCCGTGCGGTCCGTAAAGTCTTCGGAAAATGGAGCGGGCGATGGGATTTGAACCCACGACCCCAACCTTGGCAAGGTTGTGCTCTACCCCTGAGCTACACCCGCTCATCGAACGGCAAGGGGTATGGCCCTGTGGCCAAGCTGCCATTCGCGAGCCGCGTATATGCCAAAAGTCTCCCTGCATTGCAATGGCTAGAGAAGCGGTTTCGATCGGCCCATACCGACTTCGCATAACCAGTGAGATAAGTGGCGGGCAGCGCCCGAAGTCGCTTTGGCGCAGCAACGTCAAACTCGATAAATAGCGATCTATTAAAGTCTGGCTTCACACAGCCTGCAGCGTACCCCGTGCCTCTTGCCGCCAGCCTCTTACCGCCAGCCTCTTACCGCCAGCCTCTTGCCGCACGCGTTGCCGTGTGCTCTGCCCCTCCACCAAACAGGACCGCGCATGGTCACTCCATTGAAGTTTTTACGATCGCCTGATCTGCATGACCGACCATCACACACGCGAAACCCTCCTCGAACGGCTGGACAGCTGGGGTTTTGAAACAAAAACCACCGAGCACGAACCGTTGTTCACCGTCGAACAATCGCAGGCGGTACACCGCGACATTGAGGGCGCCCACACCAAGAACCTGTTTCTGAAGGACAAGAAGGGAGCCCTGATCCTGGTTACCGCCGCCCACCAGACCAGTGTTGATCTCAAAAGCCTGCACAAAAAGCTTGGTTGCGGCCGACTGTCGTTCGGCAATGCCGACTTGATGCAGGAAAAACTGGGCGTGACGCCCGGCTCTGTCACCGCCTTTGCGGTCATCAACGACACCGAAGGCGCGGTCCGCTTCGTGCTGGATGCTAACCTGCAAGAGGCCGCAATCATCAATGCTCATCCTCTGGTCAACACCGCGACAACCTCCATCGGGCGCGATGACCTGCTTGCCTTCGTTGAACGGACTGGTCATCGGGTTGAGGTGATCAACCTCGAAGCTCTACGCGCCGACGAATTGATGTAAAAGCCCCTTCACCGGCCCGCTTGTAAGACGCTAACGGACAACCCAATTTGAGGGCTCGCGACGCTAGACGAGCCAAACTTGATAGCCTGATGAGGACATGCCCATGTTGATCGGAACCAGCCAGCCAGCCAGCGCATCCCCAGCGCCGGAAGACGGAAGTGGCGATGTTGTCGATGTGACGACCGCCGATTTCATGACTGCGGTCATCGAGGAGTCCAAGACACGTCCAGTGATTGTCGACTTCTGGGCACCGTGGTGCGGCCCTTGCCGGCAGCTGACCCCGACGCTTGAGGCAGTGACGGCGAAGGCTGGCGGAAAAGTCCGTCTCGCCAAGATGAACATCGATGAGCATCCCCAGGTCGCTGGCCAGCTGGGCGTCCAGTCGATCCCAGCGGTTTTCGCATTCGTTGATGGCCGCCCGGCAGACGGCTTCATGGGGGCCCAATCCGAATCTCAGGTCCAGGCTTTCGTCGACAAACTGATCGGACCGCAAGGCCCCTCGCATGCCGAACAGGTGCTGGAAGCGGCCCAAGCCGCCTTGGACGCAGGCGACATGCAGGCAGCGGCCGGCGCCTTCGCCACGGTCTTGCAGTCCGAGCCCGATAACACAGCGGCTGTTGCCGGGATGGTCAAAGTCTATATCGCGGCAGGGCAAATCGATGTTGCGCGCCAAGCGCTGGACAGCCTCACCGACGAGATGAAGGCTGATCCAGCCATCGCCAGTGCGCTTACCGCAGTGGAGCTTGCCGAGAAAGCCGCCTCTCTTGGAAACCCGGCAGAGCTCCAAGCGCGGCTTGAAGCAAATCCAGACGATCATCAGGCCCGATTTGATCTGGCGTTGATCCATAACGCCATGAACGAGAGGGAGCAGGCGGTTCTCACCCTTGTCGAGATCGTCAAGCGCGATAGGTCATGGCAGGACGACGCGGCGCGCAAAGAGCTGCTGAGTCTGTTTGAAGCCTGGGGACCTACCGATCCGGCCAGCATTTTTGGCCGGAGGCAACTATCCAGGGTTCTATTTGCCTAAACCGGCGACCCGTGCACTGCGCTCTGGCGGGGCCACTTACGAGCACCTGCTCAGGCATAAGATGGGGTGAGTATGAGCCACGACAGCCTGTCGGACCGGACACCCTCCCATGGTGGAAAAACGGTGACGATCCCCTCAATCGTGCCGGTTTTTCCGCTGTCCTCGGCGCTGCTTCTACCGCGCGGACAGATGCCCCTGAACATCTTCGAGCCGCGCTATCTGGCGATGGTGGATTACGCGCTTGGCCACGAACGGCTCATCGGCATGGTGCAACCGAAGTTTCAGCGTGATGGTTCCCCCGTGATGGGCATAGACCCCGATACACCGCCCTTGTGCGAAGTCGGCTGCTTGGGACGCATTTCTGCTTTTCAGGAGACAGACGACGGCCGCTTTCTTTTGACGCTTACCGGCGTTTGCCGGTTTGAGATTGTCGAAGAGGAAACCGCCATCACGCCATTCCGGTTGTGCCGCATCGGCACGGATCGTTTTCAATGCGATTTCAAACATGGTGAGGGCGAGAAAATGGTGGATCGCGATACGCTGCTATCCACCTTCAAGGCTTACCTTGAAGCCAACGATCTGGAAGCTGACTGGTCAGGCGTCGAGCGGGCCAGCAACGAATCCCTCGTCAATGCGCTGTGCATGATGAGCCCCTACGGCCCGCCCGAAAAACAAGCTTTGCTTGAAGCGGAAAACCTCCAGGCGCGTGCCGATACCCTGATTGCCATAACCGAGCTATCGCTTGCCCGCGAAAGCCAGGATGACCGCACGACCTTGCAATAACGCCACTCTCTGACCGTACGCCATGGCCCAAACCGCCCCCGACAACCCCCAACGCTCGACCGTCGACCGCAAGCTTCTGGACATGCTTGTCTGTCCTGTGACGAAATCGGTTCTGCACTACGACCATGACAAGCAGGAGTTAATCTCCTACGCCGCCAAGGTGGCTTATCCGATCCGCGACTCGATCCCTATCATGCTGATCGAAGAAGCGCGGGAGCTGGACGACGCTGAGATTGCGAAGATGAAGGCCGGCAAGAAATAGGCACGCAACGCTATGCCGCCTACGATCAGCGCTTTCGACCCAAGACAAACAGATCAAGTCATCGCTGTGGCGTTACGCACATTGGCTCCTGTCTTCGAGACAATGCGGCCCAATGTGCTTCCGTACGTCTACGACGCCTTTTACCCGGAAGGTTGGCAGGAGCGACAGACACAGGACGTTCGCGACTTCCTTGGAGGCGCGAACAACCAGATTTTCGTCGCCATCGATAACGACCGAGTGGTCGGCTTTGTGGGTGCAGTCTTCCACCCTGATGACAGCATGGGCGAGATTACTATCGTCGCCGTTGATCCAGACCACCAACGCACCGGACTTGCGACCATGCTCATGGATGAAGCAAGCGCCGCAATGCGTGCCATGGGCGCGTCGATACTGATGGTGGAAACGGGAGGTGACCCCGGACACGCCGGAGCACGTGCCACCTATGAGCGCTTTGGTTTTGAGGGTTGGCCGGTCGCCCGGTAGTTCAAACCCCTCACCTGAAGAGGGCACGCGACCCCTACAATGCTTCGCCGCTCATCAGCCGCGGTCTGCCCGACGACATCCCGGCTGCTTCGTTGATGAAGTACCGCTTAAGCGGATCGATGCGGTCGACGACGCTTAAGCCAAACGAACGCAGCGCGCGCACCGGTACCATATCGTTCGAGAACAGACGGTTGAGCACATCGGTCACGACGCCCATCTGTGTGGTGTCGAAGCGCCGCCAGCGCTGGTAACGCTCAAGGACATCGACGCTGCCGATATCGAGACCGAGGCGGGCGGCGTCAACGACAGCTTCCGCCAGCGCTGCAACATCTTTAAGCCCCAGGTTCAGTCCCTGGCCCGCAATGGGGTGAATGCCATGGGCAGCGTCGCCCGCCAGCGCCAGACGCGGTGCGATAAACGAACGGACCAGTTTGAGGCCAAGGGGATAGGCAACGCGCCGGCTGTCGAGGGACAGGTCTCCGAAGACGGGGCCGAACCGACGTTCCAGTTCGATCATGAAAGTGAACTCGTCGCCTTGGACCAACGCGTCCGCAACGGCAGTCTTTTCCGTCCAAACGATTGACGAGCGGTTGCCGGGCAAGGGCAACGTCGCAAACGGCCCGGCCGGCAGAAAATGCTCATAAGCCACGCCATGATGATCGTGTTCATGTTTGACGGTGCAGACAATCCCCGACTGGCCATACATCCAGCCGACCGTATCGATCCCCGCCAAATCGCGCAGCCGGGAGCGAATTCCGTCGCAGGCGACCAGAAGCCGGGTCTTGATCGACGCGCCGTCTCCCAATTTCACATCGACATGGCCGGTGCGCGTGGTGAAGTCCTCAACCGTTTGCGGCGCTTCGAGGATCACCCCCTCCTCGGCCGCGCGCTTGCGCAATGAGGCGGTCATGGCGCCGTTAGGCACCATGTGCGCAAACGGTTCGCCTTCGCTCGTTTCCCCGTCAAAGGTCAGAAAAACGGGCCGTATGGGATCGCGCGTTTCTGAATCGGTGATCACCATTTCCGTGATCGGCTGAGCGTCGGCAGCCATGGCCTCCCATGCGCCCAGCGTCGTGAACATGCTGCGAGCGGCGCTGGCGATTGCCGATGCGCGGCCGTCCTTGTCGGCCTGCTGAGGCGGACGCAAGTCCACCACCATCACAGTGAGATCATGAGCACTGGCCTTGATCGCGAGGGCCAGTGTCAGACCGACATAGCCGCCACCTGCGATCAACACATCGACCGTATCAGGCCGCTTCGATTTTGGTTTTCGCGCCATCGCGCTTCGTCCTGCAATTGCTTTTAAAACATGTCCATGGTCACCATGGCCGACGATCACGCAAAACACCAGTTGGCATGCTGTCTCAGCACACCCTGACACCCGAACATCCATGAGCAAGCCGACCAAACCGGACAGCGCGGGACGCGCACTCTCCCGGGTTCTTGACATGCTCGACGTCAAGTTGGTGGGTAACGGCTGCTTTGAAGGATCATCTCCCCAAACGCCTTGGCGGCGCCTTTATGGCGGACAAGTGATCGGCCAGGCTTTGATGGCGGCGTGCAAACATGTCGGACAGATTGCTCCTGATCGTCTGCCGCATGCGCTACACCTGATCTTTTTGCGACCGGGCGACCCCAGGGAGACCGTACTCTACCAGATTGAAGTCCTTCGCGATGGCCGAGCCTTCACCGCTGCCGATGTGTTTGCCACGCAGGGCGATAAAGCAATTGCGAGAGCGACCGTGTCGTTCCACGCCGATGCCGATGCGGTGGTCGAGCACGATGATCTGGGCCCCATGCCGATGCCGCCTCAACCAGATGGATCTGAGCCGGACTTCCTCGATTTCGCGCCGCTTCCAATCCAGCGTTACTGGCGCGGCGCAAATGGGGACGCGCCGTCCCCTGTGACCATCATTCCCATCGACGCCACCCGGTATCAGCTTGGACGGCTACAACCGCCGCACCAAGCGTTTTGGATGCGGTCGTCGGCGCCCCTACCGGACAATCGGCCGGAACTGGCTGCGGCCCTGCTTGCCTATTTGTCAGACATGACATTGCTCGACACGGCCTTGGCGCCAACCGGGCAAACGATCTTCTCCGACGCCTATGCCGCCGCAAGCCTTGACCACAGTTTCTGGATGCATCGGGCAACTATCACCGACGATTGGTTTTTTTACCGTCAAGACAGCCCGATCGCTACCAAAGGGCGGGGATTTGCGCGCGGGAGCTTCTACAACCGGACCGGCAAACTCATCGCCTCAAGTGCCCAGGAAGGTGTCATTCGCGCCGCTCCCAGAGCTGATTAAAAATTGGGCAAACTAGCCCAATCGAAATTGCCTAATTAATAGGCATAAGTAAATTCCCGTTAGGTTTTTGCTCCGTTCCAGCGGTTTTGTAGCCGGCAAAACGCAACATTTATATTCTATATCAATAACTTATACGATATTGCGGAATCTGGCACGAAACTCGCAAGGATTGTGGCGCTTGTGCGGCAAGCCTGCCAGAAGGCCGGTTCGCAGCGCTATTGGCCTCGCCTAATCCAGTGGCGGAGCCGGGCAAACGCGACGGAAGCGGAGCCGAATCCGGATCGCTTTCACACAAACAACGATTAACAATAGGACGACACGCGTATGAAAATCGTCATGGCCATCATCAAGCCGTTCAAGCTCGACGAGGTCCGCGACGCTCTCACCGCCATCGGTGTGCAAGGGCTCACGGTTACCGAGGTAAAGGGCTATGGCCGGCAGAAAGGCCACACGGAAATCTATCGGGGGACTGAATATGCCGTCTCCTTCCTTCCGAAACTCAAGATCGAAGTGGCAGTTCCTGCTGACCTGATCGACAAGGTGGTCGAGGCGATCGCTTCCGCGGCCAAGACTGGCCAGATCGGCGACGGCAAGATCTTTGTCTACAATCTCGATCAAGCCATTCGCATCCGCACCGGCGAATCTGACGCCGCTGCACTCTAACCCCGCTTTTCCCTCATGAAAGGGTTCTTCATGTCCAAGCGTATTCTCAAGCTCGGGCTGGCCGCTTCCGCCGGCCTCCTAGCTCTCAGTGCGCCAGCACTGGCTCAGGACGCAGCCGAAGCCGTCGCCTCGTCCGAGGTCCCGGAATATTCGGTCTTCGTCTTCAACACGACGCTCTTTTTGATTGGTGGCTTCCTGGTGATGTGGATGGCTGCCGGCTTCTCGATGCTTGAAGCAGGCCTGGTGCGTTCAAAGAACGTATCCATGCAGTGCACCAAGAATATCGGCCTGTTTTCGATCGCGGCCGTCGCCTACTACCTGGTCGGTTACAACCTCATGTACCCGCTCGGCAGTTGGTCGATCGGGACCGATGACACCGGCGGCTATCTTGGCGCGTTCGGCGTCGCGGTCCTCGAGGCCGTTGGCGTGTCGGCAGATGCAGCCGACGATATTGGCTACGCATCCACCGGTTCAGACTTCTTCTTCCAGTTGATGTTCTGTGCGACCACCGCATCGATCGTTTCGGGCACCTTGGCAGAGCGCATCAAGCTGTGGCCGTTTCTGATCTTCGTTCTCATCCTGACCGCGCTGATCTACCCGATCCAGGCGTCCTGGAAATGGGGCGGCGGCTTCCTCGACAGCCAGCTTGGCTTTCTCGACTTCGCAGGCTCCACGGTCGTGCACTCGGTCGGCGGCTGGGCCGCTCTCACCGGTGCCATCATCCTTGGAGCGCGCACCGGAAAATACGGCGCTGGTGGCGAAATCCACCCAATGCCGGGGTCATCCATGCCGCTTGCCACGCTTGGTACGTTCATCCTGTGGCTGGGTTGGTTCGGCTTCAACGGCGGCTCGCAGCTTGCGCTGGGTTCGGTCGGTGACGCTGCCGATGTGTCGCGCATCTTCTCCAACACCAACACCGCTGCTGCGGGTGGCGCTATCGCAGCCCTGATCCTGACGCAGATCCTCTACAAGAAGGTCGATCTGACGATGGTTCTGAACGGCGCTTTGGCCGGCCTTGTGTCGATCACCGCCGAACCGCTAACGCCTGGTCTTGGTTCGGCAACGCTTATCGGTGCTGTAGGCGGCGTTATCGTCGTGTTGACTGTCCCGATGCTCGACAAGATGAAGATCGACGACGTTGTCGGCGCCATCCCCGTCCACCTGTTCGCAGGTATCTGGGGTACGATGGCGGTCCTTCTGACCAACTCGGACGCAACGTTCACTGGTCAGCTGTTCTCGATCCTGATCGTTGCTGCCTTTGTTATCGTGGCGTCAGGCATCGTCTGGTTCATCCTCAAGGCGACCATGGGTATCCGGGTATCCGAAGAGGAAGAAATGGTCGGTCTCGACAAAGCCGAAATCGGTGTCGAAGCTTACCCAGAGTTCGGAGCAGGCAAAGCCTGATCTCCAGCACAAAAACGAGGGCTGGCCGCCGGCCAGCCCTCAACCTTTCGCTATCTGATCGCCGCCAACACAAAACAACAACTCTCCCCAGCTTCATTTTGTGTTCGCCGCTACCGGGTTGCCTGAAACCTGAAGTGCTTTCTCCCGAGCGGTCCGTGGACCGCATCTCTGGGCCCGAAGTTTCCCGCTTCGGGCCCTTTTTTCGCTCAAGCGGAGACGACCGGGTTCTTCTGTTTAGGGCGGCTTAACCAACCTCTGGCACACACTGGTCACCATGTATTGCGTAACCGGCCAGTGTGACGGGCGGCCATGACGACGATCTCTCATCCCGATCTGGTCCGTTTTGTCTATGAAACAGGCTCGCCCTTCCGGCGGCTCGAAGCGTTGCTATCGGATATCGAGCCGGCGCAAGGGCTCCCCCCGATTACGATGACGGTTGGCGCTCCGCGCCACGCGCCCCCCCTCGGTCTGACCGACGCTGTCGTCTCCAGCATGTCAGGATTTGGCCAGTATCCTGCAATCACCGGCACCGATGCCCACCGCGGGGCGATCGGGCATTGGATCAATCGCCGATATGGCCTTGATCCCAAGTCGATGGAGCATGGCTACGCGATCCTTCCCCTCAATGGCTCCCGTGAAGGCCTCGTCCTCGCCGCGCGCTGCGCCCGCGATCGATCGGACAAGCGGAAGGATGGCGGGCGGCGTGTTGGCGAACGACCAGTCATCGTCATGCAAAACCCATTCTACCAGGCTTATGTGGCCGGAGCGCTCGCGGCCGATTGCGAGGTCGTGCTGCTTGATGAGCACGACCTGACGGGTGCATCGCTTGATATATCGGTATGGTCACGCACGGTCGCTGCTTACATCGCCTCTCCCACCAATCCCCAGGGGGCAGTCCTAAGCGTAGAGGACTGGCAGGCATGGATCGAGCGCGCTCGAGAGCATGACTTTATGCTGTTTGCCGACGAGTGCTACTCCGAGATTTATCGCTTCAGCCCACCACCGGGAGCCCTCGAAGCGGCAGCGCAAACGACCGGTGGCTTTGGCCATGTGGTGGCGTTCAACTCGTTGTCAAAACGCTCAAATCTACCCGGACTACGATCTGGTTTTGTCGCCGGCGATCCGGCGTTCCTTGCAGATTTCATGAAGCTTCGAAACATGGGCGGTCCGCAGGTTCCTCTGCCGGTTCAGGCCGCTTCCAACCTCGCATGGGCAGATGAAGCCCACGTCAAGGAGAGCCGTGCCCTCTACACGGAGAAATGGGCACTGGTTGATGCAAAGCTCGGCCAATGGCTCAGCGAAGCGACACCGCCCGCAGGCTTCTTTCTTTGGCTCAAATTACCCGAAGGCGTCTCTGACATTGACGCTGCCAAGACCCTTTGGCGCACCTACGCGCTGCGCACGATTCCGGGCTCTTTCATGGCCTATCCCACCGATGAAGGACCGACAGCCGCCGATAGGTTGCGCCTGGCACTCGTCGATGATGAGCCCACAACCCTTGAGGCGTTGGATCGCCTCAGCCGCTTTTTTGACACCGTCGCACCTGTCAAGGCGATGGCAGACTGAGGACCAAGGCTATGCGTACCGACGCCTTCGACACACCGCTTCTCGATAGCAGCTCATGGAGAACCCTGGCGCGTCGCCATACCGGGACGCTCGGCGGCTTGGGGCTGTTGGCCTTTGCGGCCCTCGCCATTGCTGCGCTGGCCACCTGGTCGGTCAATGACCCCAGTCTCAGCCACGCCACATCTGCACCGGTCACCAATATGCTTGGCGCCGGTGGCGCTATCTTCGCTGATCTTGTCATGCAAATCCTTGGACTTGGCGGCGTGCTCGCCCTGGTACCCATCGCTCTTTGGGCCTGGCATTTAATCAGCGAAGGAGCACTCGACAGAAAGTCCCATCGCGGCCTGCACGCCTTAGTTCTCACTGTCGCCGGTTGCGCGGCCTTGGCCGCTTTGCCGCTGATGAGCGGCTGGCCCTTACCGATCGGTTTGGGCGGCTTAGTCGGCGATGTGTTGATTGCGCTGCCGAAAGCTCTCTTACCCATCCCTTATCTACCGCAGCTTTTGGTTGCTGCGGTCGCAGTGCCTATAGCGCTTATCGCTTTGAGCCGTGCAACCTATCGGCCGGTCGTACAAGCGCCAGCCCGTCCATCCGATCTGCAGATCAAGCCCAAACGCATCCACCGTGCGAACGGTGAGAGCTTTGATACCGACCATGATGACAGCGCCTGGGATGACGACCGATACGAAGGCGTTGGCCCAGACGAGCTCGCCATTGATGAGTATGACGAAGGGAGCCGGTCCCGCATCGGCATCGCCATGGGATATATGGCGCATATTGGCTACGCCGGTGTCTCCCTGGTTAAGCGATGGATGCCTGGCCGCCGATACCCGCGGATTAAACCCGACCTGACCGAACTGAATGCAAATCTGCGCGCTGCAGGTGAGCCCGAGGCGGTTATGCCCCGCGCCGATCTACCGGTCCAAATGATGGCGCCAACGGACCGTGCACATCCGTCGACCCCGGCCCGCCAGCCGCACGTCGCACCCTCGCAAAGCCAGGTCGCGCGGCACGATATTGGAACGATGGCAGACGACCCTCTCCTTTATGCCTTCGATGAAGACGGGCCAATCGAGGGGGGCTGGGCAGACCCGACTGCAACCGATCGACCCAACCCAAACCCACGTCGGCCAGCGCGAATGCCGTCTCCGCGTCCGCAGCCAGCGGCTGTCGCCTATGCCCCCGCTCAGGCGCCTGCGCGCATGCCGCGACCGATCGTTGAACCGCACGCAGAAGCCGTTCAGGAGCCCGAACCCTCACCCGAGCCGGCGGCATACGTCCATTCAGCGGATCATGCCACCGCCGAGGACTGGGACAGATTTGAACCCGCGCCGCCGCACGAGGCCGTCGTGCCGCCAGAGTTCGCGGAGAACCCTGCGCTACCGCTGGTCCACGAAAATCCAGCAGCCTATGTCGAGGCTCCGGTCGCGACCGCAGCGCGCACGCAAGCTGCAAGTGTTAACCGCCCGAGCCGCGGCCCCGCCGCGCAAAGACAAACGGTTCCAGTGGCCGATATCGTTCGACCCAAGAAAGGCAAGCGTGCCGCGCGCGAGGCGCAGCCATCGCTGCTGGGGGAGGGCGAGTTTGAACTGCCCCCCTTGCACCTTTTGTCCGACGCACCACGCGGTCAGGGCAATGCCCTTGCACCGCAAGCCCTCGAGCGCAACGCAGGTCTTCTGGAAGGCGTTCTTGAAGACTTCCGGGTAACCGGGGAGATCGTGAACGTGTGCCCTGGCCCGGTCGTGACGCTTTACGAGTTCGAACCCGCACCGGGTATCAAAAGCGCCCGCGTCATAGGCCTGGCGGATGACATTGCACGGTCCATGAGCGCCATTTCGGCGCGCGTTGCCGTCATACCCGGACGCAATGCAATCGGCATCGAGCTTCCCAATTCCAGCCGCGAAACGGTCTACCTTTCCGAGATACTCGGCTCACAGAACTTCGAGAAAGCCAAAGGCAACTTGCCCCTGACGCTCGGCAAGACCATCGGCGGCGAACCGGTTATCGCCGACCTGGCGCGTATGCCCCATCTGCTGGTGGCCGGTACAACGGGTTCAGGTAAGTCGGTTGCGATCAACACGATGATCCTGTCGATCCTCTACCGCTGGACGCCGCAGGAGTGCCGCCTGATCCTGATCGATCCCAAGATGCTGGAGCTGTCCGTCTATGACGGCATTCCGCATCTGCTGACCCCTGTCGTGACCGACCCGAACAAGGCGGTGGTCGCGCTCAAATGGGCGGTGCGCGAAATGGAAGACCGCTACCGCAAGATGTCCAAGCTTGGCGTGCGCAACATTGACGGCTTCAACAGCCGCATCAGGGAAGCCGAACGCAAAGGCGAGGTCATCAGCCGGACTGTGCAGACGGGCTTCGATCAAGGGACCGGCGAGCCGGTCTATGAGCGGGAAGAACTGTCTTACGAATCGATGCCGATGCTGGTTATCGTCGTCGACGAGATGGCGGACCTGATGATGGTCGCTGGCAAGGACATCGAGGGCGCCATTCAGCGCCTTGCGCAGATGGCGCGCGCGGCCGGAATCCACATCATCATGGCCACGCAGCGGCCGTCGGTCGATGTCATCACCGGCACGATCAAGGCCAACTTCCCGACACGTTGCTCGTTCCAGGTGACCTCGAAAATCGACTCGCGCACCATCCTCGGTGAACAGGGCGCCGAACAGCTCCTCGGCCAGGGCGACATGCTGTTCATGGCCGGTGGCGGACGCATCCAACGCGTCCACGGTCCATTCGTATCGGACGAAGAGGTCGAGGCCGTTGTCGACCATCTCAAGGCCCAAGGCGTACCGGAGTATCTGCACGACATCACCGAAGAAGCCGACGATGATGATGGCGATGAAGGAGGCGATCCGACGTCGAAAAGCATCGCGCGGCTTTCCAAATCCGATGACCCGTATGAGCAGGCGATCGCCATCGTTATGCGCGATAAGAAAGCATCCACCAGCTATGTCCAGCGGCGACTGGGGATCGGCTACAACCGAGCAGCGTCGATCATCGAGCGCATGGAAAAGGAGGGGCTTATCGGTCCCGCCAACCACGCCGGCAAGCGCGAAGTTCTCATGGATTTGGGGGACGATGATGCCGGGTTCGGAGATTGAGTCGCGCCTTACGGCGCGCTGATCACCGCGAAACCTGCAACGCCGCACAGAACAGCGAGAGCAATCGTGCATGATGAGATGAACGTGACAGTCAGGGTCGCTTAAGATTTGGTTTGCCATAAAGGGGTCGAAGTGATTCGCTTCATGGCATCGAACCGCGACACCCAGACAAGGGATTGACCCCGTGTTACCATTCTCGCTTGTGCCCCGCGCCATCTCCAAAACGGTCCGAAACCTCGCCACCGCAACGTTGCTTGGTGCCGCTGGCTTTGCTGGCTTTATGGTCCTCCATACGCCTGGCACACTCACCCCAGCGCACGCGATCAATTCCGTACCGGCGCAGCTGACCCAGGATGATTGGGCGGACGTCACAAAGCTTTCCGACCACATCAATGCGCTGGAGACGATGCAGGGGCGGTTCATCCAGGTAGGCCCGGACGGCAGCCGTACCGAGGGATACTTCGTGCTGCACCGGCCAGGGCGTCTGCTGTTCCGCTATCTGCCGCCCTCAAAGCTGGAGATCGTATCCGATGGCCGCGGGCTTGTGGTTCGCGATGCATCGGTTGGAACCCATGATCTGTATCCGATCTCCCAGACCCCCTTGAGGTTTCTTCTTGAAGACCGCGTTGATCTCGTCGGCGATGGCAACGTCCTCAACGTTGAGCAGGGCGAAGATCAGACGGTTGTGATGATGCAGGACGAGACGCCCATTGGTCGCGGTCAGATCGCAATCACCATGACCAATGAGCCGGTTGCAATCCAGCAATGGACCGTGACCGATCCCCAAGGTCTGGAGACCACTGTTGCCTTATTTGAGGTTGAATATGGCAGGCCGACAGACCCGAACTGGTTCTTTATCGACCACATCAATCGCGGACAGTAGCATTTAAGGCTCAGCGCCAGGGCGGGACGACATCAGCGGCCCGGGTGACGAGTGGCGCATTACATCCCGCGCATCGCCTTTCGCGACGACCCGGAATGTGCCGATGCGCTTGCGGCTCGAAGCGACGCTGGTTAAGGCTCCAACATGAGCCAAACATCCTTTCGACTTGCCACCTGGAATATCAATTCCGTCCGCCTACGGATCGACCAGGTCGTCCGATTTCTCAAGCAGCACAAACCTGACATCCTGTGCCTGCAGGAGACCAAATGCCTTGATGATCAATTTCCCCTCAAGGCACTGCGCACGGCCGGTTACGGATTCCATGCTCTGCATGGCCAAAAAGCCTACCATGGCGCGGCGATAATTGCGCGACTTGAACTGCAGAACATTGAAAAAATTGACTTCTGTAACGTTGGAGATGCGCGGCATGTGGCGGCGACGGTCCCGTTGGAAAAACCCATTGGCCAGCACACAAAGGTTCGGGTTCATTCGGTCTATGTGCCCGCTGGTGGTGACGAGCCGGATCCGAAAGCAAACCCGAAGTTTGATCACAAACTGCGCTTTGTCGCCGAGATGCAGGATCGATTAGTCCCTGATGCAGCCCTGCCCACGATCGTTGCGGGTGATCTGAATATCGCGCCCTACGAACACGATGTATGGAGCCACCGCCAATTGCTCAAAGTGGTCAGCCATACACCTGTCGAGACGGAGCTGTTTGAGAAAACGCGCGATGCGTTGGGCTACAGCGACACGATGCGCAAGCATCTGCCGCTGGATGAAAAGCTCTACAGCTGGTGGAGCTACCGGGCGCGCGATTGGGAGACGTCCAACAGGGGGCGTCGGCTTGACCATGTGTGGACCTGTCCGCGCTTGTCATCTCACTCCGTCGGCTTTGAGGTCTTCAAACAGGCCCGCGGTTGGGAGAAAGCATCCGACCACGCGCCCGTCATCGTCGACTACGGCTGAAGATCAGTCGGCCATCTTGCGCACTGATCGCGCTGCACGTTCGGTCAGATCATTGAGCTCGGCAGACAGTTGTGCATGAAGCTGGCCTGCCAAGTCTGGAAACTCGGTCAGAACGCGCCGGAAAAGCGTCCGCCGGATAAGCAGAGCTTCGACCGAGGTGTCCGCAATCGCCGAATGGCTACGGACGCTACGGGCCAATAACGCCCGCTGCCCGAACAAGGTCCCCGTCGAGTAGACGTCCCCGCTTTCATCGTCGGATCCATCACGCGTTGCCGGGATCCTGACTTGGCCGTGCAACACAACCATCCCGCCATCGGCTGACTCACCCTGACGAAAGATGGCCTGTCCCGTGCGGTACCGCCGGTTCTCCCCGCCAAAGGCAAGCAGTCTCAAATGCTCGTCGCCAAAGCCTGACAGGAACGGTACCTGCCGCAAGACGCGGATGTCACTCTCAAGGCTCATGAACGATTAGGGCGTTATTGCTGGCTGGGGCGGAAGGCGGGCTTAGACAAGAGTTCGGTGACGCCGAGCCTTCCTTGGCACAAGGCGCTACCATATCACCGCCCGTTAGGACACCAGCTTGTAGCCGCCCGCTTCGGTCACCAGTAAATCAGCACGAGCGGGATCTGACTCGATTTTCTGCCGAAGACGGTAAATGTGGGTTTCTAGGGTGTGGGTCGTGACGGCGGCGTTGTAGCCCCAGACCTCAGAGAGCAACGTATCGCGCGGAACGGGCTTACCCCCTGCACGGTGCAGAAACTTCAAAATTGACGTCTCTTTCTCCGTTAGGCGGACCTTTTTGCCGTCGCCTGTTTGCATGAGCTTGGCTGCAGGCTTGAACGTAAAGCGGCCAACCTGGAATACCGCGTCCTCGCTCTGCTCGAATTGGCGGAGCTGTGCACGGATACGTGCCAGCAACACCGCAAAGCGAAAGGGCTTGGTGACGTAATCATTGGCGCCTGCTTCCAAACCAAGAATGGTATCAGAGTCCGTGTCGTGGCCGGTCAACATGATGACCGGAGCCTTGAAATCGTTCTTGCGCAGCAGACGCACAGCCTCGCGACCATCAAGATCTGGAAGCCCGACATCCATGATGACCAAATCGATTTCATTGGCACGCGCGTATGCGATCCCCGCTTGAGCGGTATCGCAATGGTGCGTGGAAAACTCATCATACAGGTCGAACTGCTCCTGCAGCGCGCCCGCAAGCTCAACATCATCATCGACAAGCAAGAGCATTCTTCGGCTCATAAACTCCCCCAATTTGTTGGGCTGCTTCGCTCGTGGCAGCTGCCGTCTTCAATTGCACATGTAGGGCATGGATTAGGCCAGTTGCAAGCGGTGCCCGCCAGACAGCTCTTAGATCAAATAACCCCGATTCCGCGGGATTGGCTGCCATCATCTCTCGACAAGAAGCTTCGGCTTTGTACACGGTCCATTTTATGACTGTGCATCCCAACCAAGACAAAAAGAGGTGGCAGCGCCCGACACGTGGCGTTGTGGGCACGCTTACGCGCCGATCACGGCGACACGTCGAGGCCCAAAATAGACGACGCGCAGGAACCGCATGGGTAAGGCGATCGCCACGAAACGGCGCGCATGACCAGCACCTCGGCGTTTTGTGCCTGGCGGGGCGCGTTTTCCCCTGCGCGCTAGGGCGGGGCGGCGTCAGCAGCCGCAAGCGAGAGGGCGATGGTGCAACGCCGCGGGCGGCGATGCGCGTTCTGACGCGCTACGCGCGGCCTGACCGGACGTGGCAACGTCCCGCTAGTTGGACGCCCATCCGTTCGACCATGGGATGGTGCGACGCACCGTTCACCGCCAACTACAATCGCCCCATCAACTTGCCCTGGCACGGGTCACACGAGGTGCTGTTACGACACGATGCTCTGTACGACCGAATTATCGTTCTCGACTGGAACATCACATGCCGGGTCCACGGGCGCGGCTCCGCAATCTTCTTCCACCAAGCACGGGTCACCGGCGCCAAACTGCAGCCCACAGAGGGCTGCATCGCCCTACCCCCACAAACCATGCGCAAGCTTGTGCCGATCCTGGAGCGGCTCGAAAGGTTGGTAGTAGTCTAACCAGCAGGCTTGTAAGGCGGCCGGTCACCGAAAATCGCGCTTCCCAGCCGCACGTGTGTGGCACCATGGGCAATGGCGACCGTGAAATCTCCGCTCATGCCCATCGATCGGATTGGAAGCCCGCTTTCCTCGGCGAGCCTCGCGAGCAGATCGAAGTGGTTCGCGGGATCCTCAGCAGCGGGCGGGATGCACATCAAACCATCGACCGCGAGACCATGATCCAGCTTGCAGCGCTCGACAAATCTGGTCGCCTCATCTGGTGAGACACCGGCCTTTTGTGGCTCGTCTCCGGTGTTGACCTGCACAAGGCACGGCAGTTGCCGGCCTTGTTTGTGCATCTCGTTGGAAAGAGCACCAGCGATCTTTTCACGATCCACCGTTTCTATGCGGTCGAACAGTGCCACTGCGTCGCGCGCTTTATTCGATTGAAGCGGACCGATCAGATGCAGCGTGACCTGTTCGCCATTATAGGCAGACAAACGCTCGCGCAGCTGCGGCCACTTGCCAGCCGCCTCCTGAACACGGTTCTCACCAAAAACCCGCTGGCCTCCGTCGATCACCGGCCAGATCGCCTCTGGCCCAAACACCTTCGATACTGCAACCAGCTCCACCGCCTGGGGCTGACGCCCGGCATCGCGCGCGGCCTGCGCAATCGTCGATCTAAGGTTCTTCCAACGTTCAACAGATGCACTGACGTTCAATCGATTAGCTCCCTGAAGTCCGCTGCGGCGTGACGTTTGTTGGCCCTTGCAACACCGCAGACCGGTTGACCGGTTCCTTGCTTTCTGGTGAAGGTCCGGCCCATCCCCAAAACAGCTCGGCACTCGTTCATCAGTCCGGGCGATGTGCGTCTCTAGCAAGGTCTGCCCTGTGACACAGCCCGCATCTTCTCACGCTCCGCAAGCATCGGATGCACCGGAGCGTTATAACCCTCAAGTTGCGGAACCGAAATGGCGCGCGGTTTGGGATGAGGCCCGGGTCTTCGAGACCAAGGATGATGACCCTCGGCCGAAATATTACGTGCTTGAGATGTTCCCCTATCCATCGGGCCGAATTCATATGGGCCACGTCCGCAATTACGCCATGGGTGATGTAGTCGCGCGCTACAAACGCGCTCGGGGTTTCAACGTTCTGCATCCCATGGGGTGGGATGCCTTTGGGATGCCCGCAGAAAACGCCGCAATGCAGAACAAGGTCCATCCAAAGGACTGGACCTACTCCAACATCGAACACATGCGCGGTCAGCTGAAGGTTATGGGACTGTCGCTCGACTGGAGCCGGGAGTTCGCGACCTGTGATGTTGACTATTACACGCAGCAGCAGGCCTTGTTCCTCGACTTCCTCGAAGCAGGGCTGGCGACACGTAAGACGAGCCGGGTGAACTGGGATCCGGTGGACAACACGGTCCTTGCAAACGAGCAGGTCATCGATGGCCGTGGCTGGCGTTCAGGCGCGCCCGTCGAGCAGCGAGAGCTGACCCAGTGGTTCTTCAAGATCACCGACTTCTCAGACGATCTTCTGGACGCGATTGAGGGGCTCGAGCAATGGCCGGACAAGGTACGGACGATGCAGGCCAATTGGATCGGAAAGAGCCGCGGCCTGCGCATGGCCTTTGGTTTGACGCACCCTGCGGGCGAACACGCAGATATAGAGGTTTTCACGACACGCCCGGATACGCTCATGGGCGCAAGTTTCATCGGGCTATCGCCAGATCATCCGGTCACAAAAACACTGATGGCCGACAACCACGCTCTCGCCGAGTTCGTTGCTGAGTGCCACCGGTTGGGCACCTCAGAGGCCGATCTCGAGAAAGCCGACAAAATGGGCTTCGACACGGGCTTGCGCGTGAAGCATCCGCTCGACTCTGATTGGGAGCTGCCGGTCTGGGTCGCGAACTTCATCCTGATGGACTACGGGACGGGGGCTATCTTCGCGTGCCCGGCGCACGACCAGCGTGACCTTGATTTCGCACGGAAGTACGATCTGCCAGTCATCGACACCTTCGTCTCGCTGGACGACCCCCAACCGGTCCAGTCGGACGCCTTCGTCCCCGCCAAGTCAGAAAAAGTGAAGTGGGTCAATCACTTCACAGATATCGATGAGGCCACGGGAGATGAGGCGGTCGCTACAACGATCAGCTTTGCCGAGCAACAGGGTTGGGGCAAAGGCGTTACACAATACCGGCTACGCGATTGGGGTATCTCACGTCAGCGCTATTGGGGCTGTCCGATCCCGGTCATCCATTGCGATACCTGCGGTGTCGTACCAGTTCCAAAGTCCGACCTTCCGGTCCAGTTGCCCGATGATGTCACGTTCAACAAGCCGGGCAATCCGCTCGATCATCACCCGGGATGGAAGCAGGTTCCATGCCCCAAGTGTGGGGAGGCGGCGAGACGCGAGACCGACACGATGGACACCTTTGTCGATTCATCTTGGTATTTCGCCCGCTTCACGACACCGCGCTCCAACACGCCCACAGTGCCGGACATCACGAACGATTGGTTGCCGGTTGACCAGTACATCGGAGGCGTTGAGCACGCGATCTTGCATCTTCTGTACTCGCGCTTCTTCGCACGGGCGATGATGAAGACCGGTCACCTGTCGATGAAAGAGCCATTCAAGGGTCTGTTCACCCAGGGCATGGTGACCCATGAGACCTACAAAGGAGTGGACGGGCGCTGGCTATTCCCCGAAGAGGTCGTCGTCGAGGGCGACAGCGCGCGCCACGTTGAAACCGGCGAAGAGGTCAGCATTGGCGGCATCGAGTCGATGTCAAAGTCAAAGAAGAATGTCGTCGATCCAACGACGATCATCGAGACCTACGGCGCCGACACAGCGCGTTGGTTCATGCTGTCGGATACGCCACCGGAGCGCGATATCGAGTGGACCGACGCTGGTGCTGAAGGCGCGTTCAGGCACGTTCAGCGGGTTTGGAGACTTGTCCAGGAGGTCGTCTCCAAGACCGATGAGGCGGCCTTTTCGGAGAAGCCTTCAACGTTCAGCGACGCGGCACTCTCCCTCCGGAAGACGTCCCACCGTATGCTCCACGCCGTGGCAGACGACATTGAAAAGCTCGCTTTCAATCGAGCTGTTGCGCGGATCTATGATTGCACCAACGCTCTCGCAAAGGCCGTCTCATCCCTTAAAGGCGCGCCTGACGAAGCGTTCGCCATGCGTGAGAGTGCGCGCTTTCTGGTTGAAGCGATGCAACCGATGACACCGCATCTTTCCGAGGCATGTTGGTCGGTTCTAGGCGGTGAAGGCTTGCTGGCAACAAAGAGTTGGAGTGACGTTGAGATGTCCCTTTTGCAGGACGACACTCTCACATTGCCGGTACAAATCAATGGCAAGAAGCGCTCGGACCTTGCCATTGGCCGCGATGCGGACAAAGCTACGATTGAGCGCGCGGCTTTGGCGGACGAGACTGTTCAAAGGTTTTTGGACGGCGCCACGCCCAAGCGCATTATCGTGGTGCCCAACAGGATCGTGAACATCGTTGTCTGATCAGTCCTCTTTTCGGCAGCTGCATCGGGGCAGCATGAAGCCGTCACGGCGTACGGTTCTGCATGCTGTTGCGTCGGCAGCTGCTACCGTCGTCTTGGCTGGTTGTCAGGTAAGGCCGCTGTATGATCGGCAAGCAACGCTTGGGGCACCGGAGATCCCAACGGCACTCGCTCAGATTGCTATCGACCCACCCGCGGACCGCACCACGCAACTCGTACGCAACGAGCTTGTTTTTGGCCTCGGGATTGGTGGCGAAACGCTTGATCCGGTCTACCGGCTGGCCTTGCGCGCGGAAAGCGTTGTTCGGTCTTTGGCCGTCCAGGGGACGGGCACCGCAATCGCACGGAGCGTTGCTGTCACAGCTGAATATCAGTTGATCCCGCTGGGGGAACGCGATGTCTTGGCGACAAATGCGGTCACCGCGACGGCGTCCTTCGATGTGGCGGAACAACGTTTTTCCAACCAACGAGCCGAGCGAGACGCGGTGGAGCGCGCTGCGCGCGAGGTCGCGCAAATTATCCAAGCGCAGCTTTCCGTCGCGTTGGCCGGATTGAGCTGAGATGGTCGCACTCAAGGGTGCAGCCATCGATCGGTTTATAAAGCGGCCTGACCCGCAAACTCCCATCGTTTTGGTCTTCGGACCAGACCAAGGGGGTGTGCAAGCGCGCACAAGGGCTTTGGCCGCGGCCCTTGCCGGTGATGACACAATGGCACGCATCGACCTGGATGCTGCGTCACTTTCCGATAACCCCGCACTTTTAGCCGAGGAAGCCGATAGCGTTTCCATGTTCGGATCGTCCAAGGTCATCATCGTGCGGCTCGATGATCCCAAACCGCTCGCGGCCACGGTTGCGTCCCTGTTGGAAACGCCTCCCACCGCCGCCTCCATCATCATCGCCGCCGGTGATCTAAAGAAATCGCATCCAGTTCGGAAGCGAATCGAAAGCAGCCCGGCGGGAGTTGGCGTACCCTGCTATGCCCCCGAGCAAAGGGATCTGGCGCGTGTGCTGGAGGACGCGTCCAGACGCTTTGCCGTTGTGATCGCACCTGACGTCCAAAAAGCAATTCTGGGACTGTTGGGCTCCGATTATGCCCTCGCTGTTGGCGAGATAGAGAAACTGTGCCTTGCCTGTCACCACACAGGACGCGTTGACCTTGAGGCCGTTGAGGCATTGCTGACCGACAGCGTACAAACGGGCCTTTTTGATGTTTCCGATAAAGCCTTTGCGGGCGATGCCGCATCCGCGCTTCGGGCACTTGAACATGTCATCGTCGAAGGACAGGAGCCGTCCGTAGTTGGGCAGATTTTGTATCGGCAGGGGCTACTTCTTGAGACATTACGCGCGCAAGTCGACAGCGGGAGTAACACTGAAGCGGCAATACGCGCGATGAGGCCGCCGATTTACTTCAAACGCCAACCGCTGATCGCTCGTGCAGTCTCGCTTTGGTCGGCACGACGCTTACGGGTCTGCATCGCAAACCTCGACGAAGAAATTCTTCACGTAAGGCTCGACCGCGACCTTGCGGCTACGCGCCTTGAGAGGCTGGTCTTGCGCGTTGCGTCCATGGCAACCGCCGCCTGAGGCCAATCAGTCTATGGCACCCATTGCCCGAAGAAGGCCGTCCAGCTCATCGAGGCTTCGATAGGAGATCTGCAAAGAGCCCGATCCATTTGGGCGCGCCTTAAGTTTAACCTGCAGACCCAGGCGTTCGCCCAGGCGTTCCTCGATGGCCCGTGTATCGGCCGTTTCCATCGCCGTTTTCGAACCACCAGCGCCGGAAACCGGCCGCTGAGAAGCATCTGCTACCGCCGCTCCCGCCTGCACCATCTTCTCCAGCTCGCGAACGGACAGACCGTCACTGATAACCTGGCGGGCCAGATCAGGCGCATCATCGCGGTCGATCAGTTGCCGCGCGTGCCCAGCCGACAGCCTGCCGTTCGATACAAAACCCAACACGTCTTTCGGGAGTTTCAGCAGGCGCAAGGTATTGGCGATATGACTGCGGCTTTTCCCAATGACGTCGGCAAGCGCCTTTTGCGTGTAGTCAAACTTGTCGATCAGCTGTTGGTAGCCTTCAGCTTCTTCGACCGCGTTGAGGTCTGCACGCTGGACATTCTCAATGATTGCGATTTCGAGCGACTCGCGCTCATCAACGTCGCGCACAACAACAGGAACCGTATCGAGGCCCGCCTGCTGCGCAGCGCGCCAGCGGCGCTCACCAGCGATCAACTCATACGAGCCCTCGCCCAATGTGCGCACCAGCAATGGCTGGATAATCCCCTTTTCGCGAACCGATGCCGTCAGCTCTTTAAGGTCTTCGACCTCAAAGGTTTGCCGGGGATTGCCCGGGTTTGGCGCAATCTGATCGATGGGCAACAGGCGCGGTGGCCGCACACGATCCACCGCCAGGCTCTCAGGCACCGTTTCACCCATAAGAGCGGCAAGTCCACGGCCCAGACGGCGTTTGCCGATATCATCAGACATTTAGCTCGCTCCGTTATCGTTTCAGGTTCGAATCGATCATGCTTTTTCAGTCCGCCGGACATCCAAATCAGGCGGCCTGCGCCCGCAACTGCCGCTCACGCTCGATGATCTCTTGGGCAAGACGAATGTAAGCCTGGCTGCCAGCGCACTTGAAGTCATACAGGATCGCTGGACGGCCATAGCTTGGAGCTTCTGACAAGCGAACATTCCTCGGGATGACTGTGCTGTAGACCGAGTCGCCCATAACCTCTCTGACGTCCGCAGCGACTTGGCTGGCGAGGTTGTTGCGGGCATCATACATCGTCAGCGCGATCCCATGGATTGATAACAAGGGGTTCAACGATGCTCGAACCTGCTCGATGGTCTTAAGCAGTTGAGACAGACCCTCCAGCGCAAAAAACTCACACTGCAAAGGGACAAGCACTGCGTGTGACGCAGCCATCGCGTTGACCGTGAGCAAGTTGAGTGAAGGTGGGCAGTCTATGAGGATGTAAGACAGGCGATCGCCCGAAGGGTCTCGACGTATGGCATCGCGATATCGGTCGAGCGCCGCGCTCAGCTTGACTGCGCGCTTTGGATCTGTGGCCAGGGCCATTTCCAGGCTGGCCAGGTCAACCGTCGACGGTATGACGGACAGATTTGGGACCAGCGTTTGATGTGCGGCTTCATCGAGGGTGGCCTCACCAGTCAAAAACTCATAGCTGGTGACTGTCCGGGCATCAGCGCCAATTCCAAGGCCTGTTGAGGCGTTACCTTGCGAGTCGAGGTCAATAATCGCGACTTTCTCGCCAATGGCGGCCAATGCGGTGCCAAGGTTGATGGTTGTGGTGGTCTTGCCGACACCACCCTTTTGGTTGGCGACAGCAATAACCCTCGGGATAGAGCCAAGCGATGGTCTGTCTGCGCTAACGGTCATAAGAGATGCATCATTCAGGTGTGGGTGCCGCAGCTTGAAATCTGGAGAATCGCGCTTTCGGGATCAATCTGACTGGGATGCTCTACCACGCGATACCCATCGCGCTCAGGCCATTCTTGCAGTTCCCGGTTTCTCTCAACACCTTTGTGAAAAAAACCGGTGGCCCCAAGCTGCAACCAGGGTTGGGCAAGAGAAACCAGTTTTGGCAATGGCGCAAGCGCTCGACCGGTCACAAACTCGACCGCCTCCACATTGGCGGCTTCGATACGTTGCTGCTGCGTTGTCACCGGGACGGATGTTTCACGTGAAACAGTTCTCAGGAAAGCCACCTTACGTTGGTTCGCCTCGATGAGCGTCATATCATAGCGCTTGGCGGGCGCACGATCTGCTGTTGCGAGACACAATACCATTCCCGGCAGTCCAGCACCACTTCCCAGGTCAACACCAGACGGTTGAGGATCCGGGGCTCGACCCGTCACAGCTTCGCTCGTAGGTCCGCACGCAGCATCGATCAGCGGGATAAGCTGCAGCGAATCACCGATATGGCGCAGCCAGACGCTCTCCAGCGTCGATGCACTAACGAGGTTTTTTGCTGCTTGCCACCGCTCCAGCAGGCTGACGTACTGCGCTAGACGATGCTTAGCTTCCAGGCTGAGCACTATGCCTAAGCGCCGCAACACCGCTTCGATCGCTGCGGCGTCGGTTTCGTTATCCATGAAAGCCGCGCAAACCTCTGCAGACAAAATCGGCCCGGCGATTGTTGACGGCGATCAAGCCGCGCGCCGCGCTTTGTGGACGTGTGAAAGAATCAAGGCAACAGCACTCGGCGTCATACCTTCAATGCGCCGTAACTCGCCAACCGTTTTGGGCGCGGCAGCCGCAATCTTCTCGCTCAGTTCGTTCGACAATCCGGGCATCCCACTAACTCTGAGACTGGAAGGCAGCCTGACATTCTCTTCCTGACGAAGCGTTTGAACCTCCGCCTCTTGTCGATCGACATAAGTGGCGTAGTGCGCATCGAGGGCCACCTGTTTCAATGCCCAGGCCGGGTACGTGTTGAGATCAGGCCACACTCTGACAACGCCCTCCAAGCCCACATCCGAAATGCCCAACAGATCGAAGGCGGACCTCCGCTGCCCGTCCTGCTTTGCTTTCAGCCCGGCGAGCTGGAGTTCGTGCGGCGTAGCGGAACGCTGCATCAACGCCTCACGGGCTCGACCCAGCGCGTCCATTTTGAGTTGATGACTGGCCATCCGCGTGTGGCCAATAAGCCCAAAAGCCGCGGCCCAATCGGTCAGCCGTTGGTCGGCATTATCTGCGCGGAGACGTAAGCGATACTCAGCGCGCGACGTGAACATCCGGTAGGGTTCGGTTACACCGCGGGTGACAAGATCATCAATCATCACGCCAATGTAACTCGTATCGCGACCGAATCGAACGCCGTCCGAACCGCCTGAAGCCCAGCGGGCTGCATTCAGCCCAGCAACAACACCTTGAGCACCCGCTTCTTCGTACCCAGTCGTGCCATTGATCTGACCGGCACAGAATAGGCCCTCAAGCTTCCGACAACCCAGAGTGCTATCCAGCTCGCGCGGATCAATGTAGTCGTATTCGATGGCATACCCCGCCTGGCGAATCACCGCGCGCTCGAGCCCAGGAATAGACCGCACCATCGCTGTCTGCACGTCCTTGGGCAGGCTATTTGAAAGGCCATTGGGATAAATAAGATCCGATCCGAGACCTTCCGGTTCAAGGAAAATCTGATGGCTCTCCTTGTCGGCAAAGCGCGTAACCTTATCTTCGACGGATGGGCAGTATCGTGGACCGCGGCTCCCGATACGGCCGGAATACATCGCCGACTTATCGAGGTTCTCGCGAAGCACCTCATGTGTTTTCTCGCAGGTACGAACGATGCCGCACGCAATTTGAGGCGTATCAATGAACGCTGTAAGGGTTGAAAACGGAATTGGGTCCGTGTCACCAGGCTGCATATCAACGCCTGACCAATCAATCGTTCGTCCGTCCAGCCTCGGAGGCGTACCAGTCTTCAGCCGACCCAAGCGCAAGCCCAGCGCACGCAAGCGGCTCGCCAGCTTCTCGGCCGCCCGCTCCCCCTGGCGCCCGGCGGACCAACTTTCCAGTCCGAGATGAATCCGGGCGCCCAGAAAGGTACCTGTCGTCAGAACCACGGCCCTCGTAGACACGCGCTCGCCGGATGCCAGCTCCACTCCAGCAACGCGACCCGCTCGGTCAACCAGAAGATCAACGACTTCCCCCGAGATAATAGACAGCCCCTCGGTGGATGCAAATTCAAGCTGCATAGCCTCACGATACAAAGTTCGATCTGCCTGGGCGCGCGGCCCTTGAACCGCAGGGCCCTTGCGGCGATTGAGAACCCTGAACTGGATGCCTGCGCGGTCAGCTATCCGACCCATCAGCCCATCGAGCGCATCAATCTCGCGAACGAGGTGCCCCTTGCCGAGGCCACCGATTGCTGGATTGCAGCTCATCACTCCAATGCTTTGTGGATCAAGCGTACACAAGGCGGTCT
Organism: Pseudomonadota bacterium; assembly: GCA_039024915.1. Classification (NCBI taxonomy): domain Bacteria; kingdom Pseudomonadati; phylum Pseudomonadota; species Pseudomonadota bacterium. Next base: position 227,271 of record JBCCPK010000005.1, read on the forward strand.
CGGCACCCATCCGAGCAGCCGCAGCCGCAGCTTCACAGCCCGCATGGCCACCGCCAATAACAACGACATCAAACGTTCGCTCTGTCACGCTAATCATCTCGATCTCGTTTCACACGACCAGGATCAGCACTGCCAAGTCGCAGCTGTTTTGGCAAGACGCTCCCGTGGCGTCGGCCTGCGACCGAGTGTGCGATCAGACAGATGATTATGTTTCACGTGAAACACCGTCTGCTTATTTCCCGATGCAGAACCGCGAAAAGAGACGATCGAGCATCCTCTCGACGCCAACTTCTCCGACCAACTCACCGAGAGCCCGATGCGCAAGGCGCAAGTCTTCAGCAACCGCCTCAAGGGGCGCCGTTCCAGCCTCAAGACCAGACGCAGCCGCACCAACATACACTTCACTGCATTTCAGTAAATCCCGGCGCCGGCGGTCGAGTGCTACAGCCGGGAGGTTATGCCGTTGCTCCACCTTGCGACGCAGAACCCCGCCGACGCGCGCCTTAAGGGTTTCGAGACCGACACCGGTGTGAGCGGATACGCCAACCTGTTCAACCGCACCGCTCGGAACCGATACCAAGTCCGCTTTGGACCGGACCCGAATCAAAGACTCTCGTTCGACCATCAGATTGCTTGGGGGACTAACCTCAAGCGTATCTGCCGGGCTCATCCAAATCACACAATCCGCTGCGGCTACAACTTCCGAAGCTCTCTGCATCCCGGCCCGTTCCAATACATCGTTAGTCGCAAGATGCGGACGCAACCCAGCAGTATCGGTAAGAATGACAGGCAGACCATCCCAATCAAGCGGAGCCTCAAGCATGTCACGCGTGGTTCCCGCAATGTCGGAGACGAGCGCCGCCTTGCGGCCAACCAGTGTGTTCATGAGGGTGCTTTTTCCCGCGTTTGGTTCGCCCGCAAGAACCACCCGGAAACCATCGCGTAACCTTTCGCTCACCGGATCATCGGCCGCACCTGCGAGCTCGCACTCAACCGCCCTCAACTCTGCGAGCAACGGCGCAGGGTTAAAGTCACCGACCCCGTCTTCATCGCTAAAATCAAGCTCGGCTTCTATCGCCGCCCTGACATCCAGAAGCCTGTCAGACCATTGCTTGACTTGTCTGTGCGCAGCGCCATCCAGCTGCTCGAGAGCCTGCGTCCGCTGCATCCGCGTCGTCGCATGAATGAGGTCCGCAACGCCCTCGACCGCCGTCAGGTCCATTTTTCCATTGATGAAAGCCTGTCGGGTAAAATCCCCCGCTTGGGCAGCATCAATACCCGGAAGGCTCCAAAGCGCGTCGAGCACATCACTGACGACCGCCGTTCCACCATGGCAATGAAACTCGGCCACATCGTGCCCGGTGAAACTGTTCGGTCCCGGGAAGAACAGGACGATCGCCTGATCCAACCTATGGCCATCGCGCGGGTCGCTGAGCTGGCACAACGCCGCAAACCGCGGTTTCGGGATGGCACCAGCTAGCGTCTGCAGTGCGTTCCGGGCCCTCGGGCCCGAAACCCGAATGACTGCGACGCCACTTGGAACAAGGCCCGACGACAACGCGGCGATCGTCCGGGTCTTATCGTCCATCGCTCACCTCTCAATCGTTGCGCAAACGACCAAGCAGCTTCGCGCCCATGGATCAGGTGTTCATCGTATCGAAGAATTCGGCGTTGGTCTTGGTCGCCTTCAGCTTGTCGAGCAAAAACTCGATAGCATCGACCGTTCCCATCGACGAAAGGATGCGGCGCAGCACGAACATCTTCTGCAAATCACCCTTCGGCACCAACAGTTCTTCCTTCCGGGTTCCCGACTTGAGAATGTCGATCGCCGGGAACACGCGCTTATCGGACACCTTTCGATCAAGCACGATTTCGCAGTTACCCGTTCCTTTGAACTCCTCAAAGATGACCTCATCCATCCGGCTGCCGGTATCGACGAGCGCAGTCGAAATGATTGTCAATGAGCCACCTTCTTCGATGTTACGGGCCGCACCGAAGAACCTCTTGGGGCGCTGCAGAGCATTCGCATCAACGCCACCGGTCAAAACCTTGCCCGATGATGGTACGACGGTATTGTAGGCGCGACCAAGCCGAGTGATGTTGTCGAGCAGGATCACCACATCTCGCCCGTGCTCCACCAGACGCTTCGCTTTTTCGATCACCATATCAGCCACCTGAACATGGCGCTGGGCTGGTTCGTCGAAGGTGGAGGATACCACCTCACCGCGTACCGACCGTTGCATGTCGGTCACCTCTTCGGGCCGCTCATCAATCAACAAAACCAGCAGGACACAGTCCGGATGATTTGTCGTGATTGAATGCGCGATGTTTTGCATCAGGGTGGTTTTACCCGTGCGCGGCGGCGCGACGATCAGGGCCCGCTGCCCCTTACCAATCGGGGCCACCATATCGATCAAACGCGCCGAACGATCCTTGACGGTCGGATCGTCTATCTCCATGCGGAACCGCTCTTCCGGATAAAGCGGTGTGAGATTATCGAAGTGGACCTTGTGGCGCGCTTTTTCAGGCTCTTCGAAATTGATCGTATTCAGTTTGACCAGCGCAAAGTACCGTTCGCCCTCTTTGGGACTACGGATGATACCCTCCACGGTGTCGCCCGTGCGCAGAGCGAACTTCCGGATCTGCGTCGGCGACACATAGATATCGTCGGGCCCCGGAAGATAATTCGCTTCGGGCGACCGGAGAAAGCCAAAGCCATCCTGGAGGACTTCTAGAACGCCTTCTCCAACGATTTCAACATCCTGCTCGGCGTAGCGCTTCAAAATAGCGAACATCAATTCCTGGGTTCGCAGTGCGCTCGCTCCCTCAACTTCCAGCGCTTCGGCAAGCACGAGCAAATCGGTCGGGGATTTAGCCTTAAGGGCCTGAAGCCTAATTTCTTCCATCACAAAGCTGTTCTTTAGCTTGGCTTAGCTCCATCCCATGTGTGAGCCGATCGCCGAAGCCGCGGTAAAAAGGAAAATGCAGAACGTCGTGCCGTGTGAAAGCGAGACACGCATTGGTAGGGGATACCGGTCAGGCGCGACAGGAGTGGCCATCAAGCGGCGCGGTCCCCTGTATTCGCAAAACCTGTCTGCTTTTCAGCATGTAGTCGTCTCTAAGCGCTTTGGCAACCGTTCATCTGCGTGTGCCGGACACGACGAGCGCGCAAAGCGGACCAAAGCGGTATCTTGAATGCGGGGCGAGCGCGGCCCAATCACTGGAAGGGCTGTACGATCACAAGAATGACGATTGCGATCATCGCGAGCGTAGGCACCTCGTTCATGATCCGCCAGTAACGGCTCGATCGGGTTAGTTCATCGTTCGCAAACCGGCGCACCGACGCCGCCAAATGGCCGTGGACAGCGAACAGAAGCACGATCAACAGCAGCTTGGCGTGCAACCAAGCACCCTGGAAGGCGTGAATATCATAAGCAAGCCAGAAACCAGTGATCGCCGATACGATCATGGCTGGCGTCATGATCGCTTTGAGTAGACGCCGCTCCATCACCTTGAACGTCGCCGCCTGCGCGGACCCGGCCCCTGCCTCCGTGTGATAGACGAACAACCGCGGCAAATAGAGTAAACCGGCCATCCATGCGATGACTGCGATGACGTGCAATGCCTTCATCCAAAGGTATGCTCGCTCATCGAGAAGCAAGCTCAGGCCAATCACGGCACCAGCCAGAACGCCAATAGCCACCAAATGACCGGCATAACCGCGCGACGCGCGAACATCAGCTTTCAAGCTGCGCGCTGAACCATCATTGGTGTTGGCTTCAGACATGGCGTCCGTCGTGGAGATATCGTCTCCAGATCACTTAGTGCCGCGGACACGCGTAATCAAACGATGGACCTGTTCAATTGAACCCTGCGGTGTGATGCCATGCCCCAGGTTGGCAATGTGCGGATGGTCACCCGCACCCTCCACCATCGCATCCACCGCCGCATCAAGCGCGCGTTCACCCGATACCATAAGCAGGGGATCGATATTGCCCTGAGTGGCGATTTCTGCCGGAAGCTGCTTGCGTGCCGTTGCGACATCAATTGTCCAATCAAGCCCCACCGCATTCACGCCAGTGGCCTTCGCAAACGCTCCAAGCTCCGCCATGCGTCCCTTTGCAAAACCAATCACCGGCGCATCGGCATTCAAAGCGCGTAAACCGTCGCGCATGCGTGTGATGGGACCGCTGGAAAAGGCTGCTGCTCCAGCCGGGCTTAGCGATCCTGCCCAGCTATCAAATATCTGCACCGCATCAGCGCCCGCCGCAATCTGCCGGGAGAGATAACGGACAGAGGCGTCGCTCAAGCAAGCCAGAAGTTTCGCAAAAACCTCTTCATGCTGCAAAGCAAACAGTCGAGCCGCTGCCTGATCCGGACTTCCTCGGCCGCCGACCATATAGGTAGCAACCGTCCACGGCGCGCCACAAAAGCCAAGCAGCGTGACCTCATCTGGCAAAGCTTGGCGGATCCGCCCAACCGCTTCGATGACCGGATCAAGATGCCTGTCAAACGCTTCCGGATCGGCTTCAAACCGCTCTATCAGCGCAGTGATTGCTTCGGGGCCAAGGGGAGGCAGGACCGGCCCAACCCCTTCTTCAAACTGCACATCTTGGCCTAGCGCATGCGGTACAACCAGGATGTCAGAAAAAAGGATCGACCCGTCAAAGCCAAACCGGCGAATAGGTTGAAGCGTCACCTCACAAGCGAGCTCCGGGTTGTAGCACAAATCAAGAAACGACCCAGCCCGGGCTCGCGTCTGCCGGTACTCAGGAAGATACCGGCCGGCCTGTCGCATCATCCATATGGGAATACGATCGCCCTTCTGCCCTTTCAAAACCTGCAAAAGCAATCGGTCGCTCATGGAGTGATCTTTCTCGATTGACCCGAAATGTCATCAGCCACGGGTCGTTTTGGCGGTCTCGTTCGCTTCTAAAGACAATCCTGGGTCCGTGCATCATCCACTATCGGATCAAGCGTTGACCGTCGGGTGGCATCCAAACCTGTTCGGTCCATTGCTTCGCCCCACTGCGACGATCCCCTGCGAACAATCGGGTGCAAAACAAAAGATAACTCTCTTCGAAGAGACTCTTTTTCTTTTTGTCGGTGGACAAGACTCATAAATCCAATCCACACCGCATCATCAGAAGAAATCCACATCCACCGTGGATGACTCGCATAGGCGAGGTCAGCAAAGGACAGCTCTGGGACAACCGCTCGATTTTAAATGGTTAACAAAGCGTTAACGGGGGACGTATGATTGGCCGCCGGTGGATGATTGCTCCGCGTAGGCTCCCGCTCGAGCGATTGCACCGTGGTTGTCCATTTTAGTCCCCAGATCGTTCAACCGATCACCAATTCACAGCCTCTTGGACAGAAATCGCGAAACGGCGCATAACGGCGTCGATAGTCGATCTGGAGGGTTCACGGTGAACGCGCACCAGGCGGTCTTCAACATCGATCCACGGCCCGAGTGCAATCCAGTTGACATCTGCCCCGCAGCGCTTCTTCCACCTACATCTTGTATCGGACTCCACTGGCGAGACGCTCGCCACAGTGGCGCGTGCTGTTGCCGCGCGCTATCCATCCGCTCGCGCGATCGAACATTCCTATGTGATGGTGCGGGAGGCGCGCCAAATTGAACGGATCGCAGCCACGATAGAACAAGCGCCCGGGATCGTGCTGTTCACAATTGTCGATCCCGAACTTGCTGACCGCCTGGTGGAGCGATGCCGAGAGGCGGGTGTGCCCGCCATTTCGATTTTGGATCCGATCATAGCCCTGTTCGAATCGTATCTGGGCGCGGCCGCGTCTCCGACGATTGGTGCTCAGCATGTTCTTGACCAGGACTATTTTCAACGGATCGAAGCGCTGAACTTCACCCTCGCCCACGACGATGGCATTTTGCCCTCTCCAATGGACGCGGCCGATATCGTCATTGTCGGGGTGTCCCGCACATCGAAGACGCCAACAAGTATCTATCTGGCACATCGCGGCTACCGGACCGCCAATTATCCACTTGTTCCCGGAGCGCGTCTGCCAAAAACCCTGACGGAGCCTACCAAGGCGTTTGTCGTCGGCCTGGTTGCCAGCACGGAACGTATTGTTCAGATTCGCCGAAACCGAATTCGCGCCGATTACGCCGGTGATGCTGAGACCGACTACACCGACAAGACGATCGTCGCTGAAGAAATTGCCGGATCTCGAAGGCTATGCACCCGTCATGGCTGGCCGATGATCGATGTGACGCGCCGGTCGATTGAAGAAACCGCAGCAGCCATCCTCGCCCTCTACCGCGATCATCGCGAGCGTGCAGACACACAGGACGCACCATGACCCCGGAGGTAGGTGAACCCGTTTCCAGCCGGAAGGCAGCAATGCAAACCCATGAGCATTCATTGCAAACCAACGCGCAACGCCCGCTGGTGCTTGCCTCGGCTTCAGTGGTTCGGCAACAGCTCCTGACAGCCGTTGGACTTACCCTTGACGTGGTACCCGCAGATGTTGATGAGCGGGCGATCGAACGTTCCGCCAGCGAATCAAAACCACATGAATTGGCGGTTAAGCTCGCCACGGCGAAAGCAAAGGCGGTGTCGGTATCACGCGCCAATAGCCTGGTCATCGGTTGCGATCAGGTTCTCGTTTTCGGCGAGACGATCCTGCACAAGGCTAAAGACCAAGGTGAGGCCAAGGCAAAACTCCACAAGCTCCAGGGGCAAACGCACACACTCATTTCAGCTGGCGCTCTGTCCCTGGCGGGCTCCGTCCTGTGGTCGGGCTTTCAGCGGGTTGACCTGTTGATGCGGGCAATGTCCAGCGAAGAGATCGATGCTTATCTCGACGGGGCGGGCGACGCAGTCACGGGGTCGGTCGGAGCCTATCATCTGGAAGGACGGGGCGCTGCTCTGTTCGAACGCATTGAGGGTGACTACTTCGCGGTTTTGGGTATACCGATGCTCCCGCTTTTGGCCGCGCTACGCGATCAAGGCATTGACCCCGCAATCGGTCAAAAGGCAAGGCAGCCATGACCTCCCGCGTTGCCGTCATTGGTTGGCCCGTCAACCATTCGCGGTCGCCACTTATCCATACCTATTGGCTGGATCGTTACGGTATCGATGCAAGCTATGGGGCTCTCGCCATCGAGCCGGATAAAGCGCCCGATTGGTTTGGGACCTTCGCTAAACAAGGTCTTGTTGGCGCGAACGTAACGATCCCGCACAAACAGGTCGCCTTCGATGCGTGTCACACACTCGATGAGCGCGCGTCGCGCTTGGGCGCGGTGAACACCTTATGGCTAGAGGCGGGCGCTTTACGCGGGACCAGCACAGATGGTGCTGGTTTCATGGCCCACCTTGTGGCGACCGCACCCCAGTGGAGGCAGCATGCCCATGCGGCGGCAGCGCTGGTTCTCGGTGCAGGCGGCGCCGCGCGCGCAATTGTGGAGGCTTTGGCGGAAGCGGGGGTCGAGACGATCATCATCGCTAACAGAACCGCTGAGCGGGCACACCAGATCGCGACGCATTTCGCGGAATACCATCCTCAGCATACCTTCAAGCCCGTCGATCTGGCGACAGCAGGCGATTTTTTGCCGACGGTGGGCCTCCTGGTGAACACAACGTCCATGGGGATGGCGGGCCATCCGGCCCTCGACCTCGACCTTGCCACGCTCCCTGAAAAGGCAACCGTCTACGATATTGTCTACACACCGCTCGAAACGCCCCTGCTAGCGGATGCCCGAGCCCTCGGTCTCGTACCCGTCGATGGACTTGGCATGCTGTTGCACCAGGCTGCACCGGCGTTCGAACGCTGGTTCGGCATCCTGCCCGAAGTGACCGATGAACTACGTCAGATGGTCATTGATGACCTCAACCGCTGATCCGGTTCAAATAGCGTCACGCCGGCGTCCATTGCGCATTGGGCTGACCGGCTCCATTGCGACGGGTAAGTCAACCACAGCGCAGATGTTTGCCGATGAAGGCATCCCGGTGCACGATTCGGATGCCTCGGTGCACGCGCTCTACCGGGAAGAGGGCGTCGAGCCGGTCCGACGGCTTATACCTCAAGCCATCATTGATGGGGTCGTTGATCGCGCCACACTTAAGGACGAACTCGCCAAGGACCCAGGGCTGCTGGCCAAGCTCGAAGCGATTGTCCATCCTCTTGTGCAGGCACGAGCCGACGCGGCAGCGGAGCAAGCCCACAATGATGGGCACCGTATGATCGTTTTTGATATTCCGCTTCTGTTTGAGACCGGTGCCGAGGACCGCTTCGACCAGATCGTGGTAACCTTCTGCGACGATGACGAGCAGATGCGCCGGCTTATGGCACGTCCCACCATGACCATTGAAACAGCGCGAATGCTGCTGGAAAGGCAGATGCCGCAAGCCGATAAACGCGCCCGGGCCGATTTCACCATCGATACGGGCGGTGGCATCGACGCTGCTCGCATGGCCGTTCGCTCGATACTGAATGAGCTTTCGGCGCGAGCGCAGTGATTTTCGGGGAAAACGAGCCTGGAACGATTTGAAATTCCCAAGGCCTCAGCCAAAAGTGTTCCATGCGAGAAATTGTCTTTGACGTTGAAACGACCGGACTTCGAGCCGCCGAAGGTGACCGTGTTTGTGAAATCGCAGCGATCGAAATGGTCGACTACGTTCCCACCGGTCAGACCTTCCACCACTACGTCAACCCCATGATGCCCATGCCCGCCAAGGCGGAAGAGATTCACGGGCTTTCCGACGAGTTTCTGGCTGACAAAGCAGAATTTCACACGCTTGCAGATGACTGGCTCACCTTCATCGGTGATGCGCGCTTGGTTGCCCACAATGCGATGTTCGATTTCGGCTTTGTGAACGCCGAGTTGGAACGCAGCAGCCGGCCCACCATGTCGTTTGAGAGGATGATCGACACCGTTGCGATTGCCCGGCGAAAGTTCCCTGGTTCTGACAACTCACTTGATGCGTTGTGTAATCGCTTTGGGATCGATCTGTCCGCTCGCACAAAGCACAATGCGCTGCTTGATACCCAACTGCTCGCGGAGGTTTATGTTGAGCTTATCGGCGCACGCCAGACCACAATGCGGTTTGGCGAAGCAAATCGGCGGCGCAATCGCGAAGGATCGTCAACCACGCTGATGCGCCCACGCCAGATTGACCTGGCAATCGCAGAAAATGAGCAGCAGGCTCACCGCGACTTTATCGGCACCCTCGGCGAGGGCGCAGTCTGGAAAGACTATCAATAGTACCGATAGTGAAGATCTGCTTCCGGATAATCAAGAAAACAAAGAAGCCGGCCATCGCATGATGTGCCGGCTTCGGTGATGTTTGAGCTTGCCGTCGATGCGTTAGCTGGCTTTAGCAGCCGCTGCTGCCTGTGCTTGAACCGCGCGTTGGCGGTACAGCTGAAGGAAATCCACCGGGTCGAGCATAAGCGGTGGGAAGCCCGCCTGGCGGGTGGCATTGGCGAGGATCTCGCGCGCAAACGGGAACAAAAGCCTTGGCCCCTCGATCATCAAGGCTACCTGGGTCTGTTCCTTGGTCATGTTCTCGATTCGGAAGAGCCCGGCATAGGCTAGCTCGACGGCAAACATCATGTCCTTGCCTTCGCCTGCCTTGCAATCGAGTTTCAGTACGACCTCCTGCAGACCATCGGCCTGCGGGTTCACTTGAACGCCGACATTGATGTCGATCTTCGGCTGCTGCGTCTTGCGCATGGAATGAGGGGCATTGGGATTTTCGACCGAAAGATCGCGAACATATTGCGCCACAGCCTGAAAGCGCGGGGGCGTCTGGGTTTGTTGCGGAGCCGCTGCCGCCGCCGCTGCTGCCGCTGCGGCTTCTCCGCCACCGTTTGAGCCCGGCTCGGTCTTAGCGTCGTCGTCAGTTGCTTTTGCGTCCGTGCTATCGGATTCTGTTTTGGTTGCATCCGACTTGCTGCCGGAGCCCGTCTTGCGTGAAGCCATGCCGCGAGAATTCCCTCAGGTGTGATAAAAACAATGGGTGATGAAGCTGCCTGCGCCGCCTGCAACAAGCGTGGCGGCGATATGTGTAGGTCGGGGGGCTACCATTTTGGACCGCACCGGGCAAGCACGGTCCGACGCCCGCATTTTGACTGCGTCGAGCCTGTGCCGAGCGAAGCATTCTCAGTTGGACGAGGATCGCCGGGTCGTGGTGGCGTAAAAGGCTTGGCGTTTAACCCCAGGGGTTATCCGACCGGGTTTGGTTTGGACGAGGATCAGATGTCTCGCGCTCCGAACCGGCCGGATCGACGGGTTCGGCGTCAATGACCACACTGCTGGTATTTGGTTGGCTGGCGTTTGTTGAGCTGCCCGATGGCTCTCCACGACCTGGGCTGCGCCACTGCGCCTGCCCGCCCCCATAAGCTCCCATCGGTGGCATTCGGTCCGCCATTTGTCGTCCGTAGCGCGGCCATACCAGCATTTGAACAGGTTTGATGAGCAAAAGCAGGCCGAGAAGATCCGTCAGAAAACCCGGAACAATTAGCAGCAACCCACCAAGAAAGCCCAGAACCAGCCCGCCCAGCTCCTGGCCGACTGTTTCGCCCGCGTCGGCCCGCTCCTGCATGCGGCGCACGCTGGCCAAACCGATGGTTCGTATGATCAGCCCGCCCGCAAAGATACCGGCGATAACCAGACCAAAAACGCCCAACAGGCCAATGGCTTCGGCCATCGCGACGAACCCGGCGATCTCAAGGAATATGAATAACAGAAAGATAATGGCAAAAGGCATAGGCAGAATGTGGGCATGGTTGCGCGCAAACACAAGCACAACATCACTGTTAGGCATGATGTGCTGTTGTGCATTTGACCACCGTAGTGGTCAGCTTCCGCGGCACAGGGTAATCATCGGTCGTTGCCGTTCTTGACGCCCTCTTGCCCAACTCGACGTTGCCTACCGCGAACGAGCGTGGGTGCGCTTGGTAAGCATGCGGCGCAGCGACGCTTGCACGTTAAACTGGATGCTGCTTGAAACCGGCCTACATTCGACCCTAAATGCATCCCAACGTTGATTTGCGCGATTCAGCACATAACGGGCCGCTTTGGCCTGGTTACAGAACACTGGAGCGCGCTCCGCAGCAAAAACGCCACAAAGCAGTGGTGGAGCTGCCTGTGAGAGGAACCGGCTTGACGACAAGCCGATATGGAATCGCCAGTGGACATTTACACGCTCTTTTTCCTCGCGCTCGCGGTCGTGATCTTTTTCCGTCTGCGATCGGTCCTTGGCCGCCGCACCGGCCATGAGCGTCCGCCATTTGATCCCTATACAGCCCGAGATGCGGCGAAAGACGATGGCGAAGCGGGTGGCGACAAAGTCATCACCCTTCCCACCGCTCGCGCTCGCGCTCAGGACATTGATCCCGAGGAGCGTATTGGCGGCGTGGTCAAACCAGGTTCGGCGGTGGAAGACGCCCTTAAAAGTCTGCTTGCCGCGGACGCATCATTTAATGCGCGCGAGTTCGTTGACGGCGCGCGCCTTGCCTACGAAATGATCGTTACCGCCTTTGCCGCTGGCAACAAAAGTTCTCTTCGGCCGTTGCTGGACGAGGACGTCTATGCGGGCTTCGCCACGGCGATCGATGAACGCCAGGAAGCTGGCGAGACCGTGGACTTTACCTTTATTGGTCTCGACAAGTCGGACCTGATTGAAGCCGAGTTGTCAGGGACTGTGGCGCAAATCACCATGCGCTTCAAAAGCCAGCTGATTTCGGTCACCAAGGACTCCGATGGGCGCGTTATTGACGGCGACCCGTCCGAGGTGACGGAGATGATCGATATCTGGACCTTCGCCCGCGACACCAAACAGTCTGACCCCAATTGGAAGCTCGTCGCAACAGAGGCGACCTGACAGCGGATGGATGACGGCGGACGGTGTTGGCGTGATGCGCCACCGCTTGCCGTCTGCAGTGGGGTACGCCGAAGGCGCGCCCGCGCCGCCCGTGGCTGGCAGATGGTTGCAGCAACCATCTGTTTGCTCTTAGGGCCCTGGATGGCGGTGGTGGAAACCGTGGCAGACACACGCACACCGGACTTTCCATCATCCATGCGGCCCGTGGACTTCGCCGACATTCCCGGCTGGGATGACGACGATCATACAGCCGCCTTTGCTGCGTTTTTACGCACCTGTGAGGGCTTGCAAAGCCGCCCGACGAGAACACGCGTCAATGGTGTGAGCGCCCAGGCGCTTTCGGCGGTATGCCGTTTGGTCCGGCAAGATCGGCCCATCTCTGCGCGCGCATTCTTTGAGCAACATTTCACGCCAATGGCCGTGGAACGCGAAGGGCTCCTGACAGGGTACTTTGAGCCGCAATTGCGCGCATCGGCTGAGCGGACGGGTGAATTCCGGCACCCGCTTTACGCGCGACCACCGGATCTCGTTGAGCTGCCGCGCCCGCCAGACGAGTTGGGTCTGCCCGATACGCTCACCTGGGGGCGTCGCATTGGCCCACAAGGATCAGCGCGCTATGAGCCTTTCCCTGATCGCGGGGCTATCATGGCTGGAGCACTCGATGGACAAGGACTGGAGATCGCTTGGCTCGATGATCCCATTGATGTGTTCTTTACCCATATCCAAGGATCAGCGCGGCTCGCAATGACCGATGGGTCCGTGCGGAGGGTTAATTTCGCGGGTAAGTCTGGCCATCCTTACACGCCCATCGGCAGGACACTTGTCGAACGCGGCGCGATGGCGCTTGAGGACGTCACAATGCAGTCTATCCGCGACTGGCTCAACGCCGCGGATGACGACGATAGGGACGCTGTCCTTGCGACCAATCGGTCCTATATTTTCTTTGCCATGACTGACGATACCTCGCCCGAACTCGGACCGGTTGCCGCTGCCGGTGTACCGCTTACCCCTGGGCGTAGCCTTGCCGTCGATCGGCACCTCCACACGTTCGGCTCGCCGATTTTTGTCCATAGTCAAGAGGGACTACCAGGCGATCAACGGCCGTTGCAGCGCTTGATGATCGCACAAGATACGGGTTCAGCCATTGTTGGCCCCGCACGCGGCGACATTTTTATTGGCTCCGGTCATGCGGCAGGGGCGTTAGCCGGACGCGTCAACATGGCGGTGACCTTTATTGTTCTGGTTCCGAAATCGCCCGACCTCATGCAGCCGATCTCCCAGTGATGGCCAAGAAACGGTCCAAGCGGACGTCCCGCTCGCTACGGGCCGATCCACCCGCTACCGACGCGGATCGGGGATTGTGGGATCGGGTCAAGCGTACTGTCGACCCGCTTGACGCCGGTCAGCGCGCTCGCTACTCCCAGGCGCTGGCAGATTATCTTGAGCAAGAACCCCCGAGCCAAGGACCCCCAAGCCAACGACCGTCAAGCCAAGGACCCTCAATCCAAGTCGCCGGTGGCACGCTCAATGGCGGCGCAGGGACGCCGAAGCCAATCCAACCAGCGGATGCCGCCCCAACGGTGCAAAAGCTGGCTAACAAGTCCGGCTCGGCGTCTCGACAGCGCGCTCCATCGCCAGGTGGAACCGGTACTACCTCCATGCAGGTTCCAGAGCGGCAACCACTGGTCGCGCTCGACCGAAAGACCCGGCAACGCATAACGCGTGGCCGAACGCCCATCGATGCTCGCCTCGACTTGCACGGCTACAGGCAGCATGAAGCGCGCGATATCCTCCAAAGCTTCATTTTTCGAAGCCATGCCCGTGGTCATCGGACTGTCCTGGTCATCACAGGCAAGGGTTCTCGCAAGCGCGCGCTGCGCCCGCATGATCCACCATGGGCCGTGGGCTCTGGTATTCTCAGGCAGGCGGTTCCCAGTTGGCTCGCTGCACCCGACCTTCGCTTCGCGGTGCTGTCAGTCGAGCAAGCGCACGCCGCCCATGGGGGCGAGGGGGCGTTATACGTTCGGCTCAGGGCGAAAACGTCTGGTGATCGCCAAAACGCGAGCCCGCGCACATGACGCCGCTTGGGGTCAGGTTGAGGTCTCTGCGCAAGCAACGCGGCGTAACGCAGTTGGAGATGGCGCAGGCCCTTGGCGTCTCAAACGCCTATCTCTCGGCGCTTGAACACGGCCATAGAGGCCTGCCCAACTGGGGCTTCATCCAGCGGCTGGTCGGCTACTTCAACCTGATCTGGGATGAGGCTGAACAGCTGGAAGCCCTGGCCATGGTATCTGACCCAAAAGTGGTGATCGACACCGCCGGCGGTTCACCGGAGGCAACCCGTTTAGCCAACCGATTGTCCCGGCTCATCGGGGCTCTTTCGGCCGACCAGTGTGCAGCCCTGGAAGACCATTTGGTGAGGCTGGCGGGTGAGGGTGGGCCGGGTCGTCCAGCTGGCGACGTCAGAGAATGAAGCGCGACAAGTCGGTATTTTTCGCCAACTCTCCAATATTTTCAGTCACATAGCCCGCATCTATCACGATCTCTTCGCCCGCACGGTCCGGTGCGGTGAAGGAGATTTCGTCCAAAATGCGTTCCATCACAGTCTGAAGGCGGCGCGCACCGATGTTCTCGACCGAAGCGTTCAGATCCACCGCGACATCCGCGATTGCGTCGATGGCATCTTCAGTAAAGGAGATCTCAACCTGCTCGGTGCCCATCAAGGCAATATACTGCTTGATGAGACTGGCTTCTGTGTCACGCAGAATCTGGCGGAAATCATCGCGGGTAAGCGCTTGCAGCTCCACACGTATCGGCAGGCGGCCCTGTAACTCGGGCAGCAGGTCCGAAGGCTTCGCCACGTGAAAGGCCCCTGACGCGATGAACAGGATATGATCGGATTTTACCGGGCCGTACTTTGTCGCCACTGTGGTTCCCTCAACCAACGGCAGCAGGTCGCGCTGCACACCCTCACGGCTCACATCGCCACCCCTACCGGCGCTTGATGCGATCTTGTCGATCTCATCCAGGAACACGATACCGTTGTTTTCGGTCAGCCGGATCGCCTCGGCTTGGATTTCTTCATCATCAAGCAGCTTGTCGGACTCCTCAGCAAGCAGCAGGTCATGGCTGTCGGCAACCGACACGCGGCGCTTCTTCGTGCGCTGGTTGCCAAACGCCTTGCCCAGCATGTCGCCAAGATTGACCATGCCCATGTTTGCGCCTGGCATGCCCGGGATCTCCATCATCGGCATGCCCCCGCCCGTATCGCGGACGGCGATTTCGATTTCCTTGTCGTTGAGTTGACCCTCCCGCAATTTCTTGCGGAAGCTGTCACGCGTTGCCGGTGATGCGTTTTCACCGACCAGCGCATCAAGCACACGATCTTCGGCAGCGATATGCGCCTGCGCTTCAACCTGTTTGCGCTTGGCATCGCGCACCAGCCCGATTGCAGCCTCAACGAGATCGCGCACGATCTGCTCGACATCGCGACCGACATACCCGACTTCTGTGAACTTCGTTGCCTCAACCTTGATGAATGGCGCGTTGGCAAGCTTCGCCAGACGGCGGGAGATTTCCGTCTTACCGACGCCGGTTGGACCGATCATCAGAATGTTTTTTGGCAGGACCTCTTCTTTGAGATCGTCTTCGAGCTGCTGTCGGCGCCATCGATTGCGAAGCGCAATCGCCACGGCGCGCTTGGCGTCTTTCTGGCCGATGATGAAGCGGTCGAGCTCGGAGACGATCTCGCGCGGGGAAAAGGTACTCATGCGGACTAATCCTTCGGAGGAAGCCGTTCCATCAGGAGCGTGATGGAGCCGTCGGCGTTGGTATGACTGTTGAAGCGGGTAAAACCTGCTTTTTCATAAGCGCGCACAGCGCGCGTGTTTCGGGCGTCGGGGTCAATGATCAAACGGGGCGTACCTTCCGCGAACAGCATGTCGCCAAAGGCAAACACAGTTTGTGAGCCTAAGCCTTTTCCCAGCAAGGTGGGGACGCCGATCGTGATATCAACACCCAGTGTCCCCGCGGCCTGATCGCGCACCCATGGGTCTTGATCCACCAGATGGTCCGGAACTCGTGATGGGTCCCAGCACTGGATATAGGCGAACGGTCCGTGATCGCTGTGGTGGGCGATAAATCCGCGGGACTCGCCTGTGCGCTCCCCCTCGAAGATCAGGCGGAGTTCCTGGGCAGGGTTGCCCCACCATTCCTGTGAGCTGTCGATTGAGAGCCAATTGGTCAACATCGTCCGGTCACGGAATGTAACGCTCTCGAATCGAAACTGGTTGGCTGGGCTCTGCACGATGCTTCAGGCCGCTTTTGGCTTCCGTTAGGGGTTTGAAGATTTGAATGTGGATGAGCCGCTTGCCCCATCGGAAAATGTGCCGGCAAAATATTACGGACCCGGAATACGGGAATTGACCGTACGGTCAAAATTTAATGTTCATGATTTACCCCATCACGCCAGGATGCGTTCGTGACGAATGACCGGTCACGCGTGATATTACGCATCTGCAGCGTCTTCGAGTACCTCCACCACAAGGTTGTGGTTGGTGTAGACGCAAATGTCGGCGGCGATGGTAAGCGCTCGCTTGGCGATCTCATCTGCACCATGTTCGCTGTCGGACAATGCCCGGGCGGCGGCCAGTGCGTAATTTCCCCCTGAACCAATCGCCATGATGCCATCCTCGGGCTCCAGCACATCACCGGTGCCGGTCAGGATCAGGCTTTCGGACTTGTCGGCAACGATCATCATAGCCTCAAGGCGGCGCAGATAACGGTCTGTGCGCCAGTCCTTGGCAAGCTCAACCGCCGCTCGTTTCAGTTGGCCGGGGTATTGCTCGAGCTTTGCCTCAAGGCGCTCGAAAAGGGTGAATGCATCCGCCGTCGCGCCAGCAAAACCACCGATGACATCTCCTTTGCCGAGCCTGCGCACCTTGCGGGCGTTTGACTTGATGACGGTTTGTCCAAGCGAGACCTGACCATCGCCAGCGATCACCACCTTGCCGCCCTTGCGGACGGTAACGATTGTGGTGGCATGCATGGCGGGTAAAGCGGTATCGGGAGCGTGCATCGAAAAGTCCATTTTCGTTCATGGTCGCGGTGAAGCGCATGTAGGGGTCCCATGCGCAAATGCAAACAGCTCGCTATGCCGACGCAAGACGCTGTTTACGTGAAAACGGGTTTCGGCCGCCTGCCGCCACTATCGGCCCTTGGAAGCGCCCCAAGGCCCTGTTAGAGGATGGCGGCCGCAAAATTGAGTTACCCATGACACGATCTGCCACCCGCGAGCGCACGACGCGCGAGACCACCGTCGACGTGACCATCGATCTTGATGGTACCGGCACGTCTTCGATCACGCTCAACGGGGCAGGCTTTTTTGCTCATATGCTGGACCAGCTGGCGAAGCATTCTCTGATCGATCTGACGGTCAATGCGACAGGTGACGTGCACATCGATGATCACCATCTTGTCGAGGATGTCGGTATCACATTGGGTGAAGCTATCCGCCAAGCGGTCGGCGATAAGCGCGGTATCCGCCGCTATGCGTCGATGGATCTGGTGATGGATGAGGCGCTGAGCCGTGCAGCGGTTGACGTATCGGGCCGGCCTTTCCTGGTTTGGCGCGCCGACTTTACGGCAGAAAAAATCGGCACGTTCGACACCGAGCTTGTGCGCGAATTCTTCCAAGCGCTGGCAATGAATGCGGGGATCACCTTGCATGTCGAGAGCGTCTACGGCGCCAATAGCCATCATATAGCCGAAAGCATCTTCAAGGCTGTTGCCCGTGCTCTGCGCGAAGCGTTGAGTATCGACCCGCGGGTTGCCGATGACCTGCCCACGACAAAAGGAGCGCTTTAGCGATGCGCACCTACTCGGTTTTTGAGCCCAAGACCCGACCAGATGATCCGATCAACTATGCTGATAGCCTCGTCTTTGTTCGGCATGGCTGGTCGCTCGCTGCGCTGTTTATACCGCTGATCTGGATGGCGATCCGGCGTCTGTGGTGGGCCATTCTTGGATATGTCCTGCTGATTGTCGGCATCCAGCTTTTGTCCTTTACAGTCCCCGAGCTGGCAACGGCAGCGCTGTCGGTTGCTCTGGCGCTGATCATCATGATTGAAGCGGGGCAATTGCGGCTCGAAAGCATGGCGCTCAAGGGCTATCGCGAGATTGCGGTGCTGCAGGCGAAGAACCAGCTAGAGGCCGAGCAAATTTTCTTTGCTGATTGGCTGTGCGAGAAGCGCATGTTGGGTTTGCGCGGCAAAAGCGGTCCGAGCGGTGGTCCGGTTCTGCGGCCCAGCAGTTCTGCGCCGCCACCGCTGCCTGGCCTTCCAAGCTGAACCCGCCGAACATGACCGAAACAGTCGCCATCATAGACTATGGCTCTGGCAATTTGCGCTCAGCCTCCAAGGCCTTTGAGCGCGTAGCGCGTGAGCAAGGGTTGGACACGCGGATCGCCGTCACGTCTCAACCCGATGTGGTGGCGGGCGCTGATCGGGTTATCTTGCCCGGGGTTGGTGCGTTTGCTGATTGCAGGGCTGGCTTGATGGCGGTCGATGGCATGCAAGACGCACTCTTCGATGCAGTGACCCACCGAGGCGTTCCGTTTCTCGGGATCTGCGTCGGCATGCAGCTTATGGCGACGCGTGGTCTTGAACACGGTGAAACAGCGGGTTTTGACTGGATCGCCGGCGACGTGGAGGCCATCCGCCCAGCCGACCCTTCCCTCAAGATTCCGCATATGGGTTGGAACGTGCTCGCACCAACGCGCGCTCATCCGATCCTTGAAGGCATCAAGACGGGAAAGGATGGCTTGCACGCCTATTTCGTCCACTCTTTTCATCTGAGTGCGAAGAACGAAGATGACGTGATCGCGGGCACGGACTATGGCGGTCCGGTCACCGCCATAGTCGGCCGGGACAATCTTGTTGGGACACAGTTCCACCCCGAGAAGAGCCAGGCGCTTGGCCTTGCCCTTATCGGGAATTTTCTGATGTGGGCGCCCTAAGCAGATGATCCTCTTCCCCGCGATCGACCTCAAAGACGGTGTGTGTGTCCGCCTCAAGAAAGGCGCGATGGACGACGCCACCGTCTACAACACCGACCCTGGCGCTCAGGCGGCGCAGTTTGAAGCCATGGGCTTTACCCACCTGCATGTGGTCGATCTGAACGGGGCGTTTGCGGGAGAAAGCAAGAATGCTGACGCCGTGGACGCGATCCTCGCCAGCACCGACAATCCCGTGCAGCTAGGCGGCGGCATCCGCGACCATGCCGGCATCGACGGTTGGCTCGACAAGGGCGTTGCCCGGGTCATTCTGGGCACCGTGGCCGTTCGTGATCCGCAGCTCGTCAAGGATGCCGCGACGCGCCATCCCGACCGGATCATTGTCGGCATCGATGCGCGCGACGGCAAGGTCGCTGTCGAAGGCTGGGCAGAGACTTCCGATATGGACGCGGTCGACCTCGCCAAAGCGTTCGAGGATGCCGGGGTCGCAGCAATCGTCTACACAGACATTGATCGCGACGGTGTTCTCACCGGCATAAACTGGGACGCAACCATCGCTCTTGGCCATGCCGTCTCGATCCCGGTTATCGCATCCGGCGGCCTTGCCTCGATGGCCGACATCGCACGGATGACCGAGCGCGACGCCGCGCATCTGGAGGGTGCGATTTCCGGCCGAGCGCTTTATGATGGGCGTATCGACCCGCAGCAGGCGTTGCAGATGTTGGAGGCCGCGAAATGAGCATGCGCATGCGTTCGCGCGAGAAAGCAAGCGAGCAGGAAGCCAAAAGATGGGCCTGGCGCGCGTCGATTGCGCTTGTGCTCATCATAGGCCTGTTCCCGCTGGTCGGGGCCTTTCTCGGTGAGATCGTCGCTCGCATCTTGGGATGCGCCGTCAACTTTCCTATTGCCACGTGCGCCAACCCGGATGGGTTTTTCGCAAGTTTCGCCAATGCATTGATGAGCATGATCGCTTGGGCGATCATATCGGTGCCGATGGCAGCCCTGACATTGGTCGGCCTTTATATCGTCTACACGATCCAGAAGAAGCGGGAAGAGAACGGCTCATAGGGTCGATTGGAGCTTCAATACGATGAAAACCTGGTCTGTTTACCTGTCTGGCGAAATCCATACCGATTGGCGCGAAGCCATTGAGCGCGCCACCAATGCCTCGGATCTGCCGGTGCGGTTCTCCGCTCCTGTGACCGATCATGGGGCGAGCGATGATTGCGGGGTCGCTATTCTGGGTTCGGAGCCCGACAAGTTCTGGCATGATCACAAGGGCGCGCAGATCAATGCGATCCGAACGCGGACGCTGATCAACGACGCTGACATCGTCGTGGTCCGCTTCGGGGAGAAATATCGCCAATGGAACGCCGCTTTCGACGCGGGCATCGCATCGGCACTGGGCAAGCCGTTGATCGTCATTCAGCGCCCCGAGCACGACCATGCGCTCAAGGAGGTCAACGCTGCTGCGCTTGCCGTCGCCCGAGAGCCCGAGCAAGTGGCGGAAATCCTTGCCTATGTGATCAACGGGACGTTGCCAGCGCGGTCCGCAGCCCAAGCGGCAGAGTAGCCATGACCCTCAAACCCCGCATAATCCCCTGCCTCGACGTCAAGGATGGGCGCGTCGTCAAAGGCGTGAATTTCGTCGATCTGGTCGATGCCGGGGACCCGGTCGAAGCTGCGAAGGCCTACGATGCAGCGGGGGCGGATGAACTGTGCTTCCTCGATATCACTGCATCCCACGAGGATCGCGACATCATTTTCGATGTTGTCCGCGAGACGGCGGAAAACTGCTTCATGCCGCTGACGGTTGGGGGCGGGGTCCGGACGCTTGACGATATCCGTAAGCTTCTCCTTGCCGGCGCAGATAAGGTCTCGATCAACACGGCAGCCGTCTTCGATCGGGACTTCGTGCGCCGCGCATCGGAGAAATTCGGCGCGCAATGCATCGTTGTTGCGATCGACGCCAAGCACTCCGTTCGCGCGGATGGCACGCAATGGTTCGAGATCTTTACCCATGGTGGCCGTAAGCCCACCGGTATCGACGCTGTGGAGTACGCCAAGGATGTCGTCGCTTTAGGCGCCGGCGAAATTCTGCTGACGTCAATGGATCGCGACGGGACCAAAGCGGGTTTCGACCTCGCCTTGACGCGCGCGATTGCCGACGCTGTGCCCGTGCCGGTCATCGCTTCGGGCGGCGTTGGTCAGCTTGATCACTTCATTGATGGTGTCCGCGAAGGCCACGCCACAGGGCTTTTGGCCGCGTCGGTCTTTCATTTCGGAACCTTGACGATCCCACAGGTCAAGGATCACATGATGGAAGCGGGTATCGCGATGCGTCCCGCCTAGCCCACGGTGGGACACCATGACCGACTTCACCCTTGCCGACCTCGACGCAATACTTGCCAAGCGTATCAAAGCTCCGGCGAGCGAGAGTTACACGGCGTCATTGGCTGATGCCGGCATGGCAAAGGCTGCACGCAAACTCGGCGAAGAATCGGTGGAAACGATGATCGCCGCCCTGCAGGATGATCGCAACAACCTCACCAACGAGGCCGCCGACCTGTTGTACCATCTGCTGGTGGTTCTTCGCATCGGCGGGGTACCGCTGGCCGATGTCATGGATGAATTGCGTCAGCGTACGGGACAGTCCGGGCTAGCGGAAAAGGCATCGCGCCCCTCATAAACGCTTCAGAGATTGTCTCGGGCAGAATTCGGGGGCGGCCCGCCTTGGATCAGATGAACCGATCGGAATTGTCGCCCTACCGCGTGTTCAGCCGCGAGGAATGGGCGGCGCTGCGCGCCGGCGAGCCCATGCTCCTGCGCGAAGATGAGATCAGCGCGCTGCAATCGCTCAACGACCGCCTGTCGATGGAAGAGGTTGAGACGATCTACCTGCCGCTTTCGCGCTTGTTGGCGATGTACGTTGCTGCAACGCAGCAGCTGTTCAAGGCGACCAAGCGGTTTCTCGGTGCGAGAGACGCCAAGGTTCCTTTTGTCATCGGCGTCGCCGGCTCGGTCGCCGTTGGCAAGTCGACCACCTCGCGTGTGCTGAAGGCGCTTTTGAGCCGATGGCCCAACACGCCGAAGGTTGATCTGATCACAACAGACGGGTTCTTGCTTCCCAACGCTGTGCTTGACCGCGAAGGGCTGATGAACCGCAAAGGGTTTCCTGAGAGTTATGATGTGAAGGCGCTTCTAGGCTTCCTTTCAGACGTCAAGGCGGGCCTCGAGCATGTTGAAGCGCCGGTTTACTCGCATCTCGTGTACGATGTGGTGGCTGGCGAGACTATTTCGGTCGACCGGCCCGATATCCTGATCGTTGAGGGGCTCAATGTTCTGCAGGCGCGCCAGCCGACCGATGCGGACCGACCGGTCCCGTTTGTGTCCGATTATTTTGACTTCTCAATTTACATCGATGGTGACGAACAGACGCTGCACCGTTGGTATGTAGAACGCTTCATGCGCCTGCGCGAAACAGCGTTTCGCGATCCCGAAAGCTTCTTTCACCGCTACTCAAAGCTGACCGACAAGGAAGCGCGTGCGGTCGCGACGCATATCTGGAACGGCATCAACCTGCCCAATCTGCGCAACAACATCCGCCCGACCCGCGCTCGTGCGGATCTGATTCTCACCAAAAGTGGTGAGCACACAATCGAAACCGTGGAACTGCGGAAGGTCTAGCGCTGATCGCACGTTGAGTGGAGCGAAGCGCAAGATCAGCGCAATCAGGAATACGATCGCACGTTGAGCGGAGCGAAGCGCAAGATCAGCGCCACGAAGGATGCGATCGCACGTTGAGCGGAGCGAAGCGCAAGATCAGCGCCACGAAGGATGCGACCGCACGTTGAGCGAAGTGAAGCGCAAGATCAGCGCCAAGCAGGATGCGCTAGCCAGCTCTGTGATGGTCAATCCCTAGGATCTGTTTGCAATCAATCGCCCTGCCGCCGCAAAACTGAGGGCCAGCACCCACTGCGTGGCAAGCAAAAAACCCATCATCTGAAGCGTCGCGCCGTATCCGACTTCAGGGACGTTGACGAACCCATACGGGTAGCTACCGGTCACCGCGCCCCGCGCCAGCGTCCATACCGCATACCCCAAGGGGAGCGCCATAAGCACGGAAACCCCGCGATAATGGGGTGCCTGAGGTGGTCTGCGCAGGGTCCACCACAGCAGATAGAGCGGTGGTGCCACATAATGCAGATAGATGGTGTTCAGGCTCATGCCTTCCGAGCGCAACATCACATGCCACACAACGCCGACGATGATGATCAGCGCGGCGAGAAAGGCGTGCAGGCTTGGATGGCGCATGAAACGCAGCAGCCGCCCGCTGCTGACAAACCAGATATAGACCGCCACCAACATCGCGTTGGTCAGAACCGTCAGGAACGACAGGTAGTGTAACACCGCTTCGATCAGGTTGTCGCCGAAACGCAAGCGAGCCGAAACCGTCAACGCGCCCTGATCAAGAAGCACGTACGTCCCCAGCGATGCGCCGACGCAGGCGATCAGAAACGTTGCTGTCAGGCGTGCCGGCGGGATGTCGAGTTTTGCCATAGGGTGCGATGATGCAAAAACGCCGGGGTGTTTCTACCCCGGCGTCTGCTTAAATGCTGATCAGAAAGCCGAGCTTTTCCTCAGAGCTTCCTTCAGACCAAGCAAGCGGTTCACTCAGCTGCTTCGGTCTCCGTGATCTCTTCACCGGTCTCCTGATCGACCATCTTCATGCCAAGGCGAACCTTGCCGCGATCGTCGAAGCCCAAAAGCTTGACCCAAACCTTGTCGCCTTCCTTGACGATATCGGTGGTCTTGCCAACGCGCTGCGGTGCGAGCTGCGAGATGTGGACGAGGCCGTCTTTCGGGCCGAAGAAATTGACGAACGCGCCAAAGTCGACGGTTTTGACGACCGTGCCCTGGTAGATCGCGCCCTCTTCGGGATCATCGGTGATCGAGCGGATCCACTTGATGGCTGCTTCGATCGACTTGCCGTCGGCGGAGGCCACTTTGACCGTGCCATCATCTTCGATGTTGATCTTGGCACCGGTCTTCTCGACGATCTCGCGGATGACCTTACCGCCCGAGCCGATCACATCGCGGATCTTGTCGGTTGGAATGGACAGCTGCTCAATGCGTGGAGCGAACTCGCCCAGCTCGGCGCGCGCTTCGCCAAGTGCCTTGGCCATCTCGCCCAGGATGTGCAGGCGACCGCCTTTGGCCTGGTCGAGGGCGATCTGCATGATCTCCTCGGTGATGCCATCGATCTTGATGTCCATCTGCAGCGAGGTGATGCCGTTTTCCGAACCGGCGACCTTGAAGTCCATGTCGCCCAGATGATCCTCATCGCCGAGAATGTCAGACAGAACGGCAAACTCGTCGCCTTCCTTGATCAGACCCATCGCGATGCCGGCCACCGGCGCCTTAAGCGGCACACCGGCATCCATCAGCGCCAGCGAGGTGCCGCAAACGGTTGCCATGGACGATGAGCCGTTGGATTCGGTGATTTCCGAGACAACGCGCAGCGTATAAGGGAACTCGGTCTTGGCCGGCAGCATGGGATTGATGGCACGCCATGCAAGCTTGCCGTGGCCGATTTCTCGCCGACCGGGCGAGCCGATGCGGCCCGCTTCACCCACCGAGAAGGGGGGGAAGTTGTAGTGCAGCATGAAGTTGCCGAAATGCAGACCATCGAGCCCGTCGATCATCTGTTCGTCATCACCGGTGCCCAGCGTCGCCACAACGATGGCCTGGGTTTCACCGCGTGTGAATAGCGATGAGCCGTGCGTGCGCGGCAGAATGCCGACTTCGCTTTCGATCTGGCGAACGGTCGACAGATCACGGCCATCGATGCGGCTCTTAGTCTTGAGGATGTTGCCGCGAACGGTGGCCGCTTCGACCTTTTTGAAGACTGTCTTGACCTGCGTTTCGGTCCAGACAGGCGCATCGGCGCCCTCGGGGAAGAACGTCGCCATGACCTTCTTGCGGGCTTCGCCGATGGCGTCCTGACGCTCCATTTTGGTGGTGATGGCATACGCCGCCGCCAGATCGTCCGACACCATGCCCGACACGGCGTCGTACAGTTCAGACAGGTCTTCGGGCTGGAAGTTGCGGGGTTCCTTGGCGCATTTTTCGGCCAGCTGGATGATCGCATCGATCACAGGCTGGAAGCCGCGGTGGCCGAACATGACGGCGTCGAGCATGGTCTTCTCGTCCAGCTCTTTGGCTTCTGATTCCACCATCAAAACGGCGTCGCTGGTCCCGGCAACGATCAGGTCGAGGTCTGTATCGGCCATTTGGTCGACGAGCGGGTTCAGCACAAACTCGCCATCGATCATGCCCACGCGCACCCCGCCAATGGGGCCCATGAACGGCACGCCGGACAGGGTCAGCGCAGCGGATGCGGCGACCATTGCAACCATATCGGGGTCGTTTTCGCTGTCATAGGACATGCAGGTGCAGATGACCTGCGTTTCATGCTTGTAGCCTTCCACAAACAGCGGGCGGATGGGCCGGTCGATCAAGCGGGAAACCAGCGTTTCCTTTTCGGTCGGGCGCCCTTCACGCTTGAAGAAACCGCCGGGGATACGGCCCGCAGCGTAATACTTTTCCTGGTAATTCACCGTCAGCGGAAAGAAATCGAGGCCCGGTTTGGGCGCATGGGCCGAAACAACGGTCGCGATGACGGTTGTCTCGCCGTAGGTGGCGATAACCGCGCCATCGGCTTGCCGGGCAACCTTGCCCGATTCGAGCACCAGATCGCGCCCGCCCCAATCGAGGGTGATTTTGTGATGATTGAACATCCATCATTCCTTGTGTTGGGCATCCTCACGGATTGAGGAATGCCCCGGTCAAATCCGGCCCGATCCCCCATGGATCGAATGTCCGGAAACAGCTGCAGTTGTGCCGTAAGGACAGAGCCACAGAAGTGTGCGGTTGTGCCGTGGGCACAGAGCCACAGAAGTGTGCGGTTGTGCCGTGGGCACAGAGCTGCAGAAGTGCGCGGTTGTGCCGTAGGCACAGAGCCACAGAAGTGCGTGGTCGTGCCGTAAGGACAGAGCCACAGAAGTGCGCGGTTGTGCCGTTGGCACAGAGCCACAAAGAGTGTCGCCTCCAAGGATGGAAGCATACCGGTCTCAAGAAAAGCGAAGGCCGCGCGCCCGCTGGGCGCTAGAGACGACGACCCGCCCGAGGGAAGTGCTCACCTGGGGCGAGCGTTCCTGTGGAGGGTGACGTGCATGTCTACCGTTTCGGCTGGTGTTCAAGCCAACAGCAAGACGACGGAGCCTTGAGAATCGTGGGGTCTCAAGGGTCGGCAATCCTGCCAGTGACCACGCGAACGCCGGGTACCATCAAACAACAGGACCCGCCAGCATATGAGTGGCCTTCGCCGTTCCTACAGCCGGCGAAAGAACCCGTGATCGCACCGATACTATGGCAGACCACAGGTATATGTTTTGCGGCCGCAGAAGGCCGCAAAACCGTGGTTGGGATACACGATCTCCCGTGCAAGGGAAACCGCGTAAACCCCGATACGTCAAAGCACGTTCGCCTAGCGACGAATGCCTAGGCGACCAATGAGCGATTTATACCGTTCTTCATCGCCACGTTTCACATAATCGAGAAGCGAGCGTCGTTGTGACACCATCTTCAAAAGGCCGCGGCGGGAATGGTTGTCCTTGCCGTGCGATTTGAAGTGCTCGGTGAGATTGTTGATGCGCTCGGTCAGAATAGCGACCTGTACCTCGGGCGAGCCCGTGTCGCCGTCTTTGACGCCAAAGTCCTTGATAAGCTCGGCTTTGCGCTCAGCAGTGATCGACATCGAATTTCTCCTTTCAATAATGGAGGTAAAAGTCACCCTGGGCCGGGATGTCGTCCAGCGAGGGTCTGCGAAGGGGGCTGTCTTGCCTCCAAAACAAACGCCAGTGTGGGGGCACCCCGCACTGACGTTGCGCAGCTTATAGGCGTTTTCGCGCGCGAAGGAAAGAGCAAGCTGGAAGAGCGTTCAGGCTAGGCCTCGGCTGGTTTTTCGGCGGCCTTCGACGCTTGCTTCCGGCGCTGCCGGGCACGGGCGACCGCGACCTTGCGCAGGTCTGCCGCCTGATCGTGTTCGTCGACGATCTCGGTGCCCAGCAAGGTTTCCAGAACGTCCTCCATCGTCACCAGGCCAGCGGTTCCGCCGTATCCATCTTCCACAAGCGCGATGTGGGCCTCGCGATCCATGAGCATATCGAACAGCGCATCCAGATCGGTATCCTCAGGGATGCGCGGAAGTTCGCGAGCATAGTCCGCGACGGTCTTCTTGCCCTCTCCCCGAACCGCCGCCAGGAGCAATTCACGGGTCAGGACGAAGCCCTGGACTTCGTCGATCGTCTCACCGCTGACCAGCAGCCGAGAGTGCGGAAAGCCATCGCGATTGTTGACAGCTTCGGAAACCGGCGTCTCCGCGGGCAGGTGGTCGATGACCGTGCGAGGGGTCATAACCTCCCGTGCCTCAATCTCAGGCATGCGGAAGAGGTTTGTCACCACGCGGGTTTCATCCTCTTCGACGATACCAAGCTTTTGGCCAGCGCTGGTCAGTGCGGTGATTTCTTCGCGGGAGACTTCGGCGTCCGTCTTGCCCCGGGTCATCAGTTTGGTGATCCATTGGCTCAGCCAGACAAGCGGCAGCTGCGCTATGATCAACCAAGGCAGAACCCGTGCGGCAAAGCCAGCAAGGCCCCGCCAGTAGGTTGCACCCAAGGTTTTCGGGATGATCTCGGACAGAATGAGAATCCCAAGTGTCAAAAGCGCGGAAAAGATGCCGACCCCGGTATCATCGAACACCCGTGCCGCCTGCGCGCCAGCGCCAGTGGCACCGACGGTATGGGCGATGGTGTTTAAAGACAGGATGGCAGCCAGCGGCCGTTCTATATCGCCGCGTAACGCCCGTAACTTTGCCGCGAGTGTTGGTTTGTCCTCTTCAAGAGCCTCAACGAACGACGGCGTGATCGATAGAAGAACCGCTTCCAGAATCGAGCATAGGAACGATACGCCGATCGCGAGAATGACAAACAGGATGAGCAAGGTCATGAGTGGGCCTTTCAGGCCGATGGTCGGCCGACCAGCATTGCATATAAACGAAACTGCCCGTCCGCCAACACGGATCACGCCGCTTCTCGTTTTGGTACAGTCCGCGCAACGCTGCATTAACTACCGCATCGTCAGTAGCTGGACGACGGCACTTAAATGTTTACCCTGCTAATAAACCATGGCCTTATGCGAGAATTGGTGAGTTCAATTGAGCCAGAATGGCTCGCAGGGATGCGTTTTTGGCGGTCTGAGGTAAGTGCCCTTTGCTTGCCCGGCCTAAAACAGCCGCAATGCTGCGGTGTGGTAATGCAAAGTTGCGCGGCAGCCGCCCCCTGTAGGGGTACGTAGAGTATGAGAGTACAGTAAGATGTCCCGACCTGTGACCGCCCGTGCCGAAGTGCCATCCTGGCCCAGCGGCCGAGGTTTGAGTACCGCCGAAGCCCGCGCCATCGACGATATGGCCCGACGCTATCCGTCCGTAGGCCGCCGCATGCCCGTGAGCAACAAGCAAGCCGAGCTCTTCTTATCCATCTGGAATGAGCCTGATGCGGATGTTCGCCTTGGGCTGATTGTCAGCGCACTCGACCGCGACTGCATTTATGACGATGTCCACCGGGATGGCCCCTGTATCGGGCACTCTCAGTTTGCCATGTTCATCACGGATTTCCGCGAAGAGGCGAACAACATGGTTTTCTCTTTGGACGGAGATGTCGAGTCCGTCCGGGACTTTGCCCGCATCCACTTCAGGGTTTCTCGCGACGGCAATCCTTTTGGCAACGGCACCTACTTCGTCCTGCAGGCGGAAGACGGGCGGCTACGCGAGATCTTTGGGTTTATGGGTCGCTAGCTAGACGCGCCTCGCAACCAAACACGGCAGCCTCGTCCCGTTCAAAGCGTCTGTCGAGCCGGGCAAACCTTACGCGTCGGGAACCATGACCCGTTTGGGCTGGAACTTGCCGTAGTCCATCACGCCAATGGCGACCAAATCGTCACCATCCATCGCGTAGGCCTCCTCGCCATTGGGCGGAGCATCCGGCCCGCGGATCAACAGGCTCATGCCGCGCCGCAGCTTTGCCGCGTCACCAGGCACCACAGAGATAACGGGAAGGTCGGACAATGCGTTGTCCATCGGCGCAAGAAACACATCCCGCTCTTGCGGCTCCTCCATGGTCTCGAGATCTTCCAGCGTTACCAGGTCATCCTCATTGAACGGCCCGACCTGCGTACGTCTCAGGCTAGTGATATGACCAAAGCAACCCAGCGCGCGACCCATGTCCCGGGCTAGTGCGCGGACATAGGTGCCTTTGCCGCAATGCGCTTCGAACATGGCGCGGTCTTCATCGGGTGAACCAAGATAGACAATGTCATGAATCTCAACCTGCGAAGCATCGAGTTCGACGGTCTCACCGTCCCGGGCAAGATCGTAGGCCCGCTCGCCATCAACCCTTTTGGCTGAAAAGGTCGGCGGAACCTGATCGATGGTCCCGACAAACTGCGGTAGTCGCGACAAGATGGCGTCATGGCTCGGCCTTATGGCCGACCGTTCCGTCGCTTCGCCCTCGGTATCGTCGGTGGTCGTCTCAATGCCCCAGCGGACCGTGAAAAGGTAGCGTTTCTCGCCGTCCATGACGTAGGGAACCGTCTTGGTGGCCTCCCCCAGCGCAATGGGCAAAATGCCGGACGCAAGGGGATCGAGCGTACCTGCGTGCCCGGCTTTCTTGGCATCGAACAGCCTGCGGACCCGGGAAACTGCATGGGTTGACGTCAGCCCAACCGGCTTGTCGAGGACAAGCCAGCCTGAAACATTGCGGCCTTTTTTGCGCCGACCCATCAGCCTTTGTCCCCCTCCGACCCCCGGTGGGGATCGGTGTCGCGCGAAACCTCCGGCGAGCGAAGGATTTCGTCGATGCGGCCAAACTGGTCAAAAGAGGTATCGGGCAAGAAGCGAAGGCTCGGCGTGAAGCGCAGCTTGAGCTGCCGGCCGATGTCTCGGCGCAGCTCCCCCTGAGCCTTTGCAAGTTGACGGCAGATGGCCTCCGCGTCGCCAGGCCCGATGGGGGTGACGAAGGCTGTCGCGATTTTCAGGTCGGGTGACATCCGCACTTCGGACACTGAAACAAGCGTGTTGCCCAAGTTCGCGCGATGGACGTCACCACGCGTCAGCACATCCGACAGTGCATGCCGAACAAGCTCGCCGACGCGCAACTGGCGTTGAGAGGGGGGTTTCATCTGGTAGCCCTCGAACCGCTTCGCCGGAGGGGCAGCGCGCCGCTTAAAGCTTGCGCGCCACCTCTTCTACCCGGAAGCATTCGATCACGTCACCCTTGCGGATATCCTCGTAATTCTCAAACGCCATGCCGCATTCTTGGCCTGCACTGACCTCCGGCACTTCGTCCTTGAACCGCTTGAGCGTTTTCAACCTGCCTTCGTGAATGACAACATTGTCGCGGATCAACCGGACACCGGCACCGCGCTCAACCTTACCATCGGTGACGGTGCACCCAGCGACTTTCCCGACTTTGGAAATATTGAACACTTCCAGAATTTCGGCGTTACCAAGTTCGGTTTCGCGGCGTTCGGGCGACAGCAATCCTTCCATCGCGGCTTTGATGTCATCGACGAGATCGTAGATGATCGAATATTGCCGGATTTCGATGCCTTCGGCCTGTGCGGCGTCACGCGCCTGTTTGTTGGCCCGGACATTGAAGGCGATGATGGGCGCTTCCGAAGCGGCCGCAAGGGCGACGTCAGATTCGGTGACCCCGCCCGGCGCGGCGTGGATCACCCTTGCTGCCACCTCTTCATTGCCAAGTTTTTCAACCGCCTGCGCGATGGCTTCAACCGAGCCCTGAACATCGCCTTTGACGAGGATCGGAAACTCCTTGAGGTTTGTTTCCTGCAAACGCGTCATCATCTGCTCAAGCGAGCCGCGAGCCGTACCCAGCATTGCTGCCGTCTTTTCACGAATTTGACGCTGACGATACTCGGTGATCTCGCGCGCACGCGCTTCCGATTCAACAACGGCAAACGGGTCGCCCGCTGACGGTGTCTCCTGGAAGCCGAGCACTTCGACGGGCGCGGATGGACCGGCCTCGTCAACCTGCTCTCCGCGATCGTTCACCAGCGCGCGAATACGCGCCCAGGCGGCGCCCGCAACCAGAATATCGCCCTTCCTGAGCGTGCCTTTCTGGACAAGGACTGTAGCGACCGGACCCCGGCCCTTGTCGAGCTGCGCCTCGATCACGACGCCTTCAGCCGCCCGGTCGGGGTTGGCTTTGAGCTCCATGATCTCTGCCTGCAGCAGGATCGCGTCGAGAAGGTCGTCGAGGCCCTTGCCGGTGGTCGCCGACACTTCGACGTCCTGAACCTCGCCGCCCATGCCTTCGACCTGTACTTCGTAGCGAAGCAAGTCCGTACGCACGCGGTTCGGGTCAGCCTCAGGCTTGTCCATCTTGTTGATGGCGACGATCATCGGAACCTCACCGGCGCGTGTGTGATTGATCGCTTCAACGGTGGTCGGCATTACGCTATCGTCCGCAGCGACGACCAGAATCACGAGGTCGGTAGCCTTCGCGCCGCGCGCGCGCATAGATGTGAAGGCTTCGTGGCCAGGCGTATCGATGAACGAGATCTTCTGGTCGTTCTTCTCGACCTGGTAGGCCCCGATATGCTGGGTGATCCCACCAGCTTCGCCAGCGACAACGTTTGCGTTCCGGACAGCGTCGAGAAGCGACGTCTTTCCGTGGTCAACATGGCCCATGATCGTGACAACTGGCGGGCGCGGCAGCGCGCCTTCACCATCATCTTCCGTCTCGGTTGAGAACAGACCCTCTTCAACGTCGGCCTCAGATACGCGCTTGACCGTGTGCCCAAGCTCCTCGGCGATCAACTGCGCGGTGTCTGCATCAATGACGTCATTGATCTGCAACATCTGGCCTTGCTGCATCAAAATCTTGATGACATCGACCGCCCGCTCCGCCATCCGGTTTGCCAGTTCCTGAATGGTGATGGCGTCCGGGATCGTAACCTCACGAAGAACCTTCTCGCGCGGCCCGGTCGGCTGCTGTCCCCGCCGTGCTTTTTCCTGGCGCCGACGCATCGCAGCCAGAGACCGGCCGCGTTGGTTGCCATCGTCATTGAGCGCACGATTGATCGTCAGCTTGGAACGGCGGCGTTCATCAGTCCGTGGGGCAGGTTTTGCCGGCGCTGGTGCGGCCCGCTTGCCGCGTGCATCGCCCCGACGCGGAGCCTCGCCCTCGTCATCACGCTCCTTGCGCTTGGGCGGACTTGCCGCCGCTGCTGGGGCGTCATCGGCTGGTTTGTCCTTCACCTTCGGCCGGCGTGCCTCTTCCTCGGCCGCCCGTTTGGCTTCCTCTGCGAGGCGCGCGGCCTCTTCCTCGGCTTCTTTCTTCAGCCGCTCTTCTTCGGCAGCCCGCCGCTTGGCTTCCTCAGCCGCCCGTTTGGCTTCCTCGACCTCGCGCTGCTGCGCTTCTTTCAAGGCCGCCAGGCGCGCTTCCTGTTCAGCATTGGTCGCGGTCCGGCTTTCCGGTGCCTTACCCCCCGAAGCGGGTTTGTCCGCGCCACCAGTCTGGATCACACGACGCTTTGTCGTTTGGACAGCCACCTTGGGTGCCGGCTTGGTCTCGCGCGTCTCGGTTTCGCTCGCCGCAGCAGGTTCACTGCCCGGCACAACGATGCGACGCTTGCGCTTTTCGACCACGACCGAATTCGATCGACCGTGCGAGAAGCTCTGCCGGACAGTGCCAGTCGATGGCTTGAGCGAAAGGGTCCGCTTGCCTTTGGGCTTGTCTTCGGTGGTGTCTTGATCACTCATACTGACGTCTATTCTCCTGCACGGACACGCTTATTCGCACCCGCTATTGATCGCTTATTTGCTTGCGCCAATCCCATATTCTTGGGCCCGTCATCGACAAAGCGGAATGCTCCGAGCCGGGAAATTGGTGCAATAAACTTTTCCGCTCCCGGACCGGCAAGGAGCGCAGCATGTATCACATGTTCGAGCCCGAGGGACAAACCGATTTCGTCGTGCGTAAACACACGGAAAATTGGCACGCCGGCATGGCCGGCGAGCCGATCGAGTTTGCTTTGTCCATCTGCCCCCGCATCGGTCGCGTGCAAAAGGGCATGGGCCTTATTCGATTTGATGGCGCTTTCTACCTTAGTAAAGCCCGTTTGCACCAGCCCCGCTTTGCGCGCAAACCCCAAAGCCCCCATCGCCTGTTGGCGCAGAACCTTCTCGGTCCGCTGCTCGAGATCATCAAGACCGCCGATCGGCTGTTCGGGTTTCAGGGCTCGGGTGAACGCGTTGCGCTGGATGGCCTTTACCAAAACGGCCCTGTTGGCAGAAACCCACGCACCACGCCCGGGAAGCGTTGCCTTGACGTCTGGTACCACGATGCCGTGAGGGTCGAGCACGAAGCGGATCAGATCATGATCATCCGCTTGGTGTCGCGTGACGATGCACCGACGGTGGCGCGCGGCTTCAGTGCCGCCCTTGCCCCGCTTCTGCCCCGTTTCCAACGACATGGCGTGTCATCCTCGCAAGCCCGGCCATCAGGCCGGCGCTCCTTCGTCTGCCGTCTCACTTTCATCGGCCGCAGGCGCATTCATCGCCAACAGGTCTTCAGCACTGATCCAACCGGCGGCAACCCGCGCTTGCATGATCATGCCTTCCGCCTCTGTTTTTGAGATTTCAAAGCTTGAAAGCGCGCCATCGTAACGAACAACCTCGCCATCCTTACGCTCGGTCCAGCCGACAAGGTCATCGGTGGCACAACCTGCAAAGTCTTCGATGGTTTTGATTTCATCTTTGCCCAGAGCAACAAGCATCGAGGTTGTCAGGCCATCGATTTGCCGCAGGGTATCCTCAACGCCCAGTTCGCGGCGCTCGGCATCGGCTTTGGCTTCCTGTTCTTCGAGGAACTCGCGTGCCCGTGCCTGAAGCTCGTCGGCGGTTTCATCGTCGAAGCCCTCAATGGATGAAATCTCCTCGCGCTCGACATAGGCGATCTCTTCCATGGTTGCGAAGCCCTCGGATGCGAGAAGCTGACCGACCACCTCATCCACGTTGAGCGAGGAGACAAACAATTCTGACCGCTCGGCAAATTCCTTCTGTCGGCGGCCTGATTCCTCGTCCTCGGTCATAATATCAATGTCCCAGCCGGTCAGCTGGGAGGCGAGGCGCACATTCTGCCCACGCCGTCCAATGGCGAGCGACAGCTGATCCTCGGGTACCACCACTTCGATGCGCTGGGTATCTTCATCAAGCACAACCTTGGCGACTTCCGCGGGCTGCAAGGCGTTCACGATGAACGTGGCTTCGTCCATGGACCAAGGGATGATGTCGATGCGTTCGCCCTGCAGTTCCTGAACAACGGCCTGGACGCGGCTACCGCGCATACCAACGCATGCGCCAACCGGGTCAATGGACGAATCATTGGAGATAACGCCGATCTTCGCGCGCGAACCTGGGTCGCGCGCCACCCGTTTGATCTCGATGACGCCGTCGTAGATTTCCGGCACTTCCATGGTGAACAGTTTGACCATGAATTGCGGGTGGGTCCGCGACAGGAAGATCTGCGGGCCACGCTGTTCACGCCGTACATCGAGGACGTAGGCGCGAATGCGATCACCATACTTGAAGGGCTCACGCGGGATGAGTTCATCGCGCCGCACGATGGCTTCGCCGCGGCCCAGATCGACGATCACATTGCCGTATTCGACCCGCTTGACCGTACCGTTGACGATTTCACCAATGCGATCCTTGTACTCTTCGTACTGCCGATCGCGCTCCGCTTCACGGACTTTCTGGACGATTACCTGCTTTGCCGACTGAGCCGCGATACGCCCGAAATCGAGCGGCGGCAGCTGTTCGGCGATCACCGAGCCGACCTCAGCATCGGGCATGGAATGCTTGGCGTCGGCGAGGGTGGTTTGCGCGTCCGGGTTTTCGACCTCTTCCACTACATGAATCAGTCGGTGGAGCTTCAACTCGCCCGTTTTTGCGTTGATTTGAGCTCGAATATCGGTCTCCGAGCCGTAGCGGGCGCGAGCAGCTTTCGCCATGGCTTCTTCCATGGCTGAGATGACGATCTGACGATCGATTGATTTCTCGCGCGCGACCGCATCGGCAATCTGCAGCAGCTCTAACCTGTTTGCACTGACGGCCATCGGCCTATTCTCCTTGTCCAGCACGAGCGCAACGTTCCTGATGGCTCGCTCGTGGGTCGTGGGTCGGTATTGCTAAGTTCATGCGCGGGTTTGCCTCAGCTTTCCGCTTTGTTGTTGTCGTTCATCGCTTGCGCAGCTTTCTGGGCGGCCTGTTGTGCCTTGCGCGCCGCTTCGAAAAGCGCGTCGGTCATCACCAGCTTAGCCTCTTCCATCGCTGCATAGGGCAAAGTGACGGTCAAAGGCGCTTCAACAGCGTCGATCTCAAGTTCGACAGCCTCGTCACGCGCCGAAACAATCGTTCCGCGGTAGCGCCGTCGCCCCTCACCGGTACCGGTATCGATCGGCCGCGACAGTTCGATCTTTGCGACATGACCAATAGCGCGTTCGAAGTCTTCAACCCGCACCAGCGGTCGATCGACACCAGGCGAGGAAACCTCGAGATGGTAGGCTGTCTTGATCGGATCATCGACGTCGAGCGCAGGCGACACGTCCTTGGAAATGGCCTCACAATCCTCAATGGTGAATGTACCATCAGGACGCTCAGCCATGATTTGAACGGTACAACCGTTCTCGCCCGTCACCCGCACCCGAACCAAGCGGTAGCCCAGCTGCTCGATTGCCGGTTCGGCGATCGCGGCAATCCGCGCGGCCACGCCGTTCTCGAACAGAACCCGGGGCGCGCTTTTATCTGAAAGGGGCGGGGTCAACTCGGTCATCAAGCCTCATAAGTCCCTGCTGCCGGACGATGGCAGACAGGGGCAAACAGCGATGCGCCAAACGAAAAGGGCGGGCCCAGCGGACCCACCCCAATCAAAAGTCTGACGATGAAGGTGTTAAAAACTAAATAGTCGAAACCGGCGGCTGTTACAAGCGTTTCGTGTCTATCTGGCAACATTTTCTAGGAAAAACGAGAAGTAGGAAGGCTGCCTTCCCTCCCGTAACGCCTTGGCTTCATACCGTGTACCCGCCCAATCAGGCCACGCCTCGGCCGGGTTGCGTGTCCCGATACGGTAGCGGGAATCTGCGTGCACGGCCTTCAGTGCGGTTTGCTTGTAAACCTCGATATCTGTCGCCAGCCGCAACTCGCCGCCAACCTCCAGAACGCGCGCGAACAGCGAAAGGGTATCACCGGCGATGAAACGGCGCTTCTCGTGCCGTAACTTCGGCCATGGATCGGGGTAGAGGAGGTATACGATCGCCAAACATCGCGGCGGTAGCCAGCGTAAGACATCACGCGCGTCCCCTTCGTGGGTCCGCAGCCGCGCCGCGCCGGGATGCTGACAAGCGCCTTCCAGCAGGCGCGCCATCCCGTTGACAAACGGTTCGCAGCCGATGAAGCCGCTGCTTGGTTTATCCGAAAGCTGATGCAGAAGGTGCTCGCCGCCGCCAAAACCAATCTCCATCGCCAACGCTTCGATGGGCTGCCCGAACAAAGCCCTTGGGTCCGCGCATGGTATCGAAAGGTCCAAGGCGAAGCGGGCCTGGCCGGTTTCGTAAGCAGCACGGCGATTGGCGCGCAGCGTTTTGCCTTTCCTGCGGCCATACAGAAGACCCCGCGAGCGTTCACGGGCGCCGCGGTCTTGGTCTGTGCTTGAAGGCTGATCTTGAGGCATCGGACGCGATCAATCAAAGCACGACACTGACGTCAACCGCGGGCGTGGCCGCGTCAGTCATCAGCATCCGGGCCTGCCGGTCATCGAACGGCTGTTCCTGTTAGCGTTGCCGATCAGCCATGATGTGTGGAAGATCAGCAGGTTCAGCCCTTGCCCGTTCACAGCTGTGTGGCTTCCATGACCCGCATTTGCATCTTGCAGGCGCATCCCGATCCGGGCCAGCAGCATTTCTGCCATGTGCTGGCTGAAGCTTACGCCCGAGAGGCCGAGAACCATGGCGGCATCATCGATTTGCGCGACCTGGGCTCCGTGCACCTCGATCCCATGGTCGAGCCTGCCTTGGTCAATCACCCCGTGGAAGCTGAGATACGATCGCTCCAAAATGCGATCCGCGGTGCGGCGCATCTGGTGATTATCTTCCCCGTCTGGTTCGCCACGATGCCAGCCAAGACAAAGGCCGTGCTCGAGCATATCGGACGACACGACTTCGCCTTTTCAACACGGCGAAACGCGTTCCCCGAACCACACCTGTCCGGCCGATCCGCACGTATCATCGTTACCATGTCGACGCCCGATTGGGTGTATCATCTCACCCAACGCGGCAGCGCGACGAGTTGGTTGGCGCGGCCCGTTCTCGGTTATGCCGGTTTCAAGCCGGTACGCACCACGGTGCTCGGTTCCATCGACCGGCCGCAGGCGCGTAAGCGCGCTTTGGAGAAGGTTGAGGCGCTGGGTCGGCGACTGGCGTAAGGCCGGGGGCCTTCTGTGCGATGGCGCTCAGGAACCGAGCGCCTCGATGACCTTTGACGCAGTCACGCCTGAGGAGACCTGCTGCTGCCCAGTTATCAGATTGCCATCACGCACGGCGAATTGCGCCAACAGACCGCCGGTGATGAAGTTGGTGTCTTCGATCTGCTTGGCTTCATCCTCGATCCAGAATGGTTGTATCTTCTGGCCGGCCGCGCTCTCGGCGTAGCGTTCCTCACTGTTTGCAAAGCCTGTCCAGGTCTTTCCCTTGACCAGCAGAGTTCCGTCGCTGAGCTTTGTTTTGAGGAGAATACAGGTTCCGTGGCAAACCGCGCTTGCCACTTTGCCGGCCTCATACATCGATGCAAACGCTGCGTGGACGCGCGCATCATCAATCATGGAGACCATCGGGGACTGCCCGCCGACGATGAACAAGGCGTCGAAACTCTTAAGGTCCAGATCGCCCAATGCAGGTGTCTTGGTGATGAGCTCGCGGGTGGAAGCGGTTTCCTTGAAGCCCTTGGAGATGATATCGGCGGCGGAGTAGCCAGTCTCATGATCAGGATCCGACCACGCATCCGCTTCCAGGCCTCCGCCATCAGGGGATGCGATCGTGATCGCATAGCCAGCATCATTGAACTTTAGCCACGCATGGCTCAGCTCCGCCCACCAGAAGCCGATTGGCCATCCTGTGATCGGCGACGTTGCAGGATTGGCTGCGAGCATAAGTATCGACTTCGTCATGGGTTTGCGCTCCGTGGCGACCGCATCGGTTCGCCTTGTTGTTCCGAAAGCCAGACGATACAGATGAGCCTAATCAAACTGTACTGAAATCAATTCATGACTGATTTTGATCAAACAAAAATCAGGCGGCTTGATCTGACGGTGCTGCTGATCTTTCTTGGCCTTGTTCGCACACGCAAGGCATCTGCAGTTGCCTCGGACCTGGGCCTGACGAGTTCGTCCATCAGTCACGCTTTGCGCCGTCTGCGCGACATCTTTGACGATGACCTTTTCATTCGGCGCCCGCACGGGTTGGAACCGACCGCCTTCGCGCTCGCCATTGAACCCGACGTGCGCCGGTCCGTCGACGCTTTGCAGGCGGCTTTGTCGGGTCCTGCGGCTTTTGAACCGCTTGGTGCCACCGGCACATTGCGTCTTGCGGCCAACGATCGCGAGACCGCAACGCACGTGCTGCCCGCTTTTCAGCAGATTGCAGCGCAGGCGCCGGGGATTGACGTGTCTGTCCGTTCTGCGTCACGCGCAGATGCCCTTCGCGAACTCGAAGATGGATCTTTGGATTTCGCAATCGGGTTTTTTCGAAAGCTTGGGCCGCGATTTGATAGCGCGCGTTTGCAGACGGAGAGCTATCTCGTCGCTGCAAGTGCGGAGCATGACCTTTGGGAGTGCCCTCTCACACCGCAGCGTTACACGGCCTGCCGGCATTTGCTTGTTTCGAGCGACGGCAGCATGAAAGGGATCGTCGATACGGTCCTTGAGGGTATGGGATTGAACCGGCGGGTGTGCCTTGCCTCGCCGTCCTTCCTTGCGGCCCTATCGGTGCTATCGGACAGCGATCTGATCGCCACCTTGCCGAAAGGGCTCGTGCAGCAATACGCGACAACGTTCGGTCTGCGCTCGTGTGATCCGCCGATCCCCATTCGAGCTTTTGACATCAGTCTTGTCAGTCACCGCCGTAATCGGAAAAATCCTCTGCACCAGTGGGTACTTAGGATGTTCACTGGGGTACGTCATGAAGCCAGCAAATGAGCTGGGTCAGATGGTGGCCTAAATCTTTCCTAGGAGGCTGACAAACGTTTGTCTTTCTTCTTGGCTTAGCGGTGCGACAACCTCATCGACAACGCTGGCTAGGGTGGATTTGGCTGCTTTGAGGAATTCGGTTCCCTCCGCAGTAAGGCTCAGTATCGTGGCGCGGCCATCCGATGGACTGGGTTCGCGCGTGAGCAGGCCCTTGGACTCAAGGTCGCGTATAAGCCGCGTTAATTGGGAATTATCGCGGCCCATAGCGGTAGCCAGCGTCTGAATAGGGCAGGGCTGTATCGCTTGCAGTTGCATCAACAGCAAACCGCCCATCGGCCCGATGCGCCCGCAGTCAACCGCAGGCATGCGCCGGTGCATCTGGGCATCGATCTTTCGCACCACCCGATCAAGTTCACGTGCAATCCGTTCGCTATCTACCATTGTTATTTGTCAGTTTTTGGACATTATCTAATAATGTCGGGATTTGAGCGGGCGCCGATACTGGCTGTTTTCGCTCGCGGTTACAATTCATAGGAGCCAAAACATGACACAGGCATCCCTCGTTATCGTTGGTGGTGGATATGTCGGCCTGGAATTGGCGCAGGCTATGCAGGACACATTTGACGTTACGCTTGTCGAGCCGCGCTATGCGTTCGTCCACGCGCCAGCCATGCTGCGAGCGCTCATAGACAGCTCAGTTCGAGACCGGGCTCTGATACCGTACGCGCAAGCGTTGAAGACTGGCAAAATGGTCAAAGCCCGGGCGACTGAAATACGATCTGATGCGGTCGTTGTCGATACCGGTGAGGTGCTTGCCGCTGACTACATAGTTCTGAGCCCCGGCGCGTCGAACGGCGGTATCTTCAAGCCCGCTGACGAAGGTATCGATGCCTTTCGTGAGGCGCAGGCCAAAGTTGAAGGCCAGATCAAACAGGCAGACCGTATCGTAATTGTCGGCGCTGGTGCGGTCGGGACCGAATTGGCCGGTGAGATTGCGCACGCCTTTCCGACCAAACAGGTGACCCTTATCTCGTCCGGCAGCTCGCTGTTCCCAAGCTTTCCTGACAAGCTCGGATCGGGCCTCGCCTCTAAGCTCAGCGCGATGCATGTTGATCTCGTGCTCGGCCAGCGCGTTGCCGACCTGAAGAGCTCCACAGACCCCTACGCCGGATCTGTCACTCTTGAAAACGGAACAACCATCGAAGCTGACCTTGTTATCCCGTGCATAGGATCGAAACCGCAAACTGCGCTCTTTGATGGGCTTCCGGGCGTCTCCAAGTCCGCTGATGGACGGGTAAAGGTGGACGGCTATCTGCGGCCCTCCTCCTATCCGAACGTGTTCGCGGCTGGCGATGCAATCGATAGTGGTGACGCGATGACGATCGTCGCGGCCAGTCGCCAACAGCCATGGCTGGCCAAGCTCTTGACGGCGCTGGCGTCAGGCAAGTCGGTCGAAAGCCAAAAACCCTATGCGCCTTGGGGTAAGGCCCCAATCCTGGTGCCGTTAGGCCCCGAAAAGGGCAATTCATTCCTGGTGATTGCCACATTCGGGGATTGGGTCACCAGGACTATCAAGGGCAAGGATCTTTTTATCGCCAAATACCGCAAGCTTCTTGGTGTGGGGTAGGTCAGCCCTTGACCTAGTTCGGTGAACTGCTAGCTCTCAGCCTATTGGATATTATCCAACAAATTGGGAGTGATTGCATGCTGGATTTGGTTCGAAAGGTCATCAGTTCAGGCGATAACCGGCGATATCAGACCATACCATTTTCGCCGGTTCAGACTGAAATAACAGTTGAGGACCTGCCATTTCACGGAACCATACCCGCTGAACTATCGGGTCTTTACGCGCGCAACGGGCCGAACACGGTCGGTAAGACCGGGCCACACCAGCACTATTTCAGTGGCGACGGAATGTTGCACGGCGTCTTCATCGAGAATGGGAAGGCCAAGTGGTACCGCAATCGCTTTGTGCGAAGCGGTGCCGTTTCTCAACAACTTGGGTCCGTTGACCCTGGCGGCCCCATCACGAACGGTCTCGACGTCTCGCCCAATACCAACATCGTGCAGTTCGCCGATAGGCTGTTTGCGACAATCGAGGCCGGCGCAAGCATGGTTGAGGTGACGCGTGAGCTGGAGACAGTCTCGCGGTCAAACCTTGATGGTACGCTCCAGCATGGCTTCACCGGTCATCACAAGATCGACCCGATCGACAATGATATTCACGCCGTCACCTACTCCTCGAAGCTGGGGCCCAATGCGCTCTACCAGAGGCTTGCGCCCGATGGTCGCAAGCTCAATGAAATCACCGTTCAACTGAGCGGCATGACCCAGATTCACGATATGTCGATAACAAGACAGTACGCGATCATTCTCGATCTAAGCGTTGTTTTCAGTGCGTGGGCGCTTCTCAAAACATCGCTGCCGATCAAGTGGGACGGCAAAAAAGATGCTCGGATTGGCGTCATTCCCAAGGGCGGAACGGCTGATGATATACGCTGGTTTGATGTTGCTCCGTGCTACGCCTACCACACCATGAATGCTTACGAGACGGATGGTGGCGATGTCATAGTTGATGTCAGCCGCTATCAGCGGGCGAGCGAAAAGGACATGTATGGTCCGCTTGGTGACACCGAGCCAACAATCGAGCGGTGGGTCCTGCCCATGTCGGGAAGCGGCAGCCGGGCCATTGAGGAGCGCATGTTCGCCTTGCCGCTCGATTTTCCCAAGATCAGCCCTTTATGTGAGGGGCGCCCGTATCGCTACGGCTACGCCGTCGAGGCCAGCCTTGCTCCATCGTTTGACCGGGCCGTGAAAGTCGATTTTGAAACCGGCGCAACCCATTATCAGGACTTCGATGGCGGCATGTCGTCAGAAATGACGTTCATTCCGCGCAGTCATGTCGAAGATGACGGGTGGCTCATTGGCTTCGTTTTTCAGCCCAAGCTTGAACGTTCCCGCCTCGTGATATTGGACGCTCAGCGGTTTGAAGAGGAGCCGGTGGCAAGCATCTGGATACCCGAACAATACGTCCCTATCGGCACGCATGGAGGCTGGTTTCCCTCATAGCGCGCCGTCTAACTCAGGAAGCGGTTGTGGCCAGGCGTTGAAACTTAGGCTCAGACCGCAGCCTTCAACGCATCAACCAGATCGGTTTTCTCCCACGAGAAGCCACCATCGGCATCCGGGCTGCGGCCAAAATGCCCATAGGCCGCAGAGCGGGCGTAGATCGGCTTGTTGAGGTCAAGGTGGCTCCGAATGCCGCGTGGGCTGAGATCCATGACGTCCGCAAGCGCGGCTTCGAGCTTTGCTTCGTCGACCGTCGCGGTCCCGCCAGTATCAATGTAGATCGATAGGGGCTGCGCCACACCGATGGCATAAGACAGCTGGATCTGAGCCCAGTCAGCCAAACCCGCTGCAACGACATTCTTCGCAAGATAGCGGGCGGCATAGGCCGCCGAACGGTCAACCTTTGTGGGGTCTTTGCCCGAGAACGCCCCACCACCATGAGCAGCAGCGCCGCCATATGTATCGACAATGATCTTCCGTCCAGTCAGTCCAGCATCACCGTCTGGTCCGCCGATGACAAAGGCGCCAGTAGGATTGACGTGCCAAACTGTCTCGTCGTTAATCCAACCGTCGGGCAGCACCTCGTGGATGAACGGCGCGACCACGGCCTTGACGTCGTCGGAAGTCATGTCTGCATCAAGGTGCTGTGTCGACAGCACGATCGATGTCGCGCGTACAGGCTTGCCATTCTCATAGGCGACGGAAACCTGGCTCTTGGAATCTGGACCCAGGACCGGCGCCTCGCCCGTTTTGCGAGCCGCGGCAAGGCGATGCAAAATACGATGGGCGTAGTAGATCGGTGCTGGCATGAGGTCCGGTGTTTCGCGGCACGCGTAGCCGAACATGATACCTTGATCGCCTGCACCCTCATCCTTGTTTCCAGCCGCATCCACGCCCTGTGCGATATGGGCTGACTGCTCATGCAGCAGAACGTCGATATCGCACGTGTTCCAATGAAAGCCGTCCTGCTCGTATCCGATGTCCTTGATGGCATCGCGCGCCACAGACGCGATGAGATCGTGCGTGATGGATGCCGACCCGCGCGTTTCGCCCGCGATCACCACTTTGTTGGTGGTCGTCAGCGTTTCTGCGGCAACGCGCACCTGCCAAGGATCGGCGCCTTCCGCCTGGGCGGTGCGAAAGAACAGATCGACGATCTCGTCTGAAATCCGGTCGCAGACTTTGTCTGGGTGGCCTTCCGATACTGATTCACTGGTGAAGACGAACGAAGATCGTGACATGGGTCCGAAGTCCTGAAGTAGCTGAGGGAAAGGCTGCCAAAACGAACCTTTGCAGGCCGTTCGATAAATCGAACGCTCGTTCGGCAAACCGTATGGCGTTCCTGCCACCTGTCTGTGGGGAAATCAAGGCTGTTGAACCGCTAATCATTGCTGATGGTAAGCAACAGGCCTCACCTCTGGTGATGCTCAGCCGCG
Organism: Pseudomonadota bacterium; assembly: GCA_039024915.1. Classification (NCBI taxonomy): domain Bacteria; kingdom Pseudomonadati; phylum Pseudomonadota; species Pseudomonadota bacterium. The sequence continues at coordinate 271,033 of JBCCPK010000005.1, forward strand.
CAATGGATAGTGTATGGGCGGGTCTTGAACGCGTATTTAGGCGGTCGGCGCTGTTGCCAGCCTATTTGCCCGCCGGCTTGTCGGCACCCGGGTCTTCCTGGTCAGCGATGGCCTTAACCAAATCAACAACCCGGCGCCGGACCTTAGCATCTTTGATCTTCAAAAAAGCTCTGGTGAGGTCGACACCATCAGACGTTGTGAGCAGATCTGAGACATAGCTCACGCCGGTCTCGGCGAAACCAGTCTGCTTTTGTGCCCCGGGCATCTCATCATAGAAATAGGAAATTGGCACCTGAAGGTGGTGGGCGACCTCCTGCAGCCGGCCAGCCCCTATCCGATTGGTGCCCTTCTCGTATTTCTGGACCTGCTGAAAGGAAACGCCGAGCGCTTCGCCCAGCCTTTCCTGGCTGATGGACAGCATCATACGCCGCATACGCAGTCGCGCTCCAACATGGGCATCGATAGGGTTGGGGGCACGATTATTGGCCACGAGTTTTCTCCGGGACGCGCCTTCGGTCAGACGCGTCGAATTCAAATAGATACCAGCCGGGCCAACCCCACAGCGTTACGGTCGTTCGGCGTTTCATAAGCGGCGGCGGATATAGAGCTTTTCTGACAGGCCTTTGAAGGGGGTCAAGATGGATAGCTTCGCCGGTGGTAAACGCTCACACTTAAAATAAACATCAAAAGCAACATAATGGGTAGGTGACCCCACCGCAGGTAAGCAGTTTGCGTTAGGGAATTGGGCAAGTTTGCTGTGAGCACACCACGGTTGTCAATTGCGAGCGCTTCCACAACGCGCCCGCGAGCATCAACAATGGCGCTTATCCCCGTGTTGGCGGCACGAACAAGCGGCCGTCCGGTCTCCACTGATCGAATGCGCGCCTGATGAAAGTGCTGGACCGGTCCAATACTGCGCCCAAACCATGCATCGTTGGTGACGTTGATCAGAAAGTCGGGCTGATGCGTCAGGACACCTTCACGGACGTAGTTGGAAAAAATCGCTTCGTAGCAAACCAGACCTAGTCCAGAGGGCCCGCCAGGTGTCTCCAGAGTTCCGGAGCTGGCGCCAGGAATGAAGCCTGCCGGGGCGCCAACAAGGGGCCGCAACCCGAGCCTATCGACAAGTCGGCCAAAGGGAAGTTGTTCGCCAAACGGGACCAGACGCACCTTGTCATATGCATCGGTGATCTCGCCGCTGTCGTTCAAGGCAAAGATTGCATTTGTGAAGACGCGCCGTTCGTCTCGCCTTTCCGCACGAAGGGCGCCTGCGATCAGCGTTGTTCCCAACGGCAAAACAGACCCGATCGCTGTGAGCGCGTCGGGTCGATCGGTCAGAAGAAACGGAAAGGCCGATTCGGGCCAGAACACGTGGGTCACATCGAGGAGACCCAGGTCTGTGCCATCCGTTCGGCGTGTGGTTAGGTCAAGAAGTGACGCAAAGTGCTGATCTCGCAGCTCTGGGTCCCATTTGTCGGCTTGCGCGATGTTCGGCTGGACGATGCGAACTGTCGCACTTTGGATGGTTTCGTCCACTTCGCCAGCTAAGCGTAGCGCACCGCCACCCACCCACACAATGGCCACGGCAAACGCGACCATCGCATAGCGGCGCCCATCGGGCCCTCCTCCCAAACCTGGCCACAGCGCTGCGGGGACAAGGGCGACTGCTACCACCGCGAATGAGGCACCAAGTGGCCCAACAAAAGCGAAGCCTTGCAGGAGCGCTGGATGTGCAGCAAGCGCCATGTGCAGGCTGTTCCAAGGGAAACCGGTGAACGCAACGCCGCGGAGCCATTCCAGCGCGACAAGTGTCGCGGCGAGTGCAAGAAGGCGCCACGACCCGCCTACCCACAACGACCCCGCAATGGCCGTCGCGATTCCAAAGAACAGCGCGAGACCAGCGGGAATTAAGGTCACCGCAAAGGGGATAAGCCACGCATGGGCGGCGCTGTCGACCAGTAGCGCTTCGGCAATCCAGTAAAGACCAGCAGCAAACCACCCAAAGCCGAACCAGAAGCCTGTCGAAAAGAAGCCCGCTCGGCCAACCAGTCGCCGAAATCGCCTTCCCTCTTGCGGGTCGGCATCGGCCCCATCCAGAAGTAGGACAAGCACGGGTAGCGTCAGAAACAGGATAGGGATGAAGAAAAAAGGCGGCAGCGAGAGCGTTGAAAGCGCCCCAGCCGCCAGCGCGACAAGTGCTCGCCTCCAGCCAAACAGCAGAATCAGCCAATCTGCGAAACGGTGCAAAAGGGCAAACACGTCAGTCCCTTCGAACTCGTACGTGACGCGAATCTGCGCACGCTCATCGGGTCAACCGCCACACGGTGCTCTCAGCGTCAAGCGTTGGCTAGGGTCTGGACCTACGCGTCGGTTCCAGTGCGTGTGTTCTGTGGTGCTTCACCCATGTAGGCCTCAAGCGCACCATCGACCTGATCACTGGCACCACGGCCTCCCCGGCGACCGCCACGAGGGTCGCGACGGCGAAGGCCAGCTGGATAGACTTTCAGTTTCTTGATCCGGCGCGGATCTGCATCCGTGACCTCGATATCAAGTCCGTCCACCGCATCGATCAATTCGCCACGCACGGGTATCCGGCCAAGGGCGTTGAACACCAAGCCTCCGAGTGTGTCGATTTCATCGGCATCGTCTTCATCAACTGTGATGACATCGCCAAAAACCAGCTGAACCTCTTCAAGCGGTAAGCGTGCGTCAGCTGCATAACCTCCATCTCCCAGTGGATCGAGGCTCGGGGCGATATCATCATCATGTTCATCTTCGATATCGCCGACGACTGTCTCGATGAGGTCTTCGAGGCTGATGAGGCCGTCTGTTCCGCCATACTCGTCGATAACCAGTGCCATCTGGACCCGGTTTGCTTGCATCTGCGCCATAAGATCGGTCACCGACATGGACGCCGGGACAAAAAGCAACTGGCGGACGATGGAGACGTCTCCCAGCCGCGTTTCAAGATCAATCTGGTTGAGATCAAACTGCGGACCAAGCTGAGCAGCCACAGCATCGTCTATGACGCTTGCAGCACGAGCCTTGGCCGCGCGCACCTTGGCGCGGGTATTCTCCCGGTTAACGCGTGCTCGATCGATCAGAAACGAAACGACGTCCTTGATGTGAACCATACCGATGGGATGATCCAGCGATCCATCGAAGACCGGCATCCGCGAGTGGCCGGACCGCCTCAGCTGTGAAAGGACATCGCCCAGCGACGCGGACTGTTCGATAGCCACAATGTCGGCGCGCGGGACCATGACGTCCTCTGTGCGCGTTTCCCGTAGGCGCAGAATGTTGCGCAGCAGCGCCCGTTCCTCGAGAGAAAAGTCATCGTCGGGGCTTTGCTCGTTGGCCAGCGCATCTTCGAGATCCGTGCGCAGGTCCGTCGGTGGCGCCGGCCGTAGCCAACCTACCAGTCGGTCAAGGATGCCCCGTTTGGGGGCGTCATCGTCCGCTTTTTGTTTTCTTGGACTGAGTGGCTCAGCGTCAGCCGGCTCGTCGCCCGAGTGCTTGCTTGAAGCAGTTTCGTCGTTCATCGCCATGCGGGCGGTTTTCCGCCTCGCGATCCTTGTTCCGTCTTAGGCGCCGGCTTCCGAGCCGACACTGTAGGGGTCTGCTATGCCCAAACGACAGAGTACACGCTTTTCCAGCGCTTCCATCGTTTCGGCCTCGCCATCTGATTCATGATCATAACCCAACAGGTGCAAAAAACCATGAACGATCAGATGGCTCATATGATGATGCCTTGAACGGTCCGCTGCAAGAGCCTCCGATGCGATCGTCTCCTCGGCAAAGACAAGATCGCCAAAAAGATGCGGCCTGTCCGCTCGAAGGGTTGGAATGATGTTCGCGGGGTAGGTTGGAAAAGACAGGACATTTGTCGGCTTGTCGATGCCGCGATGCTCCCGATTGATGGCCCGCATGGTCTGGTCGTCAGTCAAGAGGATTGCGATCTCACCTGGCGGCAGAGGTGCCAGAAGTTCGGCTTGCGCCGCCTCCACCGCAGCGTTCAACCAGCCCAACAACTCAGCTTCGTCGGGCCATAGACCGGCGTCGATCTTCAAGTCGATGCTCAGCGTCAATCGGCGCTGTCCAGCAAGGTCGATTGACGCTCCGCTTGGGCGCGAACTCGCCGTCGAGCCGCTTCGTCGTAGGCTTCAACGATGCGTGTCACCAGTGCGTGCCGAACCACATCCTGCGCGCGGAACTTCAGATGGACGATGCCTTCAATGCCTCTGAGCATGCGGTAGGCTTCGGCAAGGCCAGACGTCTGACCTGGTGGAAGATCGACCTGGCTGGGGTCCCCGGTTACGATCATCTTGGAATTTTCCCCAAGGCGCGTGAGAAACATCTTCATCTGCATAGAGGTGGTGTTCTGTGCTTCATCAAGGATGACCACCGAATTCGCCAATGTCCGCCCACGCATGAAGGCAAGTGGCGCGATTTCGATGACCTGGTTTTGCAGCGCGCGCTCGACTTTCTCACCAGGCATCATGTCGTACAGCGCGTCGTACAGGGGGCGCAGATAAGGGTCGATCTTCTCTTTCATATCGCCCGGCAGGAAGCCCAACCTCTCCCCCGCTTCCACCGCAGGTCTCGAAAGGATCATGCGTTCGATATCGCCGCGCTCAAGCAATGCGGCTGCATAGGCCACTGCCAGATAGGTTTTACCAGTCCCAGCCGGGCCCGTTCCGAAGACTAACTCCGCACGATCGAGTGCGCGGATGTAGGCATCCTGCGCTGGGTTTCGGGCGGTGATGGTCTTTTTGCGCGTCGAGATTGTTGCCAGCTTTAACCGTCCGCCTTTGGGTTCGATGGCTGGCAGATCGAGCTGAGCAGAAGACGTTTCAGCCATGCGTATTGCGCCATCCACATCGCCAGGATGAATGCTGTGGCCCTCCAGCAAGCGCTGGTAAAGGCTGTCGAGCACCTGATGCGCGATCGCGCAGGCTTCGGGAGGTCCCTTAAGCGCTACCTTGTTGCCGCGCGCTGCCGCGTCGATACCCAACTTGTGCTCGATGATGGCGAGGTTCTGGTCGAATTGGCCGTACAGGTCGCTGACCAGCCGATTGTCGTCAAACTCGACAACGACATGAGCCAAGTCCGACGCGTGTCCGTCTGCCGGGGCGCTGTCAACGCTCACGAAGCCGCCTCCAGTGGCATGCAGACCAACTCACCAAACAGGCTGTTGCCGGTCTGATGGCTGACGGTGACCGGTTGCAGGGTGCGTAACTGGCTGTCTGGCGCATCGACATGGACCGGCTGTAGCCAGGGCGATCGCCCAACAAGTTGCCCATCGTGCTTGCCGCGCTTTTCGAGCAGAACATCGAAGGTCATGCCGACACGGCTGGCCTGAAATGTACGTTGCTGATCTGTGAGCAAGGCCTGAAGCTCTTGAAGGCGTGCGTCGGCGACGTCGGGTTCGACTGCATCACCGAGTTCCGCCCCGGGTGTTCCCGGGCGCGGCGAGTATTTGAACGAGTAGGCTTGCGCATAGCCGACATCATCAATCAGACGCATCGTGTCGCGAAAGTCTTCGTCGGTTTCGCCAGGAAATCCGACAATAAAATCACCTGATAGGGCCAGATCGGGCTGCACCGCCCGAATGCGGTCGATCAATCGACGGTAATCATCACCAGTATGCCGGCGGTTCATAGCCTTGAGAATGCGGTCGGAACCGGCTTGAACGGGTAAATGCAGATACGGCATCACCTGCGGCAAGTCGCGGTGCGCGGCGATCAGATCGTCGGTCATGTCGCGCGGATGAGAGGTGGTATAGCGCAGACGCCACACGCCATCGATGTCTGCTAGCGCATGGAGAAGCCTGGCAAGCGACCAGACAGAACCGTCGGGTCCGTGTCCATGATAGGCGTTCACATTCTGGCCAAGTAGCGTGATCTCGCGCACCCCGGCGGCGACCATGCTGCTGGCCTCGTCGAGGATTTTTGCCACATCGCGGCTTACCTCCGCACCTCGGGTGTAAGGTACAACACAAAAGGTGCAGAATTTGTCGCAACCCTCTTGGACAGTCAGAAAAGCGCTCGGACCACGGCTGGAGAGCACTTTCTTTGGGGTTCGCGGAATGTGGTCGAACTTATCGTCGTCGGGAAACTCAGTCAGCACGACACGCTCGCCATCGCTTGCCCGTGTAACCAGGTCTGGCAGAGCTTGGTAGCTTTGTGGGCCGACAACCAGGTCGACCACACCTGCGCGCTTGAGGATCTCTTCGCCCTCAGCCTGGGCAACGCAACCGGCCACGCCAATTAGCGTCGGCTTGCCTTCGTCGGCCCGCGCCGCCTTTAATTTCCGCAGCCGCCCAAGCTCCGAATACACCTTCTCGGCCGCTTTCTCACGAATGTGGCAAGTGTTGAGAACGATCAGATCGGCGTCATCGGCTGATGCCGTTGCGGCATAACCCGCTGTTCGCAACGCATCGGTCATCCGGCTCGAATCGTAGACGTTCATTTGGCAGCCATAGGTCTTGATGAAGACCTTTTTGTTGGCCGTTTGGTTCGTCGGAGTATTTGGCATTGGATTCCGCGTTGAAGAAAGGGCGTTCATCAGCGCTGTCTAACGCGAATTCCGCACTGCGCCTAGGGTTTTGACCGATGCTCGCGCAACGACCAACGCAACCCGCTCATGGGTGTCGCAGCCTTGAGGCTAAAGTTGCCTGAACGCTTGACTGAAGTGAGTGGGCCAGCGCCTTGCGGCTCAACCCTGGCTCTGGAGAAAACGAGGGAAGCCCGATAAGGGCAACCTCCAGTGGCCCACTCGTCAGCCGGTCCAGAAGGCTGGGGAGAAGGTCCATATCGCCGTACCAGCCAAGCCGCGCACGTTCGGCGCGGGACAAGCGCAGGCCATCGCGGCGCAAGTACGCGAGGACAAAGGGCTGGATCAGTTGAGGCTTGCGTTCGCCGCGGGTCGCGGGCAGCAGCGCACTCTTGAATGGTAAAACCTGATTGCCATCCGAAGACGTCCCCTCGGCAAAAAGCACCAGCTTATCGCCTGCCGAAAGGGCTGCGTCGCGCGCAGTTATGGCCAAGGCGGTGGATTGGCGACGGTTGCGATCAATGAAAACGGTCCGCTGCAGGCGAGCCAGAGTACCGAAGACGGGCCAGTGCGCGACATCATCCTTTGAGATGAATCGAACAGGTCCACACGCGCCAAGGATGACGATATCGAGCCACGATACGTGGTTGCCAACCAGCAGCGCCGGGTTGTTGCCGCCAACGTGTTCGCCCTCTTTTCGAACGCGTACGCGCAATGTCCAAAGCGCCACCCGATGAAACAGCATGGGCAGGCGCGCGGCTACCTGCGGAGCAAATCTGTTGGAAAGCCATTGAAGCGGTGCCAGAACGAGAAATGCAATCGTGATTGGCAGGAGTTTGACCACGGCAAGCGCGACAGCACGTAAACTCCGTCGCCCGGTTTCGGGCGGCGAATGTTCAGCCATCGCGATCGGTGCGCTTAATGGGTCGCCCAAACAGCTCGAGCCGGTGGTCGACCAGCTTGAAGCCTAGCCGCTTGGCGATCCGCTCTTGCAGTGCTTCGATCTCGGGATCAGAGAATTCAATCACTTTGCCGGTCGTCACATCGATCAGATGATCATGGTGTTCGTCGGGGGTTTGCTCGTATCGAGCGCGCCCATCGCCGAAGTCGAGCCGCGCCACGATGCCTGACTCTTCAAACAGCTTCACGGTCCGGTAGACCGTGGACATTGAGATGTTGGGATCGATCGCCGAGGCGCGCGCGTACAGCTCTTCCACATCGGGATGGTCGTTCGATGCATCAATGACCCGAGCCACGACCCGCCTTTGTTCGGTCATACGCATACCCCGCTCCGCGCAAAGCTGTTCTAGCGAAATATCCGCCGGGCTTTTGGCTTGCTGGGTCATGAACGCATCGGACCGGTTGCAGTTGGACAGTGGGAAGAAGAGCTCGCCTGCCCTGCGCTACTCATATTGACGCCGCATGACAAGCGCACGTGCTTTGCTGCCATCTTCCGCGGTCGAGTAAGCCGGCCGTTCTCCGACAGTCCTAAACCCGCGCCGCCGGTAGAGCCGGACCGCCGCGACATTGGTTTCGGCAACTTCCAAAAAAACTGCCTGCACTCCGTGAACACGCAATTCAAACAAGGCCGCATCAAGCAACTGAGCGCCAAGCCCTCTGCTGCGTGCCCGCGGGTCCACAGCAATCGTGAGGATTTCGCCTTCGTCTGCTGCGCGCCTCGCCAAGATGAACCCTTCCGCCGGACCGGCCCCTAAAAGTCCTAGCGGTCTGACTAGCCGGGCTAGGACCGCCTCGTCGGCAAGCATGCGTTGCAGATCGTCCTCCCCCCAGCCCGAAGGAAAACTCGCCTCATGCAGCGCGGCCAGGTCCCGGCAATCTTCCGGCTGAACCTCTTCGGTCAATCGGGGCCTTGTTACGCTCTGGCGAAGCGGTTCCATGGCCCAGTTGTACCATTCGTCGAACAGTGCAGAGAAGGATGAGGCGGACATGGCCTACCCTTTTAGGACATTGAAGCGCGCAAGCCAGAGGATTTCGCAACGGCAGCATCGGCTTCCTTCAGATAAAGCGGACTCGGTTTGACTTTCGGGTCTGCACTGAGCGCCAGCGTGGCGATTGCTTCGAGCGAAGGGACTGGGACACTGCGGCCGAGCGTTATGGGCTTGCTCAGGTTTTCCAGGTGAGCGGCAATGGCCGGCTGCGCGGTCCCTGACAGGCGCATGCCGGGGCGAACCAGGGCAGCGAAAACGATATCCGCCATCGCTTCGGGCGGACTAATCGGTTCGCCGTCAGGTTCGAAGAGTTGGCCGTAGACCATAGAATTGCGGGCATCCAAGGCAACCGCCTGGCCCTGCGGCGCGGGGCTGTCCATCCGATCAGTAGCCGCAAGCGCAGCCAATGAGCCGATCCCCACCGCATCAATGTTCAGGGTGGCCGAGAACCCTCTCGCCGCTGCGAGACCGACCCTTAAGCCGGTGAATGACCCGGGACCAATGGTGACGCCGATCCGATCAAGATCCTCATAACCCCGCCCAACCGCTGCAAGGACCCGTTCAACCATCGGCACAAGTTCTTCGCCGTGGCCCCGCGCCATGGCTTTGCGCTCGTGACTGATGATGTCGGCACCGTCGGCCAACGCAACCTGGCAAGCATGGCCGGCGGTATCCATGGAAAGGATGAGTGGGTTCAGGTTGTCGGGATTCATGGCTGACAACACCTGACGGGCAGCATGCGAGATAGTGGTTAGGTGGCCCGCACTTCTTCAACACCCGGCACGAAATGGCGCAAAAGGTTTTCGATGCCGTTTTTCAACGTCGCCGTTGACGACGGGCAGCCAGCGCACGCACCACGCATGTTCAGGTAGACGATACCGTCCTGGAAGCCTTTGAAGGTGATATCGCCGCCATCCTGCGCAACGGCCGGTCGGACGCGTGTCTCCAGCAGATCCTTGATGGTATCGACCATGACCTTGTCGGCGTCATCAAAAAACTCGCCATCCTGCTCAACATCTGTCGCGGCGGCATCATCGACAAGTATCGGCATTCCGGTCACGAAATGCTCCATGATCCCACCCAGGATCGCCGGCTTGATGTGCGACCAGTCGTCAACTTCGGCCGTGACCGTGATGAAATCGTGACCGAAAAACACGCCTGAAACGCCATGGATTGCGAAAAGACGCTGCGCCAGCGGGCTCTTCTCGGCTTCCTCTGGCGTGCGGAAATCAAGCGTACCGTCGTCTAGAACCCGCTCGCCGGGCAGGAACTTCAAAGTGGCTGGATTGGGTGTCGACTCAACCTGAATGAACATCGCGACTACTCTCCTTGGACCCTTTCGGACAACCTGGATTTGGGGGCGCCCGGCACTGTTTTCAAACCGCTTACGGTACCTGAGCGCTTTGGATCGGTTATGCCGTAACCTCACTGGTTTTGAAAGGTTCTCATCGTGGTTGCAGATCGATGTCGGTTGGACCAGCGTCGATCTCAGCGATCCGCATCCATGCGCCAAGGCGGAAATTGCCGCTTGTTGCCGGCGTGAGATAGGCAGAACCGGTTCCCTGTTAGGTCGCGAAATCGAGCCTTCTGCCATCGCCAGAGTTGGCCGGTGGATGCGCTATCAAAGACGAAGCCCGCGGCACAAAGTTCCGCAAACTCACGGTCAACATAGCCTAACTCGAAAGACACGACTGTGCTGTACCCACGCGATTGTTTGGTAAAGTGCAGCGAGAACCTGTTGGGGCCAGACGGCCGGTCAAAGCGCGCGAATCGGGAGAGCGTTGAGCGCGGACGTCGGTCCTCTTCTGAGCGCGCTTACGGTGCGTAGTACCCGGTGCGCAGACCCGTTGCCCATTCCAAGCGACCATGCGACTGGGCCGACCGGATGGCGGGCCTGCTATCGTAAACAACGAGCCGAAAGCTCGCCTGCCACCCCGAGGACCTGCGTTCCACAATTGCATAACAGGCCTGCGGAAAACCGCTCTCCATATGATGCGGATAGGGCATCGTATCGTCGTAGGCCGGGCAGCCGACCGAGCCGGGATTGACGAGTAGAGCCCCGTTCGCCAATCGGCGCACCCCGTGCAGATGTGTGTGAGCGCACACAACCAAATCGGCGGCGAGGGCGTCCTCATTGAGCTCCGCCTCGACCTCCTGATGTGTTGCCTTGCGGACCAGGCCGTTCGGCTCAACGCGTTCCATCCAATACCGGTCATCTAGCCGCGGCGTGGCATGACAGGCATAGACACCGTCAATCGGACGAGAGGTCTGGGGCAAGGTCGTCAACCAGGCGATGGCCTCGTTCGGCAGCATTTCAAATGCCACGCGGTCCGATGGGGCCATATCGTCCACTCGTTGCTCGATCAGGTATCGGTCATGATTGCCACGGACAGTCGGCAGGCCCAGTGGCTGCAGCAGACGAAACGTTCCTGCAGCATCAAGTGGCCCGGAAAACACGTCACCGAGATTGATCGTCAGATCGGTTCTCTGGCGCGCAACATCGTCCAAAACGGCTTCGAGCGCCCACGAGTTACCGTGGATGTCGGCAATCAGAGCAAGCCGCATTATCCATCCTCGGGTAGCGGGAAGTCCGTGTCGAGATCATCCAATTTGCTCGTCAGGAAGGCACGTGCGTCGGCGATGCCTTGGTTGTAGAGGGTGGGGCCAAGTTGCCCCAGCATGAAGTCGAGCAATTCCTCTGCACGAAATGGAGAAAGCTGCTCGTCGAACTCCGAGTGGAAGTAGCCCTGTAGCGCCTCGATCAGCTGTTCGCGTCGTGCATCGGAAAGAGCAAGCTTTGTCATGCCAAGTTCAAGCAATCGCTTCGATCACGTCGTCGTTGAGGTCGCCTGGGACGATTGTGACGGGTATCGGGAAGGTGCCTGCGCGCTGGCCTATCATGGTGACCAAGGGGCCTGGGCCATCTTTGCCGGTACCCGCTGCGAGGACCAAGATTGCTATATCTTCATCGTCGTGGATGAGATCAATGATGGCCTCATGGCCATCGCCTTCGCGCACCAGCCTTTCTGGTGTTAGGCTCAGGCCCTGCGCCCGCAAAAGCCCCACATATCGATCAACCGTCGCGTCGGCCTCACTTTGCGCTTCGGCGCGCATGATTTCTTCGACCCCGAGCCAGTGCTGGAACTCCGAAGGTGGAACAACGTACAGCATCGCCAGCCCGCCACCGGTTCTTTGGGCCCTGCGTGCCGCATAAATAACCGCACGCTCGCATTCCGGCGTGTCATCGAGAACGACGAGAAACTTGCGTTGGTGGCCCTCTTCAAAGGCGCGGCGGGCTTTGAGCATCGATTACCCCCAAGGCCAGTGACGTGTTCCGCTAAGCCTGCCAAGGCTTTGGCTATCTCACAAGCCCCACGATCTTGTACACCTCGTCAAGCACAGGCACGGCGACCTCCCGCGCGCGTGTAGCGCCCCTCCGCAAGATCGCGTCAATTTCCGTTGGGTCGTCGAGGAGCCTCTCCATCTCATCGCGGATCGGCCCCAAGACTTCCACCGCCAGATCGGCAAGGGCAGGCTTGAACGTACCAAAACCTTGGCCCCCAAACGTGCTGATCACGTCAGCTTTGGTTGTTCCCTGCAGAGCTGCGTAGATGCCGACCAAGTTATCAGCTTCAGGTCTGCCGTCGAGGCCGTCAACCGTTTCGGGCAACGGTTCGGGATCCGTTTTTGCCTTCTTGAATTTCTTCGCGATCGTGTCGCGATCATCAGTCAGATTGATCCGCGACAGATCGGAAGGATCGGATTTGGACATCTTCTTTGTGCCGTCGCGCAAGCTCATAACGCGTGTCGCATCACCAAGGATCAAGGGGTCGGTCATTGGAAAGACTTCCGTACCCCAATCATTGTTAAACTTCTGCGCAATATCGCGCGTCAGCTCCAAATGCTGTTTCTGGTCTTCGCCAACCGGAACGGCGGTCGCCTTGTACAAGAGGATATCGGCGGCCATCAGGGTCGGATACGCGTAAAGCCCGACGCTGGCCTTCTCCCGGTCTTTGCCGGCTTTCTCCTTGAACTGCGTCATACGGTTGAGCCAGCCCAGCCGCGCCACGCAATTGAATATCCAACCCAGTTGGGCGTGTTCAGGTACAAGGGACTGGTTGAAAAGGGCAGATTTCTCAGGATCGAGACCTGCAGCCATAAAGGCAGCCGCCACATGGCGCGTCGCGGCGGCAAGTTCGGCGGGGTCCTGCCAAACCGTGATCGCGTGCAAATCGACCATGCAGTAGAAACAGGTGTGCGTATCCTGAAGCGGCACAAAGTTCCGTATCGCTCCAAGATAATTGCCAAGCGTCAACTGGCCGGACGGCTGCACACCGGAAAACACGCGCGGCTCAAAACTCGCGCTGGTCTCGCTGTCCATGAGATAGGTCCTGCGGATGGGAGAAAACGGCCTGCCTTATCGCGGGCTTTGGACGGTCGATCAAGAGGCCAACGCTCAGGCGGACTGCTGTCAGGCCCGATCGCGTTTTCGTAGCAGCTGTCGCATCTCTCCAAGACGAAAGGCGCCACTGAGATGGGCGAGGCCGAAAAAAACCACAACGCCAGCAGCGACGAGGAGGGCCAGTCCAAGCATGCGCACGATCAAACCCGCCGATAGCACCAGCGCCGGATCGAGAACATCCGCCAGAACAATCAACGAGACGCCCATAGCTGCGGAACATACGAGCAGCAGAAGGAGCTTGCGCCTCAATGGTCTTCCGATACTCCAATATCCCCGGTTTCGGATCAGCCGGTACAGAACCAGCGCATTCACCCAGCCAGCGATGGATGTGGCAAGTGCGATTCCGATATGTCCCATGAAAGGAAACAAGGCGAGTGAGCAGGCGATGTTGATCGCCACGGACAGGCCGGCCACCCGCATCGGCGTTTGTGTATCTTCGCGCGCGAAAAAGGCAGGCGAGAAAACTTTGATCAGGACAAAGGCAGGAAGGCCAACAGCGAAGGCTTGCAGAGCGGTAGCTGTGCCCAAGCGCGCATCCTCATCGAACGCCCCTCGCTCGAAAAGGACAGAAACAAGTGGCTCAGGGATGGCCGCCAGCGCAATCGCAGCGGGTAGCGTCAGCACCATGGCGAATTCCATTGAACGCGTCTGCGCAACGTCGACGCCCCTCTCGTCCGCCGCCTTCAGCCGTCTGCCGAGTTCGGGCAGCAGCACGACGCCAATGGCGATGCCAACAACGCCCAAGGGCAGCTGATAAAGCCGGTCGGCGTAATAGAGAAGGGACACCGCACCCGCCTGCAAGGACGCGATCATCGTACCAACAACGATATTGATCTGCGTAATACCACCGGCGATTACGCCCGGAATGCCCAGTTCGACAAGCCGCTTCATCGCCGCGTTCCACCTCGGTCGCACCAGCTTGAGAACAAACCCTGCGCGGTACAAGTCGCCTGCGACCAGAACCAGCTGCGCTACACCTCCAATAAGGACGCCGATCGCGAGCCACACGCCGGCCTGTTCGCTGCCTGCGAGACCTGCCGCAATCAATGCGCCGAGAACGGCGATCAGCACGACATTGAGAAAGACGGGCGCAAACGCCGCGGCGGCAAAGCGGCCCAAGCCGTTGAGGACGCCCGACACGAGCGCAAGAAGCGACACCAGGGCGAGGTACGGCATGGTGATCCGTGTCAGGAGGACCGTCAGATCATATTTGTCGCGGTCACCGATAAATCCGGGCGCTATGATGAACATAAGCAGTGGCATGGCAATCATGGAAAGCCCGCAGACCAGGGCCAAAACGGTAAGAAGGCCCGCCATCGCTTCCTGGGCGAACTGCTTTGCCTCCTTTTCGCCCTGACCTTCGAGCGCCCGTGCGAACAGCGGGATGAAAGCGGAGTTAAAAGCCCCTTCGGCAAACAGGCGCCGGAATAGGTTTGGAAAGCGGAAGGCGACAACAAAGGCGTCAGCAACCGGGCCGGTTCCCAATCCCGCTGCGATGAGAATATCGCGCACGAAACCCAGAACGCGGCTCGACAATGTCGCGCCACCAACGGTGAGAAAATTGCGCAACAAGCTCACGCCAATGGTCTCCCTCAGGCGCTCTAGCTGACGGTCGAAGGTTTGGAGCGGCTGCGGGCGGACTTGCCAGGAGCTTTTGCGTCACCGGCGGATTTTTTGCGCTTACCAGGCGCATCAGTCGGCGCCGGGGTCGAGGGTATGATTCCGCGCCGGGCAAGCGCCGCTGGCCGGGGCGCCGCAGGTGGCCCGCCCAAGACCCTCTCAAGCGCGCTCTTTATGTTGCTGAGCCGAGCCCTTTGAGTAACTTTTTCACCCACAAGATCGGTAATGTAGAACACATCGACTGCGCGCTCACCGAAGGTTGCCACGTGCGCGGAAAAGGTATCAAGCGACAAATCCGCCAGTGCGCTTGCAAGATCATACAAAAGCCCGGGACGATCACGTCCAGCCGCCTCCACCACGGTGAAGCGTTCGGATCCTTGGTTGTCGATCATGACCTCAGCGGGGACCTTGAACGCACGGACACGGCCTTTGGCTTTGCGTGATGCTTCGATCATCGGCTTCAGCGCGAATTCGCCTGCGAGGGCTTTCTCAAGTGTTTCAACGATCCGCTCAGCGCGCCGGCGTTCGTCAGCGGCATCATCAAAGACTTTTCGGATCAGGATGGTATCGAGAGCCTTGCCGTTGCTCGTTGTATGGATTTGCGCGCCCACGATATCTGCTTTCACCGCCACACAGGCGGCCGCAATACTAGCGAGAAGGCGCGGGTGGTCGGGCGCGTAGATGACGATTTCGGTAACGTCTTCAAAACCATGCACAGAAACCAGCGAGGCAAATGGTTGTCCACTTTTATCGGCCTCACGGATAAGATGTGCATGCGTGATCTTGTGGTCGAGGTCGGTGCGCAACCAATAAGGCGCATAGTGCATGTCGCCATACGCAACGCGATCCGCCTCGGGCCAGTCTGATAGCGCTTCCAGCAAGACGGCTTTTGCGGCGTCAACACGTTGCTGGCGAGCGGCCTGGCTATGGCCGCCGGTCAGAATGATCTCGCTCTCATAATAAAGGGTGCGCAGCAACTGCCCCTTCCAGCCGTTCCAGACACCCGGCCCAACCGCGCGAATGTCGCAAACCGTCAAAATCAACAACAGCTTCAGCCGTTCGAGGCTCTGGACGCGTGCTGTGAACGCTTCGATCGTTTGGGGGTCTGAAAGATCGCGCGATTGTGCGGTCATGCTCATAACCAGGTGATCTTCGATAAGCCAGGCAACAAGCGCTGTTTCGCTCTTAGACAGGCCCAGGCGCGGGCAAAGCTTGCGCGCAACCTTTGCTCCCATCACTGAGTGATCTTCTGGACGTCCCTTGGCAATGTCATGCAGAAACAGCGCAACAAACAGCGCGCGGCGGTTCTGGATCGTCGGCAAGAGGCTAGCGGCGAGTGGATGCTCGTCCTTCAGCTTGCCGCTTTCGATCTGCGCCAGAACCCCCACAGTGCGCAGCAGGTGCTCATCGACGGTGTAATGGTGATACATGTTGAACTGCATCATCGCGACGACCTTGCCGAAATCGGGGACAAAGCGACCCAAGAAGCCGGTTTCATTCATTAGGCGCAAAGTTTGTTCCGCTCGGTTTTTTGAGCACAGGATCTCCAGAAACAGTGCGTTCGCCTCTGCATCAGCGCGTAAGTCGGACGTGACCAATTTGAGCGATCGGGTGATCAGCCGCACCGCATCGGGATGCAGTGCGAGGCCGTGATTATCGGCGAGATGGAAGAACCGCAGCATATTAACCGGGTCATCGGAAAACACGTCGGTGTGGGACACGTTTAAGCGTCCAGTCTCGACGATGAAATCGTCGTTCGACGGTAGGCTCTTGGCTTTGCGGCGCAGCAACGGCCCCAACATACGGTCGAGAAGCGGTTGGCCTTTCGCTTCCATCTCTTCAAGTTGCGCGCAAAGAATGCGCGTGAGATTGCCGACATCCTTGGCAACCAGAAAATAGTGCTTCATGAACCGTTCAACGGCTTGCATTCCCGCGCGCTCGGCGTAGCCAATGCGTTGGGCGATCTCGCCCTGAAGATCGAAGGATAAACGATCATCCGGCCGCCGTGCCAAGAAGTGCAGGTGGCATCTGGCCGCCCAAAGAAAGTCCATGCCCTTGAGGAACGTGCGGTATTCATCGCGCGTGAAGACGCCCTTTGTAACGAGCTCTTCGTCTTCCACGACCTGGTAAACATATTTGCCGATCCAGAAGAGCGTATTGAGATCCCGAAGGCCCCCTTTGGACTCTTTGATGTTCGGCTCCACAAGATAGCGAGACGACCCCTGTTTGGCGTGACGGGTGTCGCGTTCGGCGAGTTTTGCCGATACAAACTCAGCCGCGCTTCCCCTGACGACCTGATCGGCAAAAGCCTGTTTGAAATCATCGAAAAGCGGGGCATCCCCCAAAATAAGTCGCGCTTCCAAAAGCGCGGTTCGGATTGTCATATCCTGCTTGGCAAGCTTCACGCACTCATCGACCGTACGCGTCGCGTGGCCGACCTTGAAGCCGCAGTCCCACAGAAAATACAGCAAGCTCTCGACGATCTGTTCGCCCCAGGGCGTCTGTTTGGCGGGGCGCAGAAACAACAGGTCAATATCGGACTGGGGTCCGAGGGTTCCCCGTCCATATCCGCCGACCGCACAGATGGCCAAGCGTTCGCCTGCTGAGGGGTTTTCAAGCGGGTACCTGTAATGCGTGACGATATCGAAAAGCGTTCGGATCAACACATCTTCGGCCAACGACAACCTTTGCGCGCACGCGAGGCCGCCGCCATCCTGCATCAGCCTGGCTTCTGCGCCCTTTAAAATATCAACAACAGCACCCTTGGTCAGTGCAATCAGCGTCGGATGAGCCGCGTCATAGCCGCCGGCCTCCTCGATCGCAGCTACCATGCGTGCATGAAGTGCATGGCCGTCGAGCAATGGCGGCGCATCATCGCGCTTAACGAGCTTGCGCATGGAACGGGTCTCATGAAGAGCCATAAGTGGGTGTTTTCCTCAATCGTCGCGCGATCACATCTTGCGAAGCTTTGCGGCGAGATCATAGACGAAATCAAGGGCCTGCCGTGGTGTCATTTGATCGGGGTCTGCCTTGGCCATCAGCTCTGCCAGTCTGGCCTTGGCCGCAGCTTCAATATGTTCGTCGCTCGGCTGCGCTGTTGGAGCAGGCGCCTTAGCCGCTGCAAACAAGGGCAGGCCTTCAAACAGATCATCGTCGCTTTGTCCGTCTGTGCCGTCGACGCGTCTTTCAAGATGATCAAGGACAGCCCGTGCGCGCGTGATCACCGGCGCTGGAAGTCCGGCGAGTTTGGCCACTTGTAGTCCGTAAGACCGGTCGGCAGCGCCGGGTAGAACCTCGTGCAGAAAAATAACCTCGCCTTGCCACTCCTTGACGCTGAGTGTGCGATTTTCGAGGCGAGCAAGACGCTCAGCCAATACAGTCAACTCGTGATAATGGGTGGCAAAAAGGGCGCGCGACTTGCACTGCTCGTGGAGATGCTCAACGCAAGCCCATGCGATCGACAGCCCGTCATAGGTCGCTGTTCCGCGGCCAATCTCATCGAGAATGACCAGGCTTTTTGGACCTGCTTGGTGAAGGATCGCAGCCGTCTCCACCATTTCGACCATAAAGGTCGATCGCCCGCGGGCGAGATCATCTGCAGCCCCAACCCTGCTGAACAGGGCATCGACAATCCCAATTGTAGCGCTGTCAGCGGGTACATAGCAGCCCGCTTGCGCCATGACGGCGATGAGCGCGTTTTGCCGCAGGTACGTCGACTTGCCGCCCATGTTGGGGCCGGTGACGACGTGCACCTTTCCCAACTCATCGCCCTCGTCCCCCAAAGCGCAATCGTTGGAGACAAACTGCGCTCCGCCTTGCCGTTTTAACGCTCGCTCAACGACAGGATGGCGGCCGCCGACGAGGCTGAAGCAGGTATCGTCGCGCATGATAGGACGGATATGCCGATCAAGGATCGCCGTTTCGGCAAGGCCAGCGGCGACATCGAACGTGGCCAAAGCATCAGCGACTGCTTGCAACGGTTCGCGCGCCGCTATCACCGCCTCGCACAGGTCGTGAAACCGATCCAACTCCAGTGCCAGCGCACGGCCGGTCGCGCCTGCTATCTCCGCTTCGAGTTCGGACAGACGCTGGGTTGAAAAGCGCATGGCATTGGCCATGGTCTGACGGTGAAAGTAGGTGTCGGGCGCAGACTGAAGGGGTCCTGCCTGAGCGGAAGGCACCTCAATGAAAAAGCCCAGAAGGCCATTGTGTTTCACCTTCAGTGAGCGCGCGCCGGTCTGTTCACAATAGGTACTTTGAAGCCCTGCGATTACTTTGCGCGTGTCATCACGTAGACGGCGGGCAGCATCGAGGTCGGCATCAACCCCCTCGGCGATAAATCCGCCATCACGCGCAAACAGCGGAAGCTCGTCCGCCAATTCGCTTCCCAGACGGGTACCCAAGCCTTGAGGTCGCGCTTCGAGCTTAGCTCGTGCTTCTTTTAGCAAGATCGCTTCGGTGGCAGCGGGCCAATGTTCAAGCAGCGCCTCAGCCTGAGCGATCGCGGTACCAATGGTCTGCAGGTCGCGCGGTCCAGCCCGCGCGAGCACGACCCGTGCAAGGGCACGCGAAAGATCGGGAAGACCGGCGAGGCTGTTTCGAATGGTCTGACGGGCCGCCTGCGCATCGATGAAGGATGCGACGGCATCCAGACGCGCTTCGATGGTATCGCGCTCCGTCGACGGAGCTGATAGTTGGTCGGCGAGCCGCCGCGTTCCTGCGGCGGTCACGCATCGGTTGATTGCCGCAAGCAAGGTGGTGCCGTCATCGCCGGTTTTCGAGCGGACGATGTCGAGGCTCGTGCGCGTCGCCTCGTCGATCGCCATGGCCGTTCCCAAGCGCTCGCGCACGGGAGGCTTCAAGGCTGCGAAAGCCTGCTTTTGGGTCTGTTCGACATAACCGATTAAGGCTGCAGCCGCCCGGAGTTCGCCACGACTCAATTCCCCAAACGCATCTGCGCTTGCGACGCCGAAGGCCGTCGCAACCCTCTCGGCGGCGTCACCACCATGGAAAAGTACGGCCGGGAGTGGCGACAACGCTCCACCGAGGCGTTCAAGCGTCATGAAGAGGGGAGTTGTATCGGGCGTTAGATTATCTGGGTAAAGCGTTTCCGCTGGCGCGAGGCGCGCGAGCTCGGCATCCAGCCGGGCAGTGGGAAGCGTGGCGAGGTGAAACGATCCCGTCGACAGATCGAGCCAAGCAAGCCCCAGCGAACTGTCGTCAGCTGCGGGTGCAACAGCGGTCAGCCAGTTCGCCGAAGCGGTCGGCAGAAGCCCGTCCTCGGTCAAGGTTCCCGGTGTCACCAATCGCGTGACATCGCGCTTTACAACCGCCTTGGATCCGCGTTTTTTCGCTTCTTTCGGATCTTCGATCTGCTCGCAGACAGCCACCTTGTGACCAGCAGCAATCAGCTTGTGCAGGTAGTCCTGCGCGGCATGCACCGGTACGCCGGCCATTGGGATGTCTTGGCCGCTATGTTTGCCGCGCTTCGTCAGGGCGATGCCAAGCACCTTGGCGGCGATGTGTGCATCGTCAAAAAACAGTTCATAGAAGTCGCCCATCCGAAAGAATAGGAGGCTGTCAGCGTTGGCGGCCTTGATCTCAAGATATTGCGCCATGACCGGCGTCGCACCCTTCGCTGTCGGCGGTGGCTCGTTGAGTGCCGGAGCACGCGCGATTTCATCGGTAGATGGCGGCTTGGTCATGGTGCGTAAACTATCAGAGCAGCGCTGAAAGACCAGTTTGAACTCGGGTTGCACCGCCCCTCACTTGTGGTCAACGTCCCACCAAAAGACGGACAAAAAAGTCGCGGGCGACCGGTGGTTATCGGTGTGCAGCGCATCTAAAGTCCGGCGCTTAACAAGAACAAGAATCCCACAGGACCACGCTGCCATGGCCAAGAAGCTTCCGGGCGATACCCATCTGTCCCGCAACACCTTCGGCTCAAACCGTCCAGCCATTACAGACCAAGATGCGCTCGACTTTCACGCCTACGGGCGCCCCGGAAAACTTGAAGTCATTCCGACCAAACCGATGGCGACGCAGCGCGACCTTTCGCTCGCCTACTCGCCCGGAGTGGCGGTACCGGTCAAAGCGATCGCGGCCAACCCGGACGTCGCCTTTGATTACACCGCCCGGGGCAACATGGTGGCGGTGATATCCAATGGCACCGCGATTTTGGGATTGGGCAACCTCGGCGCGCTTGCATCCAAGCCGGTGATGGAGGGCAAGGCCGTCCTTTTCAAGCGTTTTGCGGACGTGGATTCGATCGATCTTGAAGTCGACACGCAGGATGTGGACGCCTTCATAGATGCAGTCAAACATCTCGGGCCGTCCTTTGGCGGCATCAACCTCGAAGACATCAAGGCCCCCGATTGCTTCATCATCGAATCGCGCTTGCGCGAGGAGATGGATATCCCGGTCTTCCATGACGACCAACACGGTACGGCAATCATAGCACTTGCAGGCTTGATCAACGCACTCGACCTGACCGGTCGCGACATCAAGGAAACAACTTTGGTTTGCAATGGCGCGGGCTCGGCGGCAATCGCCTGCATCGAACTGATCAAGGCGCTCGGCATGCCGGCCGACAACATCATCCTGTGCGACACAAAGGGGGTCATCTACCAGGGTCGTGAAGCGGGGATGAACCAATGGAAGGCAGCCCACGCCACGCGAACCGATGCGCGTACGCTTGAAGAAGCCGTGAAGGGCGCGGATGTCTTTTTCGGCTTGTCTGTCCAAGGCGCGTTGACCCAGGAAATGGTCATGTCGATGGCCGATGATCCCATAATCTTTGCCATGGCCAACCCGGATCCGGAGATTACACCGGAGCAGGTGGCGGAGGTACGCTCGGATGCCATCGTCGCAACCGGGCGGTCGGATTACCCCAATCAAGTCAACAATGTTCTGGGGTTTCCCTACATTTTTCGCGGCGCGCTCGATGTTCGTGCGACCACAATCAACGATGAGATGAAGATCGCGGCCGCGCGTGCGCTCGCCGACCTGGCGCGCGAGGATGTCCCCGACGAAGTGGCCTCGGCCTATCAGGGTGCAAGGCCCCGCTACGGGCCGAACTACATCATCCCGGTTCCTTTTGATCCGCGTCTAATTTCGGCCATCCCAGCGGCGGTCGCCAAAGCTGCTGCAGACACTGGCGTCGCGCGCAGGCCCGTTATCGATGATGCAGGTTACCGCGCCGAACTATCAGCTCGGCGTGATCCTGTCGCTGGGGTCCTCAATCGTATCTATGAGCGCGTCAAGCGGCTCCAAAAGCGCGTTGTGTTCGCTGAAGGTGAAGAAGAGCAGGTCATGCGCGCCGCGGTATCGTTCAGCCATCAGGGTCTCGGTCACGCGATTCTTGTTGGGCGTGAGGATGAGATACGCCGGGTAGCTGAAGATGGTGGTATCGACCTGACCGGTATCGAGATCGCAAACGCGCGCGTATCTTCGAGACAGGAAGACTATGCGGAGTTCCTCTACCAGAGGCTCCAACGCAAGGGTTTCCTGTTCCGTGATTGCCAGCGCATGGTGAACACGGATCGCAACTACTTCGGCGCTTGTATGGTTGCGATGGGCGAAGCCGACTCCATGGTGACGGGAACGACGCGCAATTATTCGGTGGCGCTGCAGGTGATCCGGCGTGTGGTCGATGCGAAGCCCGGGCACAGGGTGATCGGGGCATCACTGTGTCTGGCGCGCGGGCGAACGGTCCTGATTGCAGATACCGCCGTGCACGATATGCCGACGTCTGAAGAACTTGCCGATATTGCCGAAGAAGCAGCTGGCGTTGCTCGACGTCTTGGCTACGAGCCGAGAGTTGCGATGTTGGCGTACTCCACCTTCGGCCATCCTCCCGGCGAGCGGTCGGAGCGTGTGCAAGAGGCGGTACGCATACTCGACAAGCGCCGGGTCGATTTTGAGTACGACGGTGAAATGAACGCCGATGTGGCGTTGAACATGCAGATCATGGAGCAATACCCATTCTGCCGATTGTCTGGTCCTGCGAACGTGCTTGTCATGCCAGCGTTCCACTCGGCCTCTATCGCTACAAAAATGCTTGAAGAACTGGGTGGGTCGACCGTGATCGGCCCACTGCTTGTCGGCATAGATAAACCGATCCAGATTGCGCGGCTGGGCGCAGGCGATAGCGAGATCGTGAATATGGCGGTGCTATCCGCCTATAATGTTAGCGCTTAGTGCGGGTAGCGTTTAGGCGGCCTTGAGGATGCGCACGCGCAAAGCCTGGGGCATGGCCATCAGCAGTTTTTTGGCAAACGGGCGTAGGCCTTGCAGGATGCCAATTCGATAGGCCCAACCCTTGAGGCTGCGCGGCACCATCACGTCGGTGACCGGCAGCGCATTGGTGCTCCATGATTGCTTGTAGTCGGCCATGGGAGCAAGCAGATCGTATGCTGGCCAACCATTCTCCAATCCGTGGCGAACCGTCAGTTCCATCTGCACCTTGCCCGGGCTGCGCGCCTCATAGGCCGGATCGTACATTCCCATGAATGCCATGCTGGCCGATCGATCAATGAGGGCTATCTCGATGGCAATTGGGGTTTCGTCCAACCAAAGTACCCGGAGGCCTAGTGGATTGTCCGGGTCCTGGCATTCCGCCAACGCCTCAAGAGTTTTAAGGGACAGAGTGTCCATGAATGCGCGGCTAGAGAGACCACGCGCAGCGAGCCAGTCTTTCTTCCACGCAAGCGCAAGTTCGCAAAGCTGCCGGGCCTGTCCACCAGGTTTGACCAAGGAAAACCGTAGTTCGCCCATTTCCTCCAGCCGCCGGCGTTTGAGACGCAGTCCCTTGCGCGTCGATCGTGAGAAGCGGGCGAAGTATGTTTCTGCCGATTGAAACCCGCGTAAGTCGGCAATTGCCGCCTCGCGGCCCTCACCTACCTGCCAGCGTTCGGTCGGCATCACGAGCGCGACGCGAGCGTCCGCCCGAACACTCCGAAGCAACAGGCCGTCGATTTTCCATCCATCGATGGCCTCAAAAAGGGCTTGCCGAACCTTCACATGATCCGCCTGGGGATCAAGGAGTACATCGCCATACTGGATGAGTGGTTCCCCGACCCACTCAACAATCGAGAGGCCTCGATTTTCCCGTTGTGCAAGCGGTGCAAGGCAGACCAATTGGCCCGCGCTGTTACGTATGCAAACGATCCGAGCGCGGTATCTAGGGTCATCGCCAAAGGCGTAGTTTTCAAGCCAAGTCAGGCAAAACGCGAAGACTTGGAAACCCGTTGAGCCTTCGCTTATGCCTTCAAGTCGACACCATTCCTCCCCCAGAGCAGCAACGGCTTGGCGGTCGTGGACCTCGCTGAAGGTGTAATTACCCCCAACCCCAGTTTTACCGTTCGCCTCGATCGCGGAACTTGGTGCATCGGTCAGGGTTTGCAGAGTTTGGTCGATGCTGAGCATGGAGGCATATGGATCGAATCGGTTGCGAATCCACACACCCTTAGCGCCAGCTGCTTAAGATTTGAGGAAACCGGATTGTTCTCAAATCCTTAAAACGACACGCGCGTCCTGCAGCTGGGATGGCGAAAAGCCCTGATATGTCTGGATTTGAAACATCGTGCGGTCCAGGCATCGTAAGGTTTTGGTAACGCTGGCAGCACTTTACAAACCCGCCATTCAACCAGAACACAGCCATCGGTTCTGGCGCGTTAGCCGGGCCCGAACCCCTCGGGATTGAGGGTTGACGCTCCGGTAGCTAATCGCAGACATCTATCCCCCGAAGAAGTCCTTGACCTTGGAAAAGAAGCCATCCGTCTCAGGATTATTGTGCGCACCGCTTTCTTCTTCGAACGCTTCGAGCAATTCGCGTTGTTTACGCGTCAAGTTCTGCGGTGTTTCAACAACCACCTGAACGTACATGTCTCCGGCATCGCGCTGCCGGAGAATGGGCATACCCTTCCCGCGCAAGCGAAACTGCTTCCCGGTTTGCGTGCCGTCTGGCACTTTTACCCTCGCGCGCCCACCATCAAGCGTTGGGACTTCAAAGGCGCCCCCCAAAGCGGCCGTTACGATTGAGATTGGCGCGCGGCAAAACAGATCAGCACCGTCGCGCTGAAAAATCGAGTGCGGGGTGATCGAGACAAAAATGTAAAGATCGCCTGCTGGCGCTCCCCGGACGCCTGCTTCGCCCTCTCCTGCGACGCGTATGCGGTTGCCATCATCGATACCTGCAGGGATGTTGACCGATAAGGTGCGCTCCTGCACGACGCGGCCGGAGCCGGAACATGTCTCACAGGGATCCTTGATAACCTCGCCGCGTCCACCGCACGTTGGGCAGGTTCGTTCGACGGCGAAGAAGCCTTGGCTCATCCGCACTTTGCCCATCCCGCCGCAGGTTCCGCATGTAACCGGGCTGGTTCCCGGCTTGGCTCCCGAGCCGCTGCAGGTCTCGCAAACCACTGAGGTCGGTAACTGCAGGTCGACGGTTTTTCCTTCGAAAGCTTCTTCGAGCGAAATCTCTAGATTGTAGCGGACGTCCGATCCGCGTGCTGCTCCACTGCCACCACGACGGCGGCCGCCCATGAACTCACCAAATATCTCTTCGAAGATGTCGCCCATTCCGGCGCCACCCATGCCCGCGCCGCCAAACCCGCCGCCCATCCCGCCTTGTTCAAACGCTTGATGGCCGAAACGATCGTATGCCGCGCGTTTCTGGTCGTCGCGAAGGACCTCATAGGCCTCATTGACTTGCTTGAACTTCTGCTCCGCCTCCCCATCGCCAGGATTGCGATCAGGGTGGTACTGCATCGCCTTTTTGCGGAAGGCGCTCTTGAGCGTCTTTTCATCGGCATCGCGAGCAACGCCCAAAAGGTCATAAAAGTCGGGTTTAGCCATGGAGATCGGAAAGGCGCGTTGAGTGGGTTCAAAGGCTTCGGTGAGCAGGTGGACGTTCGGTGTCAGTCTCGCCCATACCTGTCAACTGGGACGGGCGGCTGTACGCAGCAAATGTAGGTACCCAACCGCCTCATTCTAGTAGGGGTTGCCAGCTTTGCGCAGCAAGCATGTACAAAGGTTTGCCGAAAGATCTAGGTTCATTCCGTCAAGATGCGAAGTATCAGTAGCTTGAACGTCATAGCCCTCCGCGATAGGTGCGTGGGATGGCGAAGAAAAAACACCGCAGCAAACCGGGCGACAAGCGCTCAACAAAACGCGACCTTGATACGAGGGACGCTGGCGAAAATCGGACTGATATGGGCGCTGAAAGGCGTGCTGTAGCGACACAGACCTCCGCACTTGTCGATCTGCTCGAGCGTTTCGAACCTCTCTGGCGAGCTTACCAGGCTGGGAGCCTTCCCAAGACCACCAGCGTTTCGCGCATGCGCGTTCTGTCCTTGCTTGCTGATCAAGGTCCGATGACCATGACGGAATTGAAGCTGGCAATGGGCGTTTCGGCGCAGAACATCACCGGGCTTGTCGATCGATTGGAGGCCAGCAACGAGGTGGAGCGTCAGCCTGATCCGGCAGACCGGCGAAAGATCATCGTCAAGTTATTCAAGCCACTCAAGGACACCGTTCGAGCGTATCGCGATGATCACCGGCGTCAGGTTGGCCAAGTATTCGACACGCTATCGTTCAAAGAGCAGAAGCAGCTTTCGCGGGCTTTATCAAAGCTTGTGAACATTCTGGAGGATAGGGCCAACGCGCAATAATGCGCAGCCTAGCGGACTCGGCAACCGGCAAGACGACACCACGGTAAGATTGGGACAGACCGGCAATGATTGGCGTCTTTGAAACAGCGTCTAAGCCATGAAGGATCGCAGGTACAAAAAAACCCGGCGCTTTGGAGCGCCGGGTTTGTCTAAGCCATTAGCTTAATAGCCTCCAGCTACGACGCTTTCTTCTGATCGTCATCGTCGACATCTTCGAACTCGGCGTCGACGACATCATCATCCTGCATCGTATCGGCAGCCTCGTCTGCTGCAGCGTCGGCAGCGGCATCAGCTTCCGCTTGGCTCTCGGCGTACATCGCCTCGCCAAGCTTCATCGAGGCGGTCGCGAGCGCCTGAGCTTTCTCGTCAATGGCGTCTTTATCGTCACCTTCAAGCGCAGACTTCAGATCAGCGATCGCAGCTTCAATGGCCGACTTGTCATCGTCGCCGACCTTGTCGCCATAATCGGATAGGGCTTTCTCGGACGAGTGAACCAGCGCTTCGCCTTGGTTCTTCGCCTCCACAAGCTCACGCCGCTTCTTGTCGTCCTCGGCATGGCTTTCGGCGTCCTTGACCATTTGCTCGATGTCATCATCGGAAAGACCACCGGAGGCCTGGATGCGGATTTGCTGCTCCTTATTGGTGCCCTTGTCCTTCGCCGAAACGTTCACGATGCCGTTGGCGTCGATGTCGAAGGTCACCTCAATCTGCGGCATGCCACGCGGCGCCGGTGGAATGCCCACCAGATCGAACTGGCCGAGGATCTTATTGTCCGCCGCCATTTCGCGCTCGCCCTGGAAGACGCGGATCGTCACAGCTGACTGATTGTCTTCGGCGGTCGAGAAAACCTGGCTCTTCTTGGTCGGGATCGTCGTGTTGCGGTCGATCAGGCGGGTGAACACGCCACCGAGCGTCTCGATACCCAGCGAAAGCGGCGTAACGTCCAGCAACAGAACGTCCTTGACGTCCCCCTGCAGCACGCCGGCTTGGACGGCTGCACCGATGGCAACAACCTCGTCAGGGTTCACACCCTTGTGTGGCTCCTTACCGAAGAACTCTTTGACGGTTTCCTGCACCTTGGGCATGCGGGTCATACCGCCTACAAGGACAACCTCGTCGATGTCGCCTGCCTTCAGGCCGGCATCCTTGAGAGCTGCGCCCATGGGCTTGACGGTCCTCTTAACGAGATCGTCTACCAATGTTTCGAACTTTGCCCGGGTCAGCTTCATCGTCAGGTGCTTCGGTCCCGAAGCATCGGCGGTGATGAAGGGCAGGTTGATCTCGGTCTGGGTCGAAGAGGACAGCTCAATCTTCGCTTTCTCAGCAGCTTCTTTCAGGCGCTGAAGCGCAAGCTTGTCCTTCTTGAGATCGACGCCCTGCTCTTTCTTGAACTCGTCCGCCAGATATCCAACCAGACGCATGTCGAAATCTTCGCCGCCCAGGAACGTGTCCCCGTTGGTCGACTTCACTTCAAAGACCCCATCGCCGATTTCGAGAATCGACACGTCGAACGTACCACCACCAAGATCGTAGACGGCGATGGTCTTCCCGTCATTCTTCTCAAGCCCGTAGGCAAGGGCAGCGGCGGTCGGCTCGTTGATGATGCGCAGAACCTCAAGGCCTGCAATCTTGCCCGCGTCTTTCGTGGCCTGGCGCTGTGCGTCGTTGAAGTAGGCGGGAACGGTGATCACGGCTTGATCAACGGTTTCGCCGAGGAAGGCTTCGGCTGTTTCCTTCATCTTCTGCAGAATGAAAGCCGAAATCTGTGACGGCGAATAATCGGTGTCGCTGACCTTCACCCACGCATCACCGCCTTCAGCTTTCACGATTTCAAAAGGAACGAGCTCTTTGTCTTTTTTGACCGCTGGATCATCGTAACGCCGACCGATCAAGCGTTTGACCGCGAACAGCGTACCGTCAGGATTGGTCACGGCCTGACGCTTCGCGGGCTGCCCGACCAAACGTTCGCCATCGTCGGTAAAGGCGACCATAGACGGTGTTGTCCGTGCACCTTCCGCGTTCTCGATGACTTTAGGGCTCTTGCCGTCCATGACGGCGACGCAGGAATTGGTTGTTCCCAAATCAATACCAATGACTTTCGCCATGGATGTTACCTCATACAGTTTCGGCAGATCGCCCGGACCCGTATCATCGATCGTTTCGATCAACAGCGTTCCAGAGAAGCGCGAGCGGATATCAGAAAAACCGCAGCGAAGCGATCCCCAAGGGAAATATTGAAGACTTTGGCAGACCGGCAAACAGCGCCAGTCGGCGACGAGCGATATATAGGAAGGTGCTTTTCGGGCTGCAAGGCGCAGTGACGATGGCGCGGGGATGCGGTGTCGTTTCCATCGTTATTGCGGCATGATTGGACTAATCGCCCGGTTACGCCCCAATCAAATTGACCTATCGTAATGTCCAGCTTACGCGCTTGGACGGGGGTCTACATGCCGCAATACCGGCTCTTGAATGGCATTGTACTGGCTAGCTTGGTGCTGGCCCTTGTCGCACTAGCCGCGCCCATGCCTGGTCAGGCACAATCGTTTAGCTGCGCCAGCGCGGGCACGAGTACTGAGCATGCGATCTGCGCAAACAAATTCTTGGGTAATCTCGACCTCGAAATGGTTGCGCAATACCAGCGCCTTCGCAGCGTCAT
The DNA here is from genome assembly GCA_039024915.1 of Pseudomonadota bacterium. NCBI lineage: Bacteria > Pseudomonadati > Pseudomonadota > Pseudomonadota bacterium. The sequence goes on from JBCCPK010000005.1 coordinate 299,950, forward strand.
GAACGCAACCCAGCGCGCGGGCCTGCAGGAGGATCAGCGGCGCTGGCTTCG